>NZ_CP101497.1:2321968-2653678 GCF_024362325.1 Microcella humidisoli
GAAGCCACCGAAGGGGAACACGCTCGCGACCGCCTCGCGCGCCGTCCACGCCGCCGCCACCACGGCGGGCGTGAGGATGAGGCGACCGGCGACGCCGGGCCAGGCGCGGGGCACCCAGCGCCACGCGAGCATGATGAGCACGCCGCCGAGCGCCGTGAAGAACACCTGCGCGAGCGTCAGGGCCAGCCACGGCACGATGCCGAGATACACCGTCAGCCACTCGATGAGGATGCCGTAGTAGGCGAAGCCGCTCACGGCGCCGACGAGCAGCGCACCACCGATACTGCGGCCGCGCAGACTTGCGAGCACGAGCGCGGTGCCGACGATCGTGAACGGCCACCAGGCGATGTCGGGGTACCCGAGATCCATGAACCACCCGCCCACGATGGCCGCGAGCAGTGCGAGATCGAGCGAGAGCGGTCGTGCGGTGGCACGGCCCGCATCGGCCGGGATCGTCGAGGTCACGAGGCAGAATCCTAGGCGACCGGGCACGGTGCCCGGCTCAGGCGACCGAGCTGTAGGCGACGATGCCGCGGCGGATCGCGTCGAGCGCGCTGCGCGCCGTGCGCCCGACCGGTCCATCGGCGACGATCGAGATCTGATCGAGGAGGTCGATGGTCTGCTTGGTCCAGCGCACGAAGTCGCCTGCCGCGAGGTCAGCATCGCGCAGCACTGCGTCGAGCGACGCCCCGGCGGCCCAGCGGTGCATGGGCAGGGCCAGCGTCGTGGCGAGGGGCTCGCTGCCCGGCAGCCGATGCTCGTGCTCGAGATCGTCGAGCGAGGCCCAGAGCTCTTGCGTGCGCTCGAGCGCCGGCCGGAAGGCGCCGCGCGGCAGCGCGTACTCGGGTGCCTGCCCGTCATCGCGGCGCGCGGCATACACGATGGCGCTGGCCATCGCCCCGAGCGAGGGCACGTCGAGGTCGCGCCAGAGCCCGCGACGCAGGCTCTCGGCCACGAGCAGATCGCGCTCGCCGTAGATGCGGCGCAGCGAGCGGCCGTGGGTCGTCAGACCCAGGCGGCCGTGCTCGTCGGTCTCGAGGTAGCCGAGCTCGGCGAGAATGTCGGTGATGCGGTCGAAGACGGCGGCCACCGCGCCCGTGCGACCCGTGATCTGCCGGCTGACCTTCTCGGTCTCGCGGCTCAGGCGCCACCAGCGCTCGGCCCAGCGCGCGTGCGCCTCACGCTCGGCGCACCCGTGGCACGGGTGCTTGCGCATGCGCGTGCGCACGCCCTCGATCTGCTTCTGCCGGCGCAGCTTGTCGGCTTTCTCACCCGGCTCGCCGACGCGTCGTGTGCCGCGCTCGAGGTCGCTGAGCTCGCGCCGCAGCGCCGCGTACTCGGTGTAGTCGCCGAGGTGGCAGGTCATCGCGCGCGCGTAGCCCTCCAGTGCCTCCTGGTTCTTGCGCACCGTGCGAGCGAGATCGACGACGGCGCGGTCGGCCTGGAACTGCGCGAAGCTCGATTCGAGCACCTCGCGCGTGCGCTCGCGACCGAACTGCTCGATGAGGTTGACGGCCATGTTGTACGTGGGGCGGAAGCTCGAGTTGAGCGGGTAGGTGCGACGCGATGCGAGCGACGCGACCGCCTGCGGGTCGAGCCCGCCCGTCCACTGGATGACCGAGTGGCCCTCGGTGTCGATCCCCCGCCGCCCGGCTCGGCCCGTGAGCTGGGTGTACTCACCGGGCGTGATGGGCACGCGCGCCTCGCC
Source organism: Microcella humidisoli (assembly GCF_024362325.1). NCBI lineage: Bacteria > Bacillati > Actinomycetota > Actinomycetes > Micrococcales > Microbacteriaceae > Microcella > Microcella humidisoli. The sequence continues at coordinate 2,323,677 of NZ_CP101497.1, forward strand.
GTTGAACTTCTCGAGCTTCTCGAGCACGACGGTGCGCGCGGGCATGTTGATGCCGAGGGCGAGCGTCTCCGTCGCGAACACGACGCGCAGCAGCTTCTTCTGGAACAGCTCCTCGACGACCTCCTTGAAGGCCGGCAGGAGGCCGGCGTGGTGCGCGGCGACACCGCGCTGCAGCCCGTCGAGCCACTCCCAGTAGCCGAGCACGGCGAGGTCGTCGTCGCGCAGCGTGCGGCAGCGCTCTTCGACGATGAGCCGGATCTCTTCACGCTCGGCGGCATCGGTGAGTCGAATGCCCGAGCGCACGAGCTGCTTCACCGCTTGATCGCAACCCGCTCTGCTGAAGATGAAGAAGATCGCGGGCAACAGATTGCGGGCCCCGAGCATCCCGACGATCTCGGCGCGATCGGCGCGCCCCTCCCCCGCCGGCCGCTTCTCCCAGCGTCTCGGATGGTGCTGGCGGCCGCGGTGCGGGGTGTGGCCGCCGGCCTTCGCGAGCTGCACGAGCTCAGGGTTGACGCGGTTCGTGGCGGCCTTGCCCGAGGAGTCGAAGAGGTCGAGCAGCTTCGAGCGCACGAGCACGTGCTGCTCGAGCGGAACGGGGCGGGTCTCGCTCACGATGACGTCGGTGTCGCCGCGCACGGCCTGCAGCCAGTCGCCGAACTCTTCAGCGTTCGAGACCGTCGCGCTGAGCGAGATCATGCGCACGTGCGCCGGCAGGTGGATGATGACCTCCTCCCACACGGCCCCGCGGAACCGGTCGGCGAGGTAGTGCACTTCATCCATGACGACGAAGGCGAGGTCGGTGAGCAGGTCGGAGTCGGCGTACAGCATGTTGCGCAGCACCTCGGTGGTCATGACCACGATGCGCGCACGGGCGTTGATGTTGGTATCGCCCGTCAGCAGACCCACCTCGCTGTGGCCGTACTGGGCGACGAGCTCGGTGTACTTCTGGTTGCTCAGCGCCTTCATCGGGGCGGTGTAGAAGATCTTGGCGCTCGGCTCGAACATCGCCAGGAACACGGCGAACTCGGCGACGATCGTCTTGCCAGCGCCGGTGGGCGCGGCGACGAGAACACTGCGGCCCTGCTCGAGTGCCGCACAGGCGGCATGCTGGAAGGGGTCGAGCTCGATCGTCAGCCCGTCGCGGAAGGCGCGCAGGCGCGGCAGCGCCCGCAATTCGCGCTGGGCCGCGTAGCGTTCGGCAGGGCTCGGTGCGTCGGTGTCGCGTGCGGCGTCACTCATCGACGCGGATGCCGTACTCGGCGTTGAGCGCCGCCTCGCGCTTGGCGACCCGCTTGTCGTTGATCGAGGCGATGCCCGCGGCCGCGAAGTAGAGCCCCACCATCGGGATGGCGAGGAGCACCATCGACAGCACGTCGGCGGCGGGCGTCGCGATCGCCGTGAACGCCGTGATGCCGAGGATCGCCCATCGCCAGGCCTTCAGGATGCCCGTGCCCGTGATCACGCGGGCGAGGTTGAGCGCCACGAGCACGACCGGGAAGAGGAACCCCGCCCCGATCGCAAGAATGAACTTGATCGCGAAGTCGAGGTAGATGCGCGCGCTCAGCAGCGTCGCCGACTCGCCGAAGGCGAAGCTCGTCAGCAGGATGACGATGTTGGGGAACACGAACCACGCCGCGAGGCAACCGCCCACGAAGAGCGGCACCGAGGCGGCGATGAAGCCGATCGCGAAGCGCTTCTCACGCTGATGCAGGGCCGGCACGATGAACGCCCACAGCTGGTAGAGCCAGATGGGTGACGACGCCACGATGCCGACCAAGAACATGATGAGCAGGCGGGTGTCGAAGGCCTCGCCGATCGTCGTGTAGGCGAGGGTCGCATCGCGGTCCTGCGCCTCGGCGACGGCCAGCACGGGGGCGCTGAGGGCGGCCCAGACGAAGTCGACGGCCCACCAGGCCGGGATCGAGAACAGGATGATCGCGACAGCCGAGATCGAGATGCGCTTGCGCAACTCGACGAGGTGCTGCCCGAGGGACATGCGGCCCTCGGGATTCCGGGGCCGCGGTTCGCGGCCGGCCACGGACTACTTCGACGAGGAGGTGTCGGTGCTGTCGGCCTTCGGCGCGGTGCCCGCGTCGGTCCCCGACTCGCCGTCGATGTCCTTGTTCTTGATCTCCTTCTTGAAGATCGTCATCGACTGGCCGAGGCTGCGCGCGAGCTGCGGCAGCTTCGGGGCGGCGAAGAGCAGGATGACCACGAGGAGCAGGATGAGGCCGGTCCAGCCACCGAGGTTTCCACCGAACATGGGGTCGTCCTTACGTTCACGGATGCGATGTGTCGGAGTCTAGCGGTCGGCGCTCGGAGTCTCCTGCGCGGACCCGCCGTCGTCGGCCGCGAGCGCGGACCGCGCCCAGTCGGCGACCGCCGCGCGCGCGACCGAGGGCTCCAGGATCTCGACGCCGCCGGCGAGCCGGGCGGCGATGCGCCCCAGGATGCCGACGTGCGCGATGCGCAGCGTCACGGTCGCGCTCTCCCCCTCGATCCGCACCGGGTCCTCCGGCCCGCGGTAGTCCGCGATGAGCGGCAGGGCCGCCGCGGGCAGGCGCAGGGTGACCCGCTCGTCCGTGGATGCGCCCTGGAAGAGCTCGTCGCCCGGGGTCGCGGCCTCGTGCGCCTCGGCCTCGCCGAGCAGCTCGGCGCTCGCCATGCGGTCGAGCAGGAAGGTGCGCTCGGCGTCGCGCGTGAGGCACCATCCGCGCAGGTACCAGGCGTCGTCGACGCCGTCGAAGCTGATCGGGTCGACCTCGCGCACCTCGCGCACGCCGCGCGTCGTCACGTAGTCGATGCGCACGCGCCGCCCGGTCGAGACCGCCTCGGCGAGCGTCGCCTGGATGGCGGCGAGCTCGCCCGCGCGCACCGCGAGCGGTGCGGGTGCCCCCGTGGCACCGCGCGCGAGCTTGGCCATGAGCTCGACGATGTCGACGCGGGCCGCGAACTCGGGCAGGGCGGCGACGCGCTGCAGACCGGCGAGCAGCGCGGCGGCCTCGCGCGACGAGAACCGGGGCTTGTCCTCCATGGGCGCGGCGCGGAACCGGATGATGCCGCGCTCGTCGAAGTCGTCCCAGTCGATGTCGAACAGGGTCTCGTGCGTGTAGGTGCCGTCGGCGCCGGGCGTGCCGCTCATCGCGATGAGCATGACGGCCTTGCGCATCTCGTCAGGAGTCGTGCGGAAGTGCGCGGCAGCCTCGTCGACCGTCACGCGCACCTGGTCGATGAGGTACGGCACGAGGGCCAGCAGGAAGGCGAGCTTGTCCTGCGCCTTCGGCGGGGCGGGGCGCTCAGCCATGCGTCTGCACCACCTTGTGCCAGCGCGCGCGCACCGCGTCGCGCAGCGCCGCGGGCTCGACGACCTGCACGTCGGCGCCGAACGCGGCGAGCTCGTCGGCGAGGATGTCGAGGTCGGTGGCGTGCACCTGCAGGCCCCGCGCGGCCTCCTCCGTGCCCGGGCGGTTGCGCATGACGACCTCGGCCTCGCTGCCCGGGCGCACGCGCACGGTCGCCACCGTCGACCGCCAGAGCGCGGCGAGCTCGTCGAGCACGCGCGCCGGCTCGTCGGCCGACGGGCGCACCGTGGCGGGCGCGCCCGCGAGCACGACGGGGCCGACGATGCGGCGCAGCAGGAAGGTGCGCCGAGCATCCACCCCGTCGTCGAAGGCGTGCAGATGCCAGCGCCCCTCGTGGAAGACGAGGGCGAGCGGCGACACCGTGCGGTGCTCGGCGGCGGCCTGGCCCGGCTTCAGGTACGGGAAGGTCACCTGCTGGCCGCGATCGATCGCGGCCGTGAGGGGCTCGTGCGCGGCGTCACGCGTGCGGATGCTCGGGGCGAAGCCGATGACGGCGTCGTCGATGCGCACGCCGAGCGACTGCAGCTTGGTGAGCGCGCGCCGCGAGTCGGTCGAGAGCGACCCCTCGCGCCAGACCTGGGCCGCGAGCGTGAGCATCGCGTACTCCTCGGGGCTGAACACGATGTCGTCGGGTAGCTGGTACCGCGAGGGCGGGATGCGGTAGCGCTGCAGCTTCGTGTCGCCGTCGGCGCCGGGCGCGTCGACGGTCTCGAGGGGCACGCCGAGCTCGCGCAGCTCCTCCTTGTCGCGCTCGAACTGCCGCTCGAGGTTCGCGCGGTCGGCCGCGACGTCGTAGCGCGCGGCGTAGCCAGTGACGGTCGAGAGGATCTCGGCCTTCGTGAGCCCTTGCTCGGTCGCGAGGAGCGCCAGCACGAGGCTGAACAGGCGCTCTTCGACCGGTACCCGCCGTGACGACGAGGGCATGGGGGCCTTAGCCCTCGATGCCGAGGATGTCGACGACGAACACCATCGTCGACCCATCGGGGATCGTGGCGGGGGCCTGACCGGCGGGGTAGCCGAACTCCGGCGGGATCACGACGATCACCTGCGAGCCGACCGTGCGGCCGACGAGCCCGTCGGCGAGTCCGGTGACGATGCCGTTCGGGTCGTTCTCGAAGCTCGTGATCGTGAACGTCGCCGGGGCGCCGCGCTCCCAGCTCGAGTCGAAGATCGTCTTCGTGCTCCAGAGCAGCCCCGTGTAGTGCAGCACGGCACGGTCGCCCTCCTCGATCGCCGCACCCTGGCCGAGCACGAGCGTGTGCGAGCGAAGCTCGGTCGGCGGCGCCTCATCGGGGATCGTCACGCCGGGCGTGCCGTTGGGTGCCGTCACGACGGCGGGGATGCCCGCCGCGCCGAGCTGGGGAAGACCGGTCGCCCGGCCGAGGTAGGCGGCCTGCACATCGAGCACCATGACGATCGCGTCGTCGTTGGCGAGCCCGAGACCGGGGTCGAGCGTGTCAGCGCCGAAGACGTCTTCGATCGTGCCCGTCACGGCGATGCGCGAGCCGACCTGGGCGCACTGCACGGCCTCGGCGAGCAGGTCGATCTCGCTGCCGGCGGTGCGGCGCAGCGGCGCCTCCTCGTCGGAGTAGGCGCTCGCGGTGATGAGCTCGCCGTCCTCGCCGTTGAACAGGCTGACCTGGAAGTCGACGATCTGGCCGGCGGCGATGCGGTCGCCCTCGCCCGCGTCGATCACGGCCTGCTGCGTGCCATCGGTCGTGAGCGGCGTCGGGAACTCGACCTCGGGGGCGCTGCCGAACGCGCCGGAGGCCTCGACGTAGCCGGGCGCATCCCCTGTCGGCACGACGGGGGTGCATGCGCCCGAGGCGGCGGGGCCGGTGCACGCGACGAGCGAGCCGATGAGGGCGCTGGTCAGGACGAGGGCGGAAGCGGTGCGCACAGAGCGTCGGGGGGTCGCAGTCACACCTGTCACTCTATCGGGCGGCGCGCCGACTTCTCGGCGAGGGCCTGAGCCTCACGGGCGGCCTTGCGCAGGCGCTTGTCGCTCGCCTGCCGGTCGCCGACGGCCCCCGGAGTCCACAGCTCGAGGTCGACGTCGCCGTACTCGGTCTTCGAGCCGCGCTTGGCCTTCACGAAGCGCCCCGCGCCATCGGCGAGCCGTCGTGCGGTGAGCAGGAACCCCGTGTGCGCGACCATGCGGTGGTCGGGACGCACCGACAATCCGTCGACGTTCCAGCCGCGCACCATCGTCTCGGTCGACACGGGCTCGGTGAAGGTCTCGGTGAGGCGGATCGCCTCGGCCACCCGCGAGAGCTGCGTGGCGGTCGCGACATACACGAGCAGCACTCCCCCGGGCGTGAGCGCCGCGGCGACGGCGTCGAGGCACTCCCAGGGCGCGAGCATGTCGAGCACGGCGCGGTCGGCGGTGCCGTCGGGCACGGCCTGCGGCAGGGCATCCTGCAGATCGCCCATCGTGATCGTCCAGTTCTCGGGCCGCGCGCCGACGTAGGCGCTCACGTTGCCCTCGGCGATCTGCGCGAACTCCTCGCGCCGCTCGAACGAGAAGAGGTGGCCGCGCTCGCCGATGGCGCGCAGCAGCCACATGCTCAGCGCGCCCGAGCCGACGCCGGCCTCGACGACGCGCGCACCCGGGAAGATGTCGGCCTGCGCGAGGATCTGCGCGGCGTCTTTCGGGTAGATGATGGCGGCGCCGCGCGGCATCGACATGACGAAGTCGGTCAGCAGCGGGCGCAGCGCGAGGTAGGCGACGCCCTGCGAGTTCTCGACGACGCTGCCGTCGGGCAGTCCGATGAGCACCTCGTGCTGCAGCACGCCGCGGTGGCTGTGGAAGGCGTTGCCCGCCTCGAGCGTGATCGTGTTGAGCCGCCCCTTGGGGTCGGTCAGCTGCACCTGGTCGCCCTCGACGAAGGGGCCGCTCTGTCGGCGGGTGGTCATGGCTCAGGCCCCTGTCGCTCGGTGGTGGTGACGCGCGAGCGCGCCGGCGAGGTCGGCGACCGTGCGCCCGGCGAGCGTCGGCCACAGCTCGTGGGTGGGGCCCTCGTGCAGCGTGAGGTGCAGGGGCACGCCGATCGCGGCGGCACCCGACGCGACGGCCGAGACGAGCCCGAACTCGCTGTCTTCGATCGCGACGCAGTCGTGAATGGCCACGCCGAGCCGTTCGGCGGCGAGCAGGTACGGCTGCGGGTGCGGCTTGGGGTGCTCGACATCATCGCCCGCGATCACGACATCGAAGACGTCGTCGCCGATCGCGCCCGCGATCTGCAGCGCCATGCGACGGATCGACATTGTGACGAGGGCGATCGGGATGCCCGCCGCGCGCAGCTCGGTGATGAGCTCCAGTGCGCCCGGTCGCCACGGCACGTCCGTCTCGACCTGCAGCATGACCCGGTCGGTGAGGGTGCTGATGATCTCGTCGACCTCGAGGGCGACGCCCGCCTGCTGCAGGATGCGGGCCGACTGCACGAGGCCGGAACCGACGAGCTGCATGCCCTGGGCCTCGCTCCAGGTGCCGCCGTGCTCGCCGACCAGCTCGGTCTCGGCGCGCATCCAATAGGGCTCGGTGTCGACGATGGTGCCGTCCATGTCCCAGAGAACGGCGGCAGGAGTCGGAGCGGTCACGACGCACGAGTCTAGTTGCGTTCTATCCTGGGGCGACCCCTCGGCACCGGCCGCGGGCGTCAGGAGGGTGCATCGGTGACGCAGAGCGATCTGTTCCGCAGCGGGCGGCTGCTCGTGGTCGCCTTCGAGGGCTGGAACGACGCCGGCGAGGCCGCGAGCGGCGCCGTGCGCGCGCTCAAAGAGGTGCTCGACGTCGTGCCCATCGCTGACATCGACCCCGAGGACTACTACGACTTCCAGCTCAACCGACCCCACGTCGAGTTCGACGACGACGGCAAGCGGCGCCTGCGCTGGCCGGGCGTCACGCTCTACGGTCCCGCGGGCGATGACGGGATGCCCCGCACGCGCTCGGCGGGCGACGACCCCATCGGCGTGAGCGGGACGAACCACGAGAACATCTACCTCCTGCTGGGCACCGAGCCCTCGCGCGGCTGGAAGACCTTCGCGACCGAGACCATCGACCAGGCGCTCACGGCCGACATCACGGGCGTGATCCTGCTCGGGGCCCTGCTCGCCGACGTGCCGCACACGCGCCCCATCGCGATCCACAGCTCGAGCGAGAACCCCGACGTGCGCGACGAGCTCGGCGTCGAGCGCAGCAGCTACGAGGGGCCCGTCGGCATTCTCAGCGTGATCGCGACGATGGCGGAGGAGGCCGGGATTCCGACGGTGTCGCTGTGGGCATCCGTGCCGCACTACGTGCACAACGCGCCCTCGCCCAAGGCGACGCTCGCCCTGCTCGACAAGCTGGAGGAGCTCGTCGACGTCGTCATTCCGCGCGGCGACCTGCTCGATGAGGCGCGCGAGTGGGAGGAGGGCATCGACGCCCTCGCGAACGACGACGACGAGATGCGCTCGTACATCGATCAGCTCGAGCGCGCGCGTGACGCCGTCGAGGCGCCCGAGGCGAGCGGCGAGGCCATCGCGCAGGAGTTCGAGCGCTACCTCCGCAAGCGCGACGACGAGCCGCCGGCCGACGGGCCCGGCGCCGGCTGAGGAGACTGTTCGACTGTCCGCGGGGCCCGGTGTTCTGACGAGATTCTCGTCGTGTCGCCCGCTCCGCCCGGCGCGTCGCCCTGAACTTCCGGTCTGAGCGACACGTCGCCGAGCCGCGCCGATCTCCACAACTCAGGTGTCGCGTGACTCCACGGTCCGCGACACGCCGGTGGAGCATCCTGAAGCCGCATCGGCGCGCGCCATCTCCTGAATTGTGGAGATGTGCGGATGCTCGCGCGGGGTCGCGCGCGGGCGCGAGCCGCGCTAGAGCGGGTCGAGCACGCCCGTCGAGAGCAGCACGATGAGGGTGCCGCCGAGCAGCAGCCGGTAGATCACGAAGGGCAGGAACGAGCGCTTCGAGATGTAAGCCATGAGCCCGGCGATGACCGCGAGGCCGACGCCGAAGGCGACGACCGTGGCGGCCGCGATCTCGAGGCCCGAGAACGGACTCGACCCGGGCTCGCGGATGGCCGTGACGAGCTCGTAGAGCCCGCTGCCGAAGACCGCGGGCACCGCGAGCAGGAAGGCGTAGCGCGCGGCGGCCGGCCGGGTGTAGCCGAGCGCGAGGCCCATCGTCGTCGTGGCTCCCGAGCGCGAGACCCCGGGGATGAGCGCGAGCATCTGCGCCGCGCCGTACGCGAGGCCGTGCGGGTAGGTGAGGTCGGTGAGCTCGCGCGTGCGCTTGCCGAGCCAGTCGGCGAGGCCGAGCAGGATGCCGAAGACGATGAGCACGATCGCGACGATCCAGAGCGAGCGGAAGCTCGAGCGGATGTACTCCTGCGCGAAATAGCCCACGAGCACGATCGGCACGGTGCCGATGATGATGAGCCAGCCCATGCGCACATCGGGGTCGTCGCGCGGGATGCCCCGCTCCCCTCCCTCGGAGTGGGACCCGCCGCGCGGCCCGAACGAGCGGAACCACTTGCCGATGATGCGCGTGATGTCTTTCCAGAAGTAGAGCAGCACGGCGAGCTCGGTGCCGATCTGCGTGATCGCCGTGAAGGTCGCGCCCGGGTCGGTCGCGCTCGGCAGGAACTCGCCGACGATGCGCAGGTGCGCGCTCGACGAGATCGGCAGGAACTCGGTGAGACCCTGGATGAGGCCGAGGAAAAGCGCTTCGAGGAGGGACACGCGGGGCCGTTCTAGTAGCGGGTGAGCAGGTCGGTGAGGGCGGCGTGGCCGAACTCGAGCGCGTCGAGCGGCACGCGCTCGTCGACGCCGTGGAACATCGCGGGGAAGTCGAGCTCGGGCGTCAGCTTGAGGGGGGCGAAGCCGTAGCCCGTGATGCCCAGCAGGCTCAGCGCCTTGTTGTCGGTGCCCCCGCTCAGCAGGTACGGCAGCACCTCGGCGCCGGGATCGTGCCGCTGGAGCGTTGCGACCATCTCGTCGACGAGCGGGCCGCTGAACGGGTTCTCGAGCCCGAGATCGCGGTGCATCACGATGACCTCGATGTCATCGCCGACGAGGTGCTGCACCTCGGCGAGCACGGCATCCTCCTGGCCCGGCAGCGTGCGGATGTCGATGAGGGCTTCGGCCCGGTCGGGAATCACGTTGTGCTTGTAGCCCGCTTGCAGCACGGTCGGGTTCGTCGTCGTGCGTACGGTCGCCGTGAGGAAGCCCGCGGCGGTGCCCGAGCGCAGCAGCAGCTCGTCTGGTCCGACCTGCTCGGGGTCCGCATCCAGCAGGCGCGCGAGCTCGGCGAGCAGCTGCCGCGTCGTGTCGGTGAGGTGCAGCGGCCACTGCTGCCGGCCGAGCGTGACCACGGCCTCGGCGAGCTTCGTGACGGCGTTGTTCGTGATGACGCGCGAGCCGTGTGCCGCCGTGCCGCGCGCGACGAGCTTGATCCAGACGAGCGCCTTCTCGCCCGTCTGCAGCAGGTAGGCGCGCCGCCCGGCGAGCTCGACCGAGTACCCTCCGACCTCGCTGATCGCCTCGGTCGCGCCGGCGAAGAGCTGCGGATGCTCGGTCACGACGTGGTGCGACCCGAACACTCCCCCGTTCTCCTCGTCGGAGAAGAACGCCACGACGAGGTCGCGATTCGGCCCGCCGGTCTCGATCGTCAGCCGCAGCGCGGTCAGCATCATGGCGTCCATGTTCTTCATGTCGACGGCGCCGCGCCCCCACAGCATCCCGTCGCGGATCTCGCCCGCGAAGGGATCGACGCTCCAGTTCGCCGGGTCGGCGGGCACGACGTCGAGATGGCCGTGCACGACGAGCGCGGGGCGCTCGCCGCGGCTGCGATCGACGGGATGCTCGTACCGGCCGTCGACCCGGGCGATCACGCTCGTGCGCCCGGGGGCGGCGTCGACGAGCAGGGGCTCGAGTCCCATGTCGCGCAACTCGGCCTCGACGTAGTGGGCGGCCTCGGCCTCGCCGTTGCTGCGGCCCTCGCCGTAGTTGGTGGTGTCGAAGCGGATGAGGTCGCGGGCGATGCGGGCGGTGCTGCCGAGTCGGTCGAGCGCAGCATCCTGGGGCATGTCCTCAACGCTACCGGGCCTACCGCGCCCGTGAGGCGGTGCGCGAAAGGGCACGCGGCATCCGTGCTAATGTCGTCTCCGGTCGCGACGCCTCCGGGCGGAGCAACCACAACCAGCGCGGGTGGCGGAAATGGCAGACGCGCTAGCTTGAGGTGCTAGTGCCCGAAAGGGCGTGGGGGTTCAAGTCCCCCCTCGCGCACGGATCACATGCTTGTGGGCAGGTGTGTGGCGAAGAACTGGTTGAGACAGTGCGGCACGTGTGCCGTGAACGGCCCCGAGGCGAGAGCCCGGGGTCGTTCGTCGTTTCGGCAGTCGTGCGGCCGACGCACAGCTTGCACTTAGCGATTGCCGACACTGTTGAGATCATGGACGACTGTCACCATACGAGCCGTTGATGGGCGATATCGCGCTCACCATCGGGCTCATCGCCCTGTTCATCGCGATCGGCGGCGTGTTCGCCGCAGCCGAGATCGCTCTCGTCTCGCTCCGCGAATCGCAACTGGTCACGCTCGAGAAGCGCAGCGCCCGCGGGGCGCGCGTCGCCGCCCTCGCGCGCGACCCCAACACCTTCTTGGCTGCGGTCCAGATTGGCGTGACCCTCTCCGGCTTCCTCTCCGCGGCGTACGGCGCCACGGCGCTCGCGCCCTACCTGACGCCGACGCTGGTGGCGGGCGGCATCGCTGAGCCGGTGGCCGCCGCGATCTCGATCATCACGATGACGCTCATCGTGGCCTATGCCTCGCTGGTCTTCGGCGAGCTGGCGCCGAAGCGGCTCGCCCTGCAGCGCGCTGAGTCGTTCGCCCTCATCGTCGCGCCCGTGCTGGCCGGATTCGCGGTCGCGGTCAAGCCGCTGGTGTGGCTGCTCGCCGCGTCGAGCAACCTCGTCGTGCGCCTCTTCGGCGGCGACCCGCATCAGCGGGCCGAGCAGATGAGCGACGACGAGCTGCGTGAGCTCGTCGACGCCCACGACGGGCTCGGGGACGAAGAGCGCGAGATCGTCGGCGACGTGCTGCACGCCGCCGACCGCACGCTCGCCGAGGTCATGCGCCATCGCGCCGACATGGTCGCGGTGCGCGGCGATCTCACGCTCGACGAGGCCCGGCAGTGGGCGCGCGAGCAGCCGTATTCGCGCTACCCCGTGCTGCACGGCGGGTTCGACGGGATCACGACCTTCGTGCACGTGCGCGACCTCGCGTGGGCGCCGGAGGGCGCCGACCTCGCGAGCATCGAGCGCCCGCTCGCAGCGCTTCCGTCGACCGCGCGCATCCTGCCGACGCTCACGCGCATGCGCCGCGACGGCGACCACATCGCACTCGTCGTTGACGAGTACGGCGGCGTCGATGGCATCGTGACGCTCGAAGACATCGTCGAAGAGCTCATCGGCGAGGTCTACGACGAATACGACGAGACCGACGCGCTCACCGACGGAGCCATCGACGCGACCGTGCTCGTGGCCGGGTCGCTCACGATCGAGGAGTTCGCTGACCGTACGGGCGTCGTCGTCGACGACGGACCGTACGAGACCATCGCGGGATACGTGGTCGACCGGCTGGGGCGCATTCCGAATGACGGCGATGCGGTCGAGACCGCGGAGGCGCGGCTGGTCGTGCGCGGGGTCGAGCGACGACGCATCGTGCAGGTCGAGGTCGAGCGGCTCGAACCGGCGATCGACTGATCGCGCCTACATCGCGGCGGTCGGCTCGGCCTTCTCGGTCGCGAGCTGCTGCAGCCGCCGCTCGCGGTTGGCGAGGAAGAGCGGGAACGTGAACGCGATCGCCGTGAGCCCCGAGAACACGATGTACGCCCACAGGTGCTTCATGCCGAGGCGGCGGCCCTCGATGACGATGAGGGCGCACGCGGCGACTGCCATGATGAGCAGGTCCATCGTGAGCGAGCCGACGGCCGGGCCGCTGCCGAACCAGTCGCCGAAAAAGTCGCGACGCTCGATGATGGCGATGACGTTGTAGGTCCAGGTGCCGATGAGGCCAGCGATGGCGAGGACGAGGAACACGATGGCGGTGCGATTCCAGTGACGGGTCATGACGCCATTGTGCCTGCGGCGGCTGACTCGCGTGCCGTCGACCTCGACGCGCTGGAATCCCGCACGGCGTTTCGGGAGTGGAGCGCGCGGTCTCCCGGGCAGCGGGCCGACCCCCGTCGGTTCGGGATGCTCGTCGCGGCCCTCGGGCTCGACGTCGAGCATCCCGCCCCCGCCCTCGGGGTTGTCGGGTCGAAGGGCAAGGGCACCACCGTCGCCTACGCCTCGGCGCTCGTGGCCCAGACGGGGCTGCGGGTCGGCACGGTCTTCAGCCCGGGGCTCGTGAGCAATCGCGATCGGCTGCGGGTCAACGGTGCCGTGCTGCCGCTCGGCGACTACATCGCGCTGCTCGAGCGGGTCGACGCGGCGCTGCGCACGCTGCCGGCGCCCGACGCGGGCTACATCGGGCCGAGCGGGTTCTTCCTCGCCGCGGGGCTCGCGCACTTCGCCGCCGCGGGGTGCGAGGCGCTCGTGCTCGAGGCCGGCATCGGCGGCCGGCGCGACGACCTCGGGCGTGTCGGGCTCACGGGCCTGGCGATGGCGCAGGTCTTTCTCGAGCACACCGACCTGCTCGGGCCGACGATCGCCGCGATCGCCGCCGACAAGGTCGGGGCCGCGCGGCCCGGCATCCGCTTCGTGAGCCACCTCGCGCAGAGCGAGGAGGCCGAGGCGGTCATCCGTCAGCACACCGACGACATCGGCGCTGAGCGGATGCGCGTCGACGCGACCGCCCGCGCACCGTACGCGGGCGCGGTCGTCGAGGGGCTCACGGGCATGAATGCCGCGCACGGCATGATCGCTGCGCGGAGGCTGCTGACCGAGCTCGGTCGGCCGGATGCGACTGACGAGCAGGTGCGCGCCGCGGCGGCGCGCGTGCACTACCCCGGGCGGCTGTCGCGGCACGAGCGCGACGGCTCGACAGTTTTCGTCGACTCGGCTGTCAGCCGCGACGGCTTCGAGAACGCCCTCGCGCACGTCGAGCGCGAGACGGGCGCGCTGCCCGCTCTCACGCTCGTGTCGGTGCCGCGCGAGAAGGATCTGGCCGGGTTCCGTGCAGTGGCCGCGGGGCTGGCCGCTGCGGCAACGCCTCGCCGCGTCGTCTTCGTCGCCCTCGAGCGCGTGCACCTGCACTACCCCGAGCGCGACGAGTGGCCCGGCGAGTGGGCGACCGCCGCCGAGCTGCCCGCCCTGCTGCGCAGCGCGCCCGTCGTGCTCGCGATCGGCACCGCGAGCTTCTCATCCGAGGTGCTGCGGCACTGCGGCGTCGACACCGACCGCGTCTTCTGAGACTGGAGCCCCCAATGCCCTCCCCCGCCCCCTTCGGCCTGCTGCTCGACGTCGACGGCCCCATCGCGAGCCCGATCGAGCGGCGCATCGTGATCGACTCGATCGTGGACGACCTGCTGACGCTCGCCGCGGCGGGCATCCCGATCGCCTTCATCACGGGCCGCAGCGACGCCTTCATGCGCGAGCAGGTCGTGGCGCCTCTCGTGGCCGGCGGTCTGGATGCGGGGGCGCACGTCTTCGGCGTCTTCGAGAAGGGCGGCTGCTGGGCGCCGGTTACCCCGCAGGGCCTCGACGTGCTCGAGATCGACACCGTCGTCGCGGTGCCCGTTGCCCTCAAGACGGCCGTCGAGTCGCTCGCGCGTGAGCACTACGCCGACACCATGTTCGTCGACGACGGCAAGCACGTGATGATCTCGATCGAGCAGCGCACTGACGTGACCTCGGCGGTCTATCGCGACGCGCAGCTGCGCTTCATCGTGGAGGTCGAGCGGATCATGGCCGAGCTCGCGGTGGGCCCGGGGTTCCGCATCGACCCCACGATCATCTCGATCGACGTCGAGTCGGTGCTGCTCGACAAAGACCTCGGCGCCGCGCGCGCCCTCGACTGGTTCGCCGCGCGCGGTGTGTCGGCCGAGCGGTGGTGGTCGGTCGGCGACTCGCGGTCGGACTACCTGATGGCCGACGCGGTGCACGCGCGGGGCATCCCGGTCGCGCACGTTGACGTGCGGCCCGGCGACGGCATGCTTGATCGGCCCTACGACGTCGTAGTCGAGAGCGACCTCATCCACGATGCCGCGGGCGCGGCGTTCCTGCGGCGGAGGGTCGCCGAGCTCGACTGAGTTGTCGCCTCCCGGGAACCGATCGGGCCATGCCGGACACTACAGAGCATGAGCATCCCTCCAGCCGGTGACGACCGCGACGACTGGTCGCAGGCCCAGCGCGGCATCGGCGAAGGGTTCGGGCGCATCTTCGACCGGCATCGCGATCGTGTGTACCGGCACGTGCTGCGCCTCGTGCCCTTGCCCGCCGACGCCGATGATGCTGTCGCCATCGTCTTCTTCGAGGCCTGGCGGCGGCGCGATGACGCTCGACTGGTCGACGGTTCGCTGCTGCCGTGGCTGCTCGTGACGGCGACGAAGGTGACGCAGAACCTCAACCGCAGCGCCCGTCGTCATCGCGCTCTCCTCGCCAAGCTGCCGCCGGAGGATCACGCGCTCGATCACGCTGAGCACCTCGAGGACGGGCCGGCCAGCGCCGCGTTGCGTGACTTGCCGTTGTCCGATCGCCACATCATCACCCTCTGCGTACTCGAAGGCCTCACCGATCGCGAAGCCGCGATCGTACTCGACCTCCCGGTCGGCACGGTCAAATCTCGGCTCTCACGCGCCAAGCGCCGTCTCGCCGACCGCATCGACCCGCACTCCGCACCGATGACTCGATTGGATGAAGCCGCTCATGATGCCTAGCGCCTCTCCCCGCACCCCCTCGCGCTCGGCAGTGTTGCGCGCGGAGCTCGTCGCGCAGGTCGCCGAGTCGGTGCCGCGACCCCGCACGCTCACGACGGGCCGCGTCGCGGTCACCGCCGTACTCGCGTTCGCGCTCGCCGGTGCCGCCACCGGCGGCGCCGTCGCGGCGACCGGGATGCTCACGCCGACCTCGAGCGTTGAACTCTCGTTGGAGGAGCTGCGGGTGATCTCGTTCCCCGGCGCAGAGCTACTCGGCACTCCCCTGCTCGTGACCGGCTCCGGCGAGACGGTCGTCCGGCTCGATGACCGTCCCGAAGATGCCACCGGCCTGGCTTTGCGTGTGCAGTGCCTCGACCCGGGCCGCTACGACATTGCGATCGACGATCTTCCTGATGGCTGGATTGAGTGCGACGCGGGCGACGACGGCGTGTTCTCGCCCGGCGGCTTCAGTCAGCTCACGGACCTGACCGTCGAGGACCCGCAGTCCGTGACGGTCCGCGGGCAGGGCGGCGATCGCTATGTCATCTGGGTGTCGTGGGCGGTGACGCCCGCGGCGATCGAGCCGTCGGAAGCGCAGGCCGCGGCTCTCGCCGACGGTGTCGTCACGCGCGAGGAGTATGTCGCGGGTCTCGATCGTTACATCGCTTGCATGGAAGCGAGCGGCTGGTCGGTCGGAGTGGTCGACCGCGAGGCTGAGGTCATCGAGTACAGCATCGAGGCGATCTCCGGCGACGACGACGCCCGCTGCTACGCCGCCGAGTTCTACGAGCTCGACATGGGCTGGCAGGTGTCGCGGGAGGAGTAGTGCGGGGCTCGAGCCCTGCGCTGAGTGCTCGCGGACTATCGGCGGCACGCCTGTCCGTGCACTTCAACGGATGCGGAACATCGCGATGCGGATTCGCATTTTTCCGCATCCGTTGACGTCTGCCTGGGGTGTTCGCGACACGCCGGGTGAATGTCGGTGCAGGTTGCCATATTCGAACGTATGTTCGATCATGGAGAGATGCCTGCTCTTGCGCTCTCCCCCGTCGCCGACCCTGTCGGCGCCGCAGTGGGTGAGCGCGCCGCGACCACGCGGGCCCAGCGCACCCCGACCTCGCAGATCGAGTCGGTTGACACTGTGCAGGCGCTGCAGGCCCGTATCGACGCGCTGCAGCGCACGCGGCTCGACTCGCGACTCATGCCCACGCACGAAGCCCTCGCCGACCTGCTGCCCGACGGCGGGCTGCGCGAGGGCGCGACCTACGCCCTGAGCCCCTCGAGCGCCCTCGTCATGGCGCTACTCGTCGGCCCCTCCCAGGCGGGCTCGTGGTGCGGCGTCGTCGGCATGCCCGAGTTCGGCGTCGAGGCCGCCGAGGGCATCGGCATCGACCTCGACCGGCTCGTGCTCGTGCCGCACCCGGGCGACGCGTGGCTCACTGTCACGGCGTCGATCGCGGATGCGCTCGGCATCGTCGTCGTGCGCCCCGGGCGGGCGGCGAGCGACGGGGCGATCGCCAAGCTCGCCGGGCGGCTGCGCGAGCGCGGCTCGACCCTGCTCGTGCTCGGCCCGTGGCCCCAGGCCGAGGCCATGATCAGCCTCACCGAGAGCCGCTGGTCGGGCCTCGGCGACGGCCACGGCTACCTGAGCGAGCGCGAGGTGACGATCACCGTGAGCGCGAAGCGCGGCGGCCGGCCCCGCAGCGGGCGCGTGATGATGCCGGATGCCGAGCTGGGCATCCGCCGCCTCGATCGCGGTGTTGCGGCCGACCGCGCGCGGGAGCGCTGGCACGACACCGCTCCCCTCACGGCGAGGCGGGTCGGCTGATGCAGCGCACGCTCGTGCTGTGGGTGCCCGACTGGCCCGTCATCGCGGCCGTGCGCGAGGGGCTGGCCGTCGCAGGCGCGCCGATCGCCGTCATGGCGGCCAACCGGGTCGTCGCGTGCTCCCCCGCCGCCCGCGCCGAAGGCGTGCGGGCGGGTCAGCGGCGGCGCGAGGCCCAGTCGCTGTGCACGAGCCTCGTCGTCGTACCATTCGACGAGGGGCGGGATCACCGGCTGTTCGCTCCGCTCATCGACGTCGTCGACGGGCTCGTCGCGGGCGTGCAGGTCGTGCGGCCCGGCCTGCTCGCGCTCGCCGCGCGCGGGCCGGCCCGCTACTACGGCGGCGAGAAAGCTGCCGCGCTCGCGCTGCGCGGCGCCGTGCTCGCCGAAGGGGTGGGCGCAGCATCCGGCAACCCCCTCGGGGGTGGGCTGGCCGATGTGCGCATCGGCGTGGCCGACGGCCCCTTCGCGGCCGAGCTCGCCGCGCGCACGGTGGCTGCCGAGCAGTCGGTGCAGATCGTGCCGAGCGGAGCATCCGGCCCTTTCCTCGCCCCCTTCGCCGTGACGACGCTCGGCGACCCCGACCTCGCGACGCTGCTCGGGCGGCTCGGAGTGCGCACGCTCGGCGACTTCGCCGCGCTGCCCGCCGAGGCCGTGCGCGACCGCTTCGGCGCGGCCGGAGCCCATCGGCACGCCCTCGCCGGAGCCTCCGACGCCACGCCGCTCGTACCGCGCACTCCCCCGCCCGACCTCGAACGCGTACTGGAGCTCGAGCCACCGCTCGACCGCGTCGACCAGCTCGCCTTCGCCGTGCGGCAGCTCGCCGACGAGCTCGTCGAGACCCTCACCGGGCGGCTGCTCGTCGCCACGGCCATCCGCATCGGCTTCCGCGACGAGCACGGCACCGAGACCGAGCGGGCCTGGCTGCACCCGCGATCGTTCCGCGCGAGCGAGATCGTCGACCGCGTGCGCTGGCAGCTCAGCGGCGAGACGCGCACGGCGGGGGCGCGCGCCGACGCCGACCGCGGGCCGGGCCTGCGCTCGGCCATCACGCGCGTGCGCATCGTGCCCGAGAGCGTCGACGACCTCGCCCACCACGAGCCCGGGCTGTGGGGCAGCGCGCCCGACGAGCGCGTGCACCACGCCCTCTCGCGCGTGCAGAGCCTGCTCGGCCACGAGGCCGTGCTCACCGCACAGCGCACGGGCGGCCGCACGCTCGCCGAACGATCCGTGCTCGTGCCGTGGGGCGACCGCGCCGTCATCACCCGACCGGTCGAACGACCCTGGCCGGGAGCCCTGCCGCAGCCCGCGCCGGCCACCGTATTCCCCTCGCGGCATGCGGTCACGGTCGTCGACGAGCTGGGTGCTCCGGTCGGCATCGATGACCGGATGCGGCTCTCCGCGCCCCCCGCCGGGTTCGCCCCGGCCGCGGGCGGCGCGACGCGGCCCGTGACCTCGTGGGCGGGCCCGTGGCCGCTCGACGAGCAGTGGTGGAGCATCCGTCGCCGGCGACTGCACCGCCTGCAGGTCGTCGACGCGGCCGGCGTCGCCTGGCTGCTCGTGCTCGAGGGCAGCAGCTGGTGGGCCGAGGCGCGCTATGACTGAGCGCGTGCCGACTGAGCGCGTGATCGCCGCGGGGCCGCGCTGATGGCCGGCTGGCACAACCCGCCCATTCCGTGGAGCGAGTTCGAACGGAATCTGCGTGAGGGCAGCCGCCCCGGCTCGAGCCCGCCGCTCGGCGGTGATGCGGGAGACTCCCCCGCCTGGTCGCAGAAGCGTGCGCCGTACCAGCGGCGCGGTCTCGAGCAGCCCGACCCCGCCACGGTCGTGCCCTACGCCGAGCTGCACGCGCACTCGAGCTTCAGCTTCCTCGACGGCGCCTCGAGCCCCGAAGAGCTGCTCGAAGAGGCCGCGCGTCTCGGGCTGATGGGCCTCGCGATGACCGACCACGACGGCTTCTACGGCGTCGTGCGCATGGCCGAGGCGGCCGAGCCGTACGGCATCACGACGGTGTTCGGCGCCGAGCTCTCGCTCGACCTCACGGGTCCGCAGCAGGGCGTGCCCGACCCCGAGGGCACGCACCTGCTCGTGCTCGCGCGCGGGCAGGCCGGCTACCACCGGCTCGCCGCCGCCATCACCGACGCGCAGCTCGCGGGCGCCGAGAAGGGCCGTCCGGTGTACGACCTCGACGTGCTCGCCGAACACGCCGGCCGCGGGGGCGATTCGACGAGCGGCGACCACTGGATGATCCTCACCGGGTGCCGCAAGGGCGCCGTGCGCTCGGCGCTCGAGGGGCGCGACACCAGACGCGCCGGTAACGACGGTGCGGCCTCGGATGGCGTCGCCCGCGCGCGGCCGACGCGCGCCCACATCGCGGCGGCGGGCGCCGAGCTCGACGCGCTCGTCGACCGGTTCGGAGCATCCAATGTCTGCATCGAGCTCTTCGATCACGGCCGGCCGCTCGACACCGTGCACAACGACGTGCTCGCCGCACTCGCCGCTGAGCGCGGGCTGCCGCTCGTCGCGACGGGCGCCGTGCACTACGCGACCCCCGCGCGGTACCCGCTCGCCACCGCGTTCGCCGCCCTGCGCGCGCGCCGCAGCCTCGACGACATGCAGGGCTGGCTGCCCGCGGCCGGCACCTCGCACTTGCGGAGCGGTGCCGAGATGCAGCGCCTGTTCGCGCGGTACCCGGGGACGGTGGCGCGCAGCGTCGAGCTGGCGACCGAGCTCGGCTTCAGCCTGCGGCAGGCCAAACCGAATCTTCCCCGGCAGGAGGTACCAGAAGGCCACACGCCGATGAGCTGGCTGCGCGAGCTCGTCTGGGCGGCCGTGCCGCGCAAGTACCCCGACGCGAGCGAGGCCGACCGCGCCCGCATCGCGCGCGAGCTCGACGTCATCGAGGCCAAAGACTTTCCCGGCTACTTCCTCATCGTGCACGACATCGTGCAGTACGCCCGAAGCCGCGGCATCCTCTGTCAGGGCCGGGGCTCGGCCGCCAACTCGGCCGTCTGCTACCTGCTCGACATCACCGCGGTCGACTCGATCGGCTACCAGCTGCCCTTCGAGCGCTTCCTGTCGTCGCTCAGAGACGAAGAGCCCGACATCGACGTCGACTTCGACTCCGATCGGCGGGAAGAGGTCATCCAGTACGTCTTCGAGAAGTACGGTCGCCGCAATGCCGCCCAGGTGGCGAACGTCATCAGCTACCGGCCGAAGAACGCCGTGCGCGACATGGCGCGGGCGCTCGGCTACTCCACCGGACAGCAGGATGCCTGGAGCAAGCAGGTCGAGCGCTGGGGCGCCGTGCTCTCGAGCGACGACCACGACATTCCCGAACCCGTCGTCGACCTTGCGCAGCAGGTGCTCACCTACCCGCGGCACTTGGGCATCCACTCGGGCGGCATGGTGCTCACCGATCGGCCCGTCGGCGAGATCGTGCCCATCGAGCACGCGCGCATGGAGAACCGCACGGTGCTGCAGTGGGACAAAGACGACTGCGCCTGGATGGGCCTCGTCAAGTTCGACCTGCTCGGCCTCGGCATGCTCGCCGCCCTGCAGTACTCGTTCGACCTCATGGACGAGCACCTCGGTGAGCGGTGGGAGCTCGCGACCCTGCCGAAGGAGGAGCAAGCGACCTACGACATGCTGTGCCGCGCCGACTCGATCGGCGTGTTCCAGGTCGAGAGCCGCGCCCAGATGGGCCTGCTGCCGCGGCTGCAGCCGCGCAAGTTCTACGACCTCGTCGTGCAGATCGCGCTCGTGCGGCCCGGGCCCATTCAGGGCGGGGCCGTGCACCCCTTCGTGCGGCGCAAACTCGGGCACGAGCCGATCACCTACGACCATCCGAAGCTCAAGGCTCCGCTCGAGCGCACGCTCGGCATCCCGATCTTCCAAGAGCAGCTCATGCAGGTCGCGATGGCGGTCGGCGGCTGCACGGGTGACGATGCCGACCTGCTGCGCCGCGCCATGGGCAGCAAGCGCGGCCTCGAGCGCATCGAGTCGCTGCGCGAGACGCTCTACGCCGGCATGGCGGGCAACGGCATCACCGGTCAGCTCGCCGACGAGATCTACGGCCGCATCCAGGCCTTCGCCAACTTCGGCTTCGCCGAGAGCCACTCGATCAGCTTCGCGCTGCTCGTCTACGCGAGCTCGTGGATCAAGCTGCACTACCCCGGCGTCTTCCTCGCCTCGCTCTTGCGCGCGCAGCCGATGGGCTTCTACGCGCCTGCGAGCCTAACGGCCGATGCCGAACGCCACGGTGTGGAGGTGCGCACGCCGTGCATCCTGCGGTCGGGGGTCGAGGCGGGGCTCGAGCGCCTCGATCTGGTGGTCGCGTCAGCGCACGAACCCGTGGCTCCGGATGCCCGCCGCGCGCACCCCACGGGGCTCGAGCAGTGCATCCACCGCCAGCAGCCGCCCGTACCCGAGTTCGAGCCCGCGTCGACGAACGGCGACCTCGCCGACTGCGCGCTGCACCGCCGCGACGGCGAGCTCGCGGTGCGGCTCGGGCTTGCCGAGGTCGGCGGGATCGGTCGGCCGACGGCCCAGCGCATCGTCGCCGAGCGCGAGCGGGGCGGCCCGTACCGCGACCTCACCGAGCTCGTCTACCGCACGGGGCTCACGGCCGCCCAGGTCGAGGCCCTGGCGACCGCCGGCGCCTTCGACGTGCTCGGCATGTCGCGGCGCGAGGCGCTGTGGGCGGCGGGTGCGGCGGCGCAGGCCCGGCCCGAGTACCTGCCGGGGGTCGTCACGGCGGTGCAGCCGCCGCTGTTCACCGACCTCGACGAGTACGAGCTCATGGTCGCCAACCTCGTGTCGACGGGCATCGCTCCCGGCGACCACCCCGTGCGCTTCGTGCGCGGGCTGCTGCGCGAGCGCGGCGTGCTGAGCGCGCGCGAGCTGCGCAGGGCCGATCCGGGGCGCCGCGTCGAGGTCGCGGGGGTCGTCACCCACCGTCAGCGACCCGCGACCGCGAGCGGCATCACCTTCCTCAACCTGGAAGACGAGACGGGCCTCGTGAACGTCATCTGCTCGGTCGGGCTGTGGGGCCGCTATCGCCGCACGGTGCGCGAGAGCCGCGCCCTCATCGTGCGGGGCACGCTCGAGCGCTCTGCCGAGGGCGTCATCAACATCGTCGCCGACCGCGTCGAGTCGCTGCCTTTGCGCGTCACGATGCCGAGCCGCGACTTCCGCTAGTCCTTGACCCCGAAGGCGTCAACCCGTGGGCGCTCGCGCGCGACCGCCGTACCCTGAGGCCATGAACGATGCGTCGAACACGGCCGCCCACGCCGCGAAGGCCGCGCTCGACGCGGCGAAAGCCGGCGCCGACGGAGCCCTCTCCGTGGCCAAGCAGGTCCACGGCAGCACGGTCTTCGAGCGCACCGCGCGCGCCGGCTTCGCCGTGAACGGCCTCCTGCACGTGCTCATGGGACTGCTCGCCATCTCGGTCGCCACGGGAGCAGCCGGCGCGGGCGACGAGGCCGACCCCGCCGGAGCACTGCGCACCGTCGCCGACACACCAGGCGGACTCGTGCTCGTCTGGGTGCTCGCCATCGGGCTTGCGGCACTCGCGCTCTGGCTGCTGCTCGAGGCGGTCATCGCCCACCTGCTGCGGCGCGAGTGGAAGCGTGGCATCGTCGTGCTCGCCAAAGCCGTGGCGTACGGCGCTCTCGCGGTGCCCGCCGTCACGATCGGCCTCGGCGGCAGCGTCGACGCCGACAGCGATGTGCGCGAGGTCAGCGCGTTCCTCGTGCAGACGCCCGTCGGCATCGTGCTGCTCGGCCTCTGCGGCGCGGCGGTCATCGCGATCGGCGGATACTTCGTCGTGAAGGGCGCGCGGCGGGGCTTCCTCGACGACATCGACACCCCCAACGGTGCCGCCGGCACCGCGGTGACGGTGCTCGGAACAGTCGGATACATCGCCAAAGGCGTCGCGCTCGCGGCGGTCGGCGCACTGCTCATCTCCACGGCCGTCACGGTCGATCCGGCGGAAGCGGGCGGTCTCGACGAGGCCCTGCGCGCCGTCGTGCAGCTGCCGTTCGGCGCCCCGCTGCTCGTCGTGATCGCGCTCGGACTCATCGCCTACGGCCTCTACTGCGTCGTGCGGGCGAAGCGAGCCCAGCTCTAGCGGCGCTTAAGCGTTGCGGCCGCGCGCCGCGACGTGCCACACGGCGACCTCGTCCCCCTCGGGCTCGACGACGAGCTCGTCGACGAGGTTCACGGCGGTGCAGACGTGGTTGGGCACGACCCGCAGCACCGTGCCGAGCGGCGGCACGACGGCGTCCGGCGGGAACGTGACGGTCGCGTGGTGCTCCGAGAGCGCCGTGATGCGGGCATCCGGGTGGTCGAGCAGCCGGCCGTAGCCGCTCGCATAGGCGGCGCGGTCGGCGCCCAGGATCTTGCTGCCGGCATCCACGACCGCCACATGATCGCGCCGGCTCACGACGGTCGCTCGCGCGCTCAGCGCGATCGCCGCGGGCTCGATCGTGCCGAGCTCCCACTGCTGCGCGTCGCCGAACAGGTACACGCCGGGCCGCAGCTCGGTGAGCACGCCGCCGTCGGCCGCACGCGCGCTCGGCGTCGACCCGCCGCTCACCACGGGGCACGGGATGCCCGCCGCGACGAGCGCATCGCGCGCGGTCGCGAGGGCCGCGGCCTCGTCGCCCGCCGCGGGTGCCGCCGCGCCCGAGCCGTACGAGTGCCCGGGGAAGGTGAAGACACCGTCGACGTGGAGTCCCGCCTCGAGCGCCGCGGCAGCAACCGCCGCGGCACGCTCGGGAGCGACGCCGCTGCGGTGGTGGCCGCTGTCGACCTCGACCGCGATCGCGAGGGGCACAGCGCCGGGGCGACCGGCGTGCACGGCGTCGGCCAGCATCCGCACGCCCTCGATCGAGTCGGCTCCGACGCGCAGGCGAGCGCGGCCGGCGAGCGAGCGCAGCCGGGCTGCACGGGGTCCCGTCGCCCACAGCGGATAGGCGATGAACAGATCGTCGATGCCAGCGTCGGCGAAGACCTCGGCCTCGCCCACCGTGGCCACCGTGAGACCGATGGCCCCGTGCTCGCACTGCCGACGCGCGATCTCGGGTGTCTTGTGCGTCTTGGCGTGCGGACGCAGCGCGACCCCGAGCGCGCGCGCGTGCTCGGCCATGGCAGCGAGGTTGGCCTCGAGCCGGTGCTCGTCGACGACGAGGTAGGGGGTATCGCGCACGCCCCCATCATGCCCCGTGGTCAGGAGGTTCCGGCCGCCATCTGCTTGCGCAGCAGCTCGATGCGCAGCTGCAGCTGCGCCACCGTGGCCTGGCCGACGGCCGGACCGCCGCACAGGCGCCGCAGCTCGGCGTGGATGTGCCCATGCGGCTGCCCGGTGAGTTTCGCCCGGAGCCCGACGAGGCTGTTGAGCAGCGTGCGCTGCTCTTTCAGCGAGCGGTAGAGGGGCTGCGGCACCGGCGCCGCGCCCGCGGGGCGGTCGGCGGCACGCCGCTGCTGCCGCTGGTGGCGGGCTTTGAGCACCTCGCGCACCTGGTCGGGTTCGAGGATTCCGGGGAGTCCGAGGAAGTCGAGCTCCTCCAGGCTGCCGACGGGTGAAAGCGCGCCGAACTCGTCCCCGTCGTACAGCACCTTCTCGAAGGTCGCGCTCGATTCGAGGGCGAGGTACGTGTACTCGGCGAGTTCGCTGTCGCTGGCCTTCTCCTCCCGCTCGGCAGCGGCGAGCAGCGCGTCATCGAGCAGCTCGTCGCTCGCGCGGTCGAGCGCGTGGTCGCGCTCGCGCTCGAGCTCGCTCGCCAGCCGCTGGATGGCAGGAACGCTCGGGATGAAGATCGACGCGGTCTCGCCGCGGCGGCGCGCGCGCACGAAGCGCCCGATCGCCTGCGCGAAGAACAGCGGGGTGGATGCGCTCGTCGCGTAGACCCCGACCGCGAGGCGCGGCACGTCGACGCCTTCGGAGACCATGCGCACGGCGACGAGCCAGCGCGACTCCGACTCGGCGAACGCAGCGATGCGGTCGGAGGCCCCGGCCTCGTCGCTCAGCACGACGGTGGGCTCCTCCCCCGAGATCGACGTCAGCAGACCCGCGTACGCGCGCGCGGTCGCCTGATCCGTCGCGATGACGAGTCCCCCCGCATCCGGGATCGCGTGCCGCACTTCGGTGAGGCGCGTGTCGGCGGCGCGCAGCACGCCGCTCATCCACTCGCCGCCCGGGTCGAGCGCCGTGCGCCAGGCCTGCGCCGTGATGTCGGCGGTGTCCGCCTGCCCGAGCACCGCCTCCATCTCGTCGCCGGAGGTCGTGCGCCAGCGCATCCGACCCGCGTACGAGAGGAACAGCACCGGGCGCACGACACCGTCGGTGAGCGCGCGACCGTAGCCGTACTGGTAGTCGGTCTGCGAGATGCGGATACCCTCGGCGTCGGGCACGTAGGTCACGAACGGGATGGGCGCGGTGTCGCTGCGGAAGGGGGTGCCGGTGAGGGAGAGCCGCCGCGTCGCGCCCTCGTAGGCCTCGCGGATCGCATCGCCCCAGCTGAGCGCATCGCCGCCGTGGTGCACTTCGTCGAGGATGACAAGGGTCGAGGCCTGCTCGACGAGCCCGCGGTGCACGAAGGGCTGCGCGGCGACCTGCGCGTAGGTGACGGCGGCGCCGTGGAAGGCGCGGCCGACGACACGGCCGGCGTTGCGGAAGGCGGGATCGAGGCGGATGCCGACGCGATGCGCGGCGTCAGCCCACTGCCGCTTGAGGTGCTCGGTCGGTGCCACGACGATGACGCGTTCGACCGTGCGGCGCGCGAGCAGCTCGGCGGCGAGACGCAGGGCGAACGTCGTCTTGCCGGCTCCGGGGGTGGCGGCCGCGAGGAAGTCACGCGGCTCGGTCTCGAAGTAGCGGTCGAGGGCCTCGGCCTGCCAGGCCCGCAGCCGGTCGGCGGTGCCGCGCGCGGCCCGCTCGGGGTACGAGGGTGAGAGGTGCTCCGCAGCGAAGGTGCCCACGTGGGGGGCACGGCGGTAGGTCGGACTCACGAGACCTCGATGCTAGTCGAGCGCACCGACGGGCAGTCACTCGCCCGCGTCGGGCACACTCCCACGGCGCGGCGGGGCCCCGCGCAGCAGGGATGCCCGCTGCACCGCCCCGCGCCCGAACCGCTCCGTCAGGGCGTCGATCGCCCCTTCTGCCTCGCGCCAGGGTTCGTCGTCGTCCCACAGCCCTCTCGCCACCGTTCCGGTCGGCAGCAGCCCCGAGGCGCGCACGCCGATGAGCCGCAGACCGCGGCCGACGAC
Organism: Microcella humidisoli; assembly: GCF_024362325.1. Classification (NCBI taxonomy): domain Bacteria; kingdom Bacillati; phylum Actinomycetota; class Actinomycetes; order Micrococcales; family Microbacteriaceae; genus Microcella; species Microcella humidisoli. The sequence goes on from NZ_CP101497.1 coordinate 2,349,979, forward strand.
GGGCGAGGCCGCATACAGCGCGCGAGCCTCCGTCGCGATGCGCTGGGCGACGTCGGTCGGCTCGGGCAGGGTCTGCGACCGCGTGATGGTCTCGAAGTCGCCGAACCGGAGCTTGATCGCGAGTGTTCGGGCCACCCAGCCGCCCGCGCGCAGCCGCTCGGCGACGCGGTCGGCGAGTCGCAGCAGCTCGCGCTCGATGACGCGGGCATCGGCGATGTCGCGCTCGAAGGTCACCTCGTGCCCGATGGTTTTCTCGGCGCGCTCGGGCGACACGGTGCGGGGGTCGCGGCCGTGCGCGAGTTCGTGCAGGTGCCCCGCAGCGGCCGGGCCGAGTGCGCGTGCGAGGGCGTCGAGCGGCGCATCCGCGACGTCGCCGATCGTGCGCAGTCCGAGACGCTCCAGCCGCTGGGCCGAGGCCGCGCCGACGCCCCACAGCGCCGTGATCGGCTGGGGATGCAGGAACGCGAGGGTCTCGGCCTCGGGCACGACGAGCAGCCCGTCGGGCTTGGCGCGGCCCGAGGCGAGCTTCGCCACGAACTTCGTCGCGGCCGCGCCCACCGAGGCGACGAGCCCTGTCTCCTCCCGGATGCGCGCCCGCAGCGCCGTGCCAATCGCGAACGGCGGTCCGAAGAGCGCGGTCGCTCCTGCGACGTCGAGGAAGGCCTCGTCGATGCTGAGCGGCTCGACGAGCGGCGTGACGTCGGCGAGGATGCGCATGACCTCGCGCGAGGCGGCCTGGTAACGCTCGTAGTGCGGCTCGAGCACGATCGCCTGCGGGCAGCGGCGCAGGGCGACGGCCATGGGCATGGCCGAGTTCACGCCGTATCGCCGGGCCTCGTACGTCGCCGCGGTCACGACGGAGCGCGCGCCGCGATGGCCGACGATCACGGGCTTGCCGCGCAGCTCGGGGCGGTCGAGCAGCTCGACCGAGGCGAAGAAGGCGTCCATGTCGAGGTGCAGGATGGGCGCGCTGAGGTCAGCGGTCGGGGCTGACGTGACCAGCCGACCACTGCCGTCTTGCTTGCTCATGACGAACGCCCCACGCGAGCATCCTGCCACCGTGCGGTGACGGTGGCGGGATGCGCGTGGGGCGCTCGGTGGTGCGGGAGCGGCTAGCGCTTACGGGTGATGAGGCCCCAGAGCAGGATCACGAGGATCGAGCCGCCGATCGCGAGCAGCCAGGTGCCGATGCTGAAGAACGAGTCGACCGAGCCGAGGCCCAGCAGGCTACCGATCCAGCCGCCGAGGAGTGCGCCGACGACGCCGAGGATGAGCGTCGCGAGCCAGCCGCCGCCCTGCTTGCCGGGCAGGATCGCCTTGGCGATCGCGCCGGCGATGAGGCCGAGAAGAAGGAATGCGAGGAAGCCCATGGCTTCTCCTTTCGTTGTGGCGAACGCGCAGGAAGCACGCCGCCGAAGTTCGAGCAGTTCTGTGGAAATGCTCGGCCAACAGTCAACCAGATGTCCCCCGTTCGGGGGGCGAAGGTTCTCGGCGGTTTGCCAGGGTGCGCCGATGGCCCCCGGTCTGCCACTCTGGGAGCATGCCTCAGTTGCACCCCTGGTCGCGCTACGTCGCGATCGGCGACTCGTTCACGGAGGGCATCGGCGACCCCGAGCCGCAGAGCCCCGGCGGTCACCGCGGATGGGCGGACCGCGTGGCCGAGGTGCTCGCCGAGCGCACCGACGACTTCGCCTACGCCAACCTCGCCATTCGCGGCAGGCTGCTGCAGCAGATCGCCGACGAGCAGGTGGATGCTGCGCTCGCGCTGCGCCCCGATCTCATCACGATCTCGGGCGGCGGGAACGACATCATCCGCCCCGGCACCGATCCCGATCGCGTCGCCGAGCTCTTCGACGACACGATCCGCCGCCTGCGGGCCAACGGCGCCACGGTCGTCATGTTCAACGGTCCCGACATCGGCATGACCCCCGTGCTGCGTCGCGTGCGCGGCAAGGTCGCGATCTACAACGAGAACCTGCGCTTCGTCGCCGCCAAGCACGACGCGATCGTCGCCGACATGTGGGCGCTGCGTCAGCTGCAGAACCCGCAGATGTGGGCGCCTGATCGGCTGCACTTCTCGCCCCTCGGGCACCACACGATCGCGATCGCGGTGCTGGACGCGCTCGGCATCGACCACGAACTCGAGCCGCAGCATCCCGAACCGCTGCCGGCGCGTTCGTGGCGCGCCGCGCGCGCGGACGACATGGGCTGGGCTCGCGAGTACCTCGTGCCGTGGGTGGTCCGCCGTATCCGGCACCAGTCATCGGGCGACACGGTGCGGCCCAAGCGTCCGACCCTGCCGCCGCACTCCTGATCGGCCGTCAGCCCCCGGTCAGCTCGGCGATCGGCTGAGCGAGCCGCCACGTGAGAGGGGGCTCGTCGATCGACCCGACCCAGCGGAGGTCGAGGCGCACGTCGCGATCGCCGTATCGCACGATGAGTGTCGGCGCCGCGCCGGCGTCGAGCCCGGGGCGCACCTCCGGCGCGCTCGTGAAGGCGACCGACCGCACCTCGCCCCAGACCAGATCGTCGACGGTCTCGTCGACCACGAGCTGAGCGGTGTCACCCCAGGGTGCCGTGTACTCCGCGACGACGGCCCCGGGTTCACCGATCGAGATGGAGTGGTAGTCGTCGACGACGCTCGCGATGAGCCGCCGCAGATCGCGCGCGATCGTCGCCTGGTCGGGCGCCCCGATGACGACACCGACGACGTCGACGGGGGTCTCTCCCGCCGTGACGGTGCCCGAGAACAGCAGGTTCGAGCCGACCACGCGCAGCGTGCCCGTCTTGAGCCCGGTGATGCCGGCGGTGCCGAGCGCGAGGTTGCGGTTCTCGTACGTGCCGATGCCCGCGACCGTGAGCGTGCGCCGCGCGGAGGCGGTGGCCACGACGGGGTCGGCCGCGGCGATGCGCGCAAGGCTCACGAGGTCGCGCGGTGTGGCGCGGTTGTCGGCGGAGAATCCGGTGGTGTCGGCGATGCGGATGCCCTCGAGTCCTCGCGCCTCGAGCCACCGCCGTGCGGCCGCGAGGTAGGCGTCGACCGAGCCGAAGCCCCACACCGCGAGCGACTCGGCATAGTTGTTCGCCGAGTGCACCATCATGAGCTCGATCATCTGCCGCTGGGTGACGACGGCGCCCGCGGGAGCGGGCGCAACCGTGCCGTTGATGGCCGCGTATCGTGCGGGCAGCCGGCTGTCAGCGGCCGTCAGGGTGATCGCGGCGCCGGGGCCGTCGCCCTCGATGGGATGCTCGGCCAGCACCACGAGCGCCGTGACGACCTTCGCGATCGAGGCGATGGGGCGCGGCGTGTCGAGGTCGCGCCCGGCGTAGATCTGCTCGCCCTCGGCAGCCGCGATGGCCGACGCGCCGTAGGCCGGCAGGGTGACCGTCGGCGCGGGGGTCGAGACCTGCTCGAGCGGCAGCACGACGGGAGCGACCGCCGGCAGCGGGGCGAGCGCGGCGTACGCGGTGTACCCGATGCTCGACGCCACGAGCGCAAGCAGCGCGACCATGCCCGTCGCGCGTACGCGCCGCGCCGTTCGACTCGGGCTCACGCCGAATCGCGCCAGACGACCTCGGTGCTCAGCAGCGCACCGTTGGAGGCCAGCGACCCCGTGCGAACCTGCTCGAGCACGAGCTCGGCCGCCCGGGCGCCGAGCTGACCCGCGGGCTGCCGCACGGTCGAGAGCGCCGGCTGCGCACGCAGCGCCCACGAACTGTCGTCGAAGCCGACGATGCCGACGTCGCGCGGCACCGCGCGCCCGGCGTTGCGCAGCGTCTCGAGCGCGCCCGCGGCGATCGCGTCGGAGGCCGCGAAGACCCCGTCGATGTCGGGGTCGATGCGCAGCAGTTCCGCCATGCCGGCCACGCCGGCCGCGTACGTGTAGAAGCGCTGCCTGGCGACGAGGGTGTCGTCGAATGCCTCGCCCATCGCTTCGCGGAAGCCGGCGAGACGGTCGCGGCCGGAGTCGCGGTCGAGACCCGCCGCGATCATCCCGACGCGGTTCCGACCGGTGCCCCGCAGCCGCTCGGTGATCTGACGGGCTGCTCCGCGGTTGTCGATGCCGACCCACGGCAGTTGGGGCTGGTTGTCCGGTCGTCCGACCATGACGGCGGGCAGCCGCAGATCGGCGATCGCTTGCGAGATGGGGTCGTCCTCGCGCGCGGAGACGATGATGGCGCCATCGACGAAGCCGCCGCCGAGGTAGCCGGTGACCCGGTGCGAGTCGCGCTCGGTGTCGATGATGAGGGAGACGAGCTGATAGTCGGCGGCCGAGAGCGCGGCGTTGGCCCCGAGCAGGATCGCCCCGATATTGGGGTCGTCGATGAACACCGAGTCGGGCTCGTGCACGATGAGCGCGATCGCGCCCGAGGACTGCTTCGCAAGATTGCGGGCCGCCGTGTTGCGCACGTAGCCGACCTTGGCGATCGCGGCCTCGATGGCTTCGCGAGCGGCCGCTGAGACGTAGGGCTCACCGTTGAGCACGCGCGAGACGGTGCCGCGCGAGACGCCCGCTTCGGCCGCCACATCGAAGATCGTGGCGCGCTTGAGACGGGTCGTCGATTCGGACACGCGCTCAGTGTAGCCACGCGGGGGTGCCGAATCGGCGGACAGGGTGTTGACACGGCGGACGCGGCGTGCGTACTCTGTGAGCGCTCACAGAAAATCGTCCCCCCGAACAGGTCACAGTCATCTGTGCACGCTCACAGGGGTCGGTGGACGGAGCGACGACGATGTTGACCCCGCCTGCGAAAGGACGGCCTGTGACCACTCCCCTGACCCTCAGCCACGAGCAGCCGCTCGTGCCGGGCTGGGCCACGGGCACGATCACCCTCGGCTGCGACTACAACCCCGAGCAGTGGGACGAGTCGGTATGGCACGACGACATCGCCCTCATGCGCGAACTCGGCGTCGACCTCGTCGCGATCAACATCTTCGGCTGGGCGCAGCTGCAGCCGCAGCCCGGGCCCTTCGACTTCAGTCGGCTCGACCGCATCCTCGAGCTGCTGCACGCGGCGGGAATCCGTGTGAACCTCGGCACGGGCACGTCGTCGCCGCCCCCGTGGCTCGCGCGCGTGCATCCCGAGACGCTGCCGCAGGCCGCCGACGGCACCATCGCGTGGCCCGGCGGGCGGCAGGCCTGGTGCCCCAGCTCGGCGGTCTTCCGGCAGAAGGCCCTCGAGCTCGTCACGGCCATGGCCGACCGCTACGGCTCGCACCCCGCGATCGCGCTCTGGCACGTCTCGAACGAGCTCGGGTGCCACAACGCCCTGTGTTACTGCGACGCCTCGGCCCGCGCCTTCCGCACCTGGCTGCGCGACCGCTACGCGACGCTCGACGCCCTCAACGCCGCCTGGGGCACCGCCTTCTGGAGCCAGCGCTACGGCCACTGGGACGACGTGCTGCCGCCGCGGACGACGCGGTCGGCCGGCAATCCCGCGCAGCTGCTCGACTTCAAGCGGTTCTCCTCCGACGCGCTGCTCGACTACTACCGGGCCGAGACCGCGGTGCTGCGCGAGCGCTCGAGCGCTCCCGTGACGACCAACCTCATGGTCACGGCGCACATTCAGACCCAGGACTACTTCCGCTGGGCGTCCGAGCTCGACCTCATCGCCAATGACCACTACCTCGACCACCGTCTGGCCGACCCGCTCGCCGAGCTGGCGTTCAGCGCCGACCTCACGCGCGGCGTCGCGGCCGGCGCCCCGTGGATGCTCATGGAGACCTCCACGAGCGCCGTCAGCTGGCAGCCCGTCAATCACGCCAAGCGCGAGGGCGAGCTCGTGCGGACGGTGCTCGGCCACGTTGCTCGCGGTGCTGATTCGGTGTGCTTCTTCCAGTGGCGCGCCTCCCGCAGCGGCGCGGAGAAGTTCCACTCGGCGCTGCTGCCGCACGGCGGCACGGCGGGCGAGGGCTGGGCGCAGAGCCTCGAGCTCTCCGCCCTGCTCGACCGGCTCTCCCCCGTCGTCGGCTCGCGGGTGCACGCCCGCGCAGCGCTCGTCTTCTCCTGGGAGGCCTGGTGGGCCGCCGAGGGCGACACCCAGCCGAGCAGCCTGCTGCGCTACCTGCCCGAGGCGCACCGCTACCACCGCGCGCTTCGCGCCCTCGGCGTCACGGTCGACGTCGTCTCCCCCGATGCCGACCTGAGCGCGTACGACCTCGTGGTCGTCCCGACGCTCTACACGCTGACGGATGCGGCGGCCGCGTCGATCGCGCGGGCCGCCCTGTCGGGCGCGACGGTGCTCATCACGCCGTTCAGCGGCATCGTCGATGAGCACGACGCCATCCGTCCCGGCGGCTACCCCGGAGCCTTCCGCGAGCTGCTCGGCCTCACCGTCGACGAGTTCCGCCCTCTCGCAGCCGAGGCGGCGGTCGCGCTCACCTCGGGCGCCCGGGGCACGATCTGGAGCGAATCGGTGCGCGTCGTCGATGCCGAGATCATCGCGAGCTTCGCCGACGGCCCGGCCGCGGCATCCCCCGCCCTCACGCGGCGCGCGGTGGGAGAGGGTGCTGCCTGGTACATCGCAACGGTGCTCGACGACGATGGTCTGCTCGACCTCGTCCGGACGCTCTGCTCCGAGGCGGGCGTGCCCGTCGTCGAGGTCGGCGTCGACGTCGACGTCGTCACGCGTCGCACGGAGACCGACGAGATCACGTTCATCATCAATCACCGGGCGCAGCCCATCGCGGTACCGTTCGCTGGACTCGACCTGGTCTCGGGCGAGCCCGTCACCGACGCCACTCCGCTCCCCGCGGGCGCCGTGCGCGTCGTCATGTCAGAGAGGAGCGATCGTGGCGCGTGACACAGCCGTCAAAGCCTCGAGAGCCGTCAGCCATCGGAAGGCGCTCGCGTTCTTCCTCATCCCCTTCGGGTCGCTGTTCGTGCTGTTCTACCTCGTGCCGATCCTCTACGCGATCTACCAGTCGCTGCTGACGGTCGAGCGCGAGGGTACATTCGGCCCTGCCGTCCAGGTGTTCGGCGGGCTCACCCAGTACATCGCGGTCTTCCAGAACGAGCCGTTCTGGGCGTCGATCGGGCGCGTGCTGCTGTTCGGCGTCGTCCAGGTGCCGATCATGCTCGGTGTCGCGCTCGTGCTCGCCCTGCTGCTCGACTCGCCGCTCGTGCGGGGCTCGAAGTTCTTCCGCCTCGCCTTCTTCGCGCCCTACGCGGTGCCGAGCGTCATCGCCGCGATCATGTGGGGCTTCCTGTACTCGCCGAACCTCTCGCCCTTCACGGCCGTGACCTCGAGCGTCGACCTGCTTTCGGCCGAGACGGTTCTCTGGTCAATCGCCAACGTCGTCACGTGGGTCTACGTGGGCTACAACATGCTCATCATCTACTCGGCGCTGCTGTCGATCCCGCAGGAGATCTACGAGGCCGCCCGGCTCGACGGCGCTGGTCAGTTCCGCATCGCCTTCGCGATCAAGATCCCGCTCGTCGTGCCGGCGCTCGTGCTCACGGGCATCTTCTCGATCATCGGAACGCTGCAGCTGCTCGCCGAGCCGCAGGTGTTCCAGAGCTTCTCGAACGCCGTCACCAGCACCTTCACCCCGAACCTCACCATCTACTCCACCGCGTCGGTGCCGAACATCAGCCTCGCCGCGGCCATGTCGGTCGTGCTCGCCCTGGCGACCTTCGTGCTCTCGTTCACCGTGCTCAAGCTCACGCAGCGGAGGACCGCGCAATGACCGTCTCGACTGAAACCCGCGCGCTGCGCACGCAGGGGCTGAAGAAGCCCGCCCGCGACGGCGGCATCCGCGAGAGCGCCGTGTCCCGCACCGTCGCCATGGCGGTCATGATCGTCGCGACGCTGTACTTCCTCACCCCGCTGTGGTGGCTGCTCGTCGCGTCGACGAAGACGCGCGAGGACTTCACGACGACCAACCCCCTGTGGTTCGCCGACTTCGCGCTGTTCGACAACATCGCGGCGCTCGTCACCTACCGCGACGGCGTCTTCCTGCAGTGGCTCGGCAACAGCGCGCTCTACGCCGGCGTCGGAGCGCTGCTCGCCACCCTCATCGCGGCCATGGCCGGCTATGCGATCGCGAAGTACACCTTCCGCGGGCGCGAGACGCTCTTCAACGTCATCCTCGGTGGGGTGCTCGTGCCGGCTACGGCGCTCGCCCTGCCGCTCTTCCTCCTCTTCAGCCAGGCGGGGGCGACCAACACGATCTGGGCCGTGCTGCTTCCGAGCCTCGTGAGCCCCTTCGGCGTGTACCTCTCGCGCATCTACGCCGCGGCGAGCGTGCCCGACGAGATCATCGAGGCCGCGCGCATCGATGGCGCGGGAGAGGTGCGCACGTTCTTCACGGTGGCGACGCGCCTCATGGCGCCCGCGCTCGTGACGATCTTCCTCTTCCAGTTCGTGGCGATCTGGAACAACTTCTTCCTGCCGCTCATCATGCTGCGGGACGAGTCGCTCTTCCCCGTCACGCTCGGCCTCTACGTCTGGAACACGCAGGTGAGCCAGATCCCCGACATCCGCGCCCTCGTCGTCATCGGGTCGCTGCTGTCGATCATCCCCCTCATCGTCACCTTCCTCGCACTGCAGCGCTTCTGGCAGTCGGGGTTGGCGAACGGCGGGCTCAAGTGAGCATCCGCCGACAGTCCCTCGGCCGCACGACGGCCGAGCGGAGCAGCACCACCACCAATCGAAAGGAACACAGCATGGCGATCTCTCTCGTCGCACGTGCGGGGGCCATTGCGGCCATCTCCGCACTTGCGCTGACGGCCTGCTCGACCGGCGGCACTGACGCCCCCGGTGCGAGCGGCGACTGCGCTCCCTCCGACGGCCCCGTCACCCTCACCTTCACGAGCTGGCTCCCCGGCGTCGAGGAGGCCGTGGCGATCTGGAACGAGGAGAACCCCGACGTCCAGGTCGAGGTTCAGACGGGCCCGAACGGCAACGGCGGCACCTACCAGAACTTCTTCAACCAGCTCGCGGCCGGCAACGCGCCCGACCTCGGTCAGATCGAGTTCGACGCGATGCCGAACTTCCGCGTGCAGGACGGCCTCGAGAACATCGCGGCGTGCGAGGGCATCCTCGCGGCCGAGGACCAGTTCGTGCCGTGGACCTGGAGCCAGGTCACCTTCGGCGAAGAGGACGCGGTCTACGCGATCCCGCAGGACACCGGCCCCATGGCCATGTTCTACCGTGCCGACCTCTTCGAGGAGGCGGGCATCCCCGTTCCCACCACGTGGGAGGAGTACGAGGCTGCCGCGGTGCAGATCCGCGAGCAGGGCGGCTACATCAACAACTTCTCGCAGAGCGACATCAACGCCTTCGCGGGCCTGGTGTGGCAGGCGGGCGGCGAGTGGTTCTCGAACGACGCCGACGGCTGGACGGTCGATCTGACCGGTGCCGAGACCACGCAGGTGGCCGAGTACTGGCAGGGCCTCATCGACAACGACCTCGTCGCTGTCTACCCGCCGTGGACCGACGAGTGGAACGCCGCCTACAACTCGAGCGAGCTGTGGACGTGGGTCTCCGCCGTCTGGGGTGCCAACACCATCGCGAGCGGTGCGCCTGACACCGCCGGCAACTGGGCTGTCGCCCCGATGCCGCAGTGGGAGGCCGGCGCCAGCGCCGCGGGCAACTGGGGTGGCTCGACCACCGCGGTGCTCAAGGGCTCGGACCACCCGTACGAGGCCGCGCAGTTCGCTCTGTGGCTCAACACGGATGCCGACGCGCTGACCGCGATGAACCGCACCGCGAACATCTACCCCGCCACGATCGAGGGTGCGAACCTTCCGGTCTTCGGTGAGGGTGTGGAGTTCTACGGCGGACAGAAGATCTACGAGGTCTTCGCCGAGGCCGGCAACAACGTCGACCCCAACTTCACCTGGGGCCCGACCATGACGCAGGTCTACAACGATGTCGCTGACGGCTTCTCCGGTGCCGTCTCGGGCAGCGGTACGCTTCTGGATGCTCTGACCGCTGGTCAGGACGCCACGATCGCAGCCCTCAAGGCGGCCTCGATTCCTGTCAAGGAGTAGGTATCTCGCTTCTCCACCTCCGTGCCGCGGGTGTCAGCTTCGTGCTCGACGCCCGCGGCACGGCCGTGCCACGGCTCGCGCACTGGGGTCACGACCTCGGTGAGATCGAGCCGACCATGCTCGAGCTGGTGGCGGCCGCACTGCCCGCGGTCGCCCCCAGCTCGCCTGACCTGCCGCTCGTGCCCTCGATCCTCGCGGGCCCGGCGGAGGGGTGGAGCGGGTTCCCCGCGCTCATCGCCCACCGCGTCGGGGCCGGCCCTGCGCGCCTGCCGATGCGCATCCATCGCACCGGTCTGACGGCCGACGACCGCTCGATCGCGGTCGAGCTGCTCGTGCACGACGATCACGGCCCGCTGCTGACGGTGGGCTGGACCGTGCGGCTCTCGCCGGATGGCGTCGTCGTGATCGCGATGGATGCCCGCGCCGAGGCGCCCGAAGGCGTCGACCTGCACCGTCTCGCCGCGACCCTGCCGGTTCCCGCCCGGGCGAGCGACCTGCTCGACTTCAGCGGGCTCTGGGCCGGCGAGCGGAGGCCGCAGCGCGGCACCGTGCGCGACGGCCTGCACCTCCGCGACCAGCGTCGCGGCCGCCCCGGCCACGACGCCCCCTTCCTGACCGTGCTCGGCACACCGGGCTTTGGCTTCCGCACGGGCGAGGTCTGGGCCCTGCATCACGCCTGGAGCGGCAACAGCACGACCGGCGTCGAGTCGCTGCCGACGGGCCACCGCCGTCTGCTCGCCGCCGAATTGCTCGACCCGGCCGAAGTCGTGCTCGCCCCCGGCGACACCTACACGGCTCCCGAAACCGTGCTCGCCTGGTCGAACACGGGCCTCGACGGCCTGAGCGACCGCCTGCACCCTTTCGTGCGCGCGCTGACTCCCCCGACGCACCGGCCCGTCGTGCTCAACACGTGGGAGGCCGTGTACTTCGACCACGCCCTCGAATCGCTCCTGCCGCTCGTCGACGCGGCGGCGCAGCTCGGCATCGAGCGCTTCGTGCTCGACGACGGGTGGTTCGAGGGCCGCACCGACGACCGCCGTGCTCTCGGCGATTGGACGGTCGATCCCGAACGGTGGCCCTCCGGCCTGCATCCGCTCGCCGACGCTGTCGTGGCCCGCGGCATGGAGTTCGGCCTGTGGGTCGAGCCCGAAATGGTCAGCCCCGACTCGCGGCTCGCGCGCGAGCATCCCGAATGGATGCTGGCCGAAGCCGCACCCGACCGCCAGCATCCCCCCACCTGGCGCTTCCAGCACACGCTCGACCTCACGGTCGACGGGGCTCGCGCGCACCTGCTCGAGACGCTGAGCGCGCTGCTCGCCGAGTACCCCATCGCCTTCCTCAAGTGGGATCACAACCGCGACCAGCACGCCGGTACCGCGGCGGCGCACACCCGTGCCGTGTACGCGCTCATCGACGATCTGCGCGCGCGGTTCCCGCACGTCGCGATCGAGAGCTGCGCCTCGGGCGGCGCGCGGGTCGACCTCGGCATGGCCGCGCGCGTGCACCGCTTCTGGACGAGCGACACGAACGACGCCCTCGATCGGCAGCGCATCCAGCGCTACAGCGGGCTGCTCATGCCGCCCGAGCTGCTCGGCGGTCACGTGGGCGCCCCGCGCGCCCACATCACGGGCCGCACGCACGACCTGTCGTTCCGGCTCGCGACGGCGCTGTTCGGCAGCGCGGGCATCGAGTGGAACGTCACGACCGCCGACCCCGCCCAGCTCGACGCGCTGCGCGACTGGGTCGCGACCGTCAAGCTCGTGCGGCCGCTGCTGACGAGCGGCCGCACGGTGCGCACCGACGAGCCCGTCGACGACCGGTATGTACACGGCCTCGTCGCGCCCGACGGCAGCCAAGCGCTCATCGCGCTCGTCACGCTCGCGACCGCGGCGGTCGCCGTGCCGCCGCCCCTGCGGTTTCCCGGCCTCGACCCCGACCGGCGATACCGCATCGAGCCGCTCACCGTGGGCGGGACGCCGCATGCGGTGCAGGATGCTCCCCCGGCGTGGCTCGCCGAGGGCGACATCACGGTCACGGGCCGGCTGCTCGCCGACCTCGGGCTGCCCGTTCCGCTGCTCGCGCCGGAGCAGGCGCTGCTGCTGCGCGCGGTCGCGCTCGACTAGCGCTGCAGCGCACTGCGCCTATGGTCGCGCTTGCAGCGCACTGCGCCTATGGTCGCGCTTGCAGCGCGTACAACGCCACGGCGCTCGCGGCCGCGACATTGAGCGAGTCGACCCCGTGCGCCATCGGGATCGTCACGACGACATCAGCGGCCTCGAGCGCCGCGCGGCTCAGGCCGTCGCCCTCCGTGCCGACGACGATCGCGACGCGCTCGGGAGCCGCCGCAGCGAATTCGCGCAGGCCCACCGCGTCGTCCGCCAGCGCGAGCGCCGCGATCGTGAAGCCCGCCGCGTGCAGCTGCGGCACGGCCTCGCTCCACTCGGGCAGCCGCGTCCACGGCACCTGTAGCACCGTTCCCATCGAGACGCGCACGCTGCGGCGATAGAGCGGGTCGGCGCAGCGCGGGGTGATGAGCACGGCATCCGCCCCGAGGCCCGCCACGGAGCGGAAGATCGCCCCCACGTTGGTGTGGTCGACGACGTCCTCGACGATGACGACGCGGCGGGCATCCCGCAGCACGTCGATCACGGTCGGCAGCGCGGGCCGATGCATGCTCGCGAGCGCACCGCGGTGCAGGTGAAAACCTGTGAGCGCTTCGAGCACACCGGCCTCGCCGACGTGCACGGTGACGTCGCGGTCGCCCAGCAGCGCCGCGAGATCGGGCAGCCACTTCTCGCTCGTGAGCACGGACCGCGGCTTGTGGCCCGCCCGCAGCGCGCGGCCGATGACCGTGATCGACTCGGCGATGTACAGCCCGCCCTGTGGCTCGGTCGCGACGCGCAGCGCGACGTCGGTGAGGCGCGCGTAGTCGGCGAGGGCGGGCTCGTCGAGCGTCGTGATGTGCTCGATGCGCATGGATGCCCGCCTTCCGCCCGGTGGACGCGAGTCGCCCTGCCAGCCTCCGGAAACATATCCGAAACCCGAGCGTTCTAATCTTCGAGCAGGAAACACCGGAGGCCCCATGTCGATCGCCGCACCGCTCGTCGAGCTCGATGCGGCCGCGCGCGCCGCCGTCGAGCAGGCGATCGAGTTGCTGCGCGGCCGGCGGGTCGCCGTGCTGACGGGGGCCGGGGTGAGCACCGACTCGGGAATCCCCGACTACCGCGGCGTCGGCGCCCCCGTGCGCACGCCCATGACCTACAGCCAGTTCCTCGCCGACGAGCCGTACCGCAAGCGCTACTGGGCGGGGAGCCACCTCGGGTGGGAGCGCTTCGCTGCCGCGGGCCCCAATGCGGGCCACCGCACGCTCGCCGACCTCGAGCACGGCGGCGTCGTGACGGGCGTCGTCACGCAGAACGTCGACGGTCTGCACGTGCGCGCCGGCAGCCGCCGCGTCGTCGACCTGCACGGCAGCATGGACCGCGTCACGTGCCTGCACTGCGGCCAGACCTTCGACCGCGGCGCGATCGCCGAGCGCATCGCGCGCCTCAACCCCTGGCTGAGCGACGCCGACGCGACGATGAACCCGGATGGTGACGCCGAGGTGGCGGACGTCTCGCGGTTCCAGGTGCCCGAGTGCTCGGTGTGCGGCGGCACCCTTAAGCCCGACATCGTGTTCTTCGGCGAGTTCGTGCCGCCCGTCAAGTTCGAAGAGGCGCGCGGCATCGTGGCGCGCTCGGATGCCCTGCTCGTGCTCGGCTCCTCCCTCGTCGTCAACTCGGGCATCCGTCTCGTCGGGCTCGCCGCGAAGAAGCGCATCCCGACGATCATCGTCAACCGCGGTGAGACGAAGGCCGACGCCCGCGCCGCGCTCAAGATCGACGCGGGCACCACGGAGACGCTGGCTGCGTTCCGTGAGGCCCTGCTGCGGTAGTCGACGGATCACCCGTTCATGAGGGATGATCAACGCATGACGCGATCGACCTTCCTCACGCTGGCCGCCATCCCCGCGCTGCTCCTCGCCGTCTCCGGCTGCAGCGCCTCCGCTCCCGCTGCCGAGCCGACGAGCTCGGTCGCGGCGCCTGAGGCGGCGACCGAGCCGCTGACCTCGGTTCCCGCGGGCGACGCCGACTGGGAGTGCGGTCACGCCAGCGCGCTCATGGGCATCCAGTTCCGCACCGAGTGGGAACTCGCGAACGGGGTGATCGACCAGGCGGCTTTTGACGCGCGCGCGGCCGCGCTCGTGGACTCGTGGACCTCCCTCCCCACGGGCGAGTCCGATGTCACCGCGGCGCTGCGGGCAGCGATGACCGAAGCCGCTCAGGGCATCGGCCCGGAGAACCCCGATTTCTCCGTCGCGACCCAGCAGCTCGTGTCGGCGTGCGACGCCGCCGGCTCGATCACGATCGTGAGCGCCCTCCCCGAGATGGGCGGCTGAGCGCGCGGGTCGTGGTCGTCGTCGCGCGCCCTACGATTGTCGGGGCCGACGAAAGGGATTCTTCATGACGGTGTTCGCACTCGTGCGCCACGGCGAGACCGACTGGAACCGCGAGCGGCGCATCCAGGGCTCTACCGACATCCCGCTCAACGCGACCGGGCGTGAGCAGGCCCGCGCGACCGGGGAACTGCTCGCGAGCCGCCGCTGGACGGCCCTCGTCGCCTCGCCTCTCTCACGCGCCGCCGAGACCGCCCGCATCATCGGCGAGCACGTCGGTCTCGGCGACCCCGAGCTCGAGCGACGCCTCGCCGAGCGCGACTACGGCGAGGCAGAGGGGCTCACGGGCCCCGAGATCGACGCGAAGTTTCCCGACGGGGCCGACGTGCCCGGTCGCGAGCCGCGCGAGGCCGTCGCGGAGCGTGCTGTTGCCGCCCTGCACGATCTCGCCGCGCGGCACCCGGGCGAGGCCGTCATCGTCGTCGCGCACGGCGGCGTCATCCGCAGCGTGCTCGAGACGGTCGCGCCCGGCCGGCACCGCGAGCCGATCACGAACGGCTCCGTGCACTCCTTCCGCCACGCTGACGGGGAGATCGAGCTCGTTGCCTTCGACGACCCGATCGACGAGCAGTCGATCTTCCCGCTCGCCGACGACTTCGAGCAGCAGAACCGACTCGCCGAGCGCGAGCGCGAAGGCCGCTGATGGCGAGCGGTCCCGAGCGCTTTCTGGCCGCAACGGCGCACCTGCCGATCACCCCGCAACGGATGCCCGATTCCACCCACACCGCCGCCGAAGCCGCGGCCGCCGTCGGCTGCGCGGTCGGGGCGATCGTGAAGTCGCTCGTCTTCGTCGCGGTGCACCCCGATGACTCGAGAGAGCCCGTGCTCGCGCTCGTGTGCGGCGACAACCGCGCCGACCTCGACGCCCTGGCCGGCGTGCTCGGTGCCCGGGTCGAGAAGGCCGACGCGAAGACCGTCAAGGAGACCACCGGGTACTCGATCGGCGGTGTTCCTCCGCTCGGGCATCCCGCCCCCGTACGCACAGTCGTCGATCGCGACCTGCTGCGCTTCGGGACGGTCTGGTCAGCGGCGGGCAGCGCCTACGACGTCTTCCCGGCCACCCCGCAGCAGCTCGTCGACTGGACGGGCGGCGAGCTCGCCGACATCGGCAACCGCTGACACGGAGAAGTCGTTCCGACTTCCTACAATTCGGGAGTCTCCGAACCCGGCCCGCAGGCTCGCGGGACTAGCGACGCGAGCGCCCGAGCGCGGCCTGCTCGCGCAGCAGCTCGAGCAGCACCGCGGCCGACCGGCTCCAGTCGAAGCGCGCCGCCTCAGCGGGGGCGGCGGCCGAGCGGCGCTCCCACTCCCCCGCGGCCAGCAGCTCGGTGATGCGCGCGGCGAAGGCCTCCGCATCCCCGGTCGCCGCATAGAGCGCCGTCTCTCCCCCGATCTCGCGGAAGATCGGGATGTCGCTCACGACGACGGGGGTGCCGCGTCCCATGGCCTCGACGAGCGGGATGCCGAAGCCCTCGTCGCGCGACGCCGTCACGAGCGCCGTTGCCGAGTCGAGCAGCTGCGCGTACTCCTCGTCGCTCACGCCGTCGTGCACGACGAGCGAGCCCGCGGGCGCGGCGGCTTCGAACCGGACGCGATCGGCAGGCCGGATACGGCTCAGCAGGTGCAGCCGAGCGCCGGGCAGGTGATGCAGGGCCGCGACGAGGGTGTCGACGCCCTTGTAGGGCATGAACGAGCCCATGTAGACGAGCTCGACGCCCTCAGGGCGCACCCGCGGGGCGACGGAGACCGGCCGGTCGGCGGCGTTCGGCACGACGGTGATCGAGCGCCGCGTGAGCCGGTGTTGCCGCATGAGCGCGCGCGTCGTCTCACTCACGGTCACGACCGCGTCGGCCCGGTTCAGCAGGAGCCGCTGCGGCCACCACGCCAGGTGGTACAGCCGCCAGCCGAGGCGCACCGGCCACGGGAGGTCGCGCGGCGGCGTCGGATGCGCGTAGTAGATCAGATCGTGCAGCGTTAGCACGAGCGGGTAGCGCCGCCCGAGCGCCCCCATGGTCTGCATGGGACTGAAGACGACGTCCGGGCGCACACGATTGACCTGGCGTGCTACAACGGGCTCACGCGGGCTCGTGGGGCCGCTGACGAGGTGCCAAGGCAGTCCCTCGGGCAGCATGGGGAGCTGGCGCTCGTCGCTGATCAACAGCTCGAGCGACTCACCGTCAGCGAGCAGCGGGAGCAGGGCATCCACGAGACCCGCCGTGAACCGGCTGATGCCGTCGTGGCGCGGAAACCGCACATAGCGGCAGTCGACGACGATCTTCACGATCTAGGCCAGGAACTCTCGGATGGCCGCGGCCGCCTCGACCGGCTTCTCGTAGTGCACGAGGTGGCCGACGCCCTCGATGATCTCGAGTCGGGCATCCGGGAACAGCGTCACGAGGTGGCGCTGGGCCTCCAGCGGCGTGATGTCGTCTTCGTCGGCGACGATCAGCAGCGTGCTGGGCGACACGCGGGCCGCGTACTCCGAGACGTCGTGCGAGACGGATGCCCGGAACGCCTCGAGCAGGCTGTCGCGATTCGCGAAGGCCGAGAAGTAGCGGTCATGCTCTTCGTGAATCCAGCGCAGCAGAGCCTTGTCGTCGGTCTTCGCCATGGTCACGCTCATGATGCGCGTGACGAGGCGGCTGCGCAGCACCGCGAAGCCGAGCGCCTCGGGCAGTGCGGCGCCCGCGCGGTAGAAGCCGACGGCGAGGCGCGTGAGCACGCCGCGCGGCCCCGCGAGGGCATTCTGGCCGATGGGGTTCACGAGCACGACGCGCGGCGTCGGAACCCCGCTCGCCACCGCCGCCGAGACGACGATCGAACCGAAGGAGTGGCCCAGCAGCACCGCGGTGCCGTGCACGCCCGCCGCGTGCAGGAAGGCGTCGAGCCAGGCGACGTACCCCTCGATGTCGTGCGCACGGTCGGCGAGCGGCTCGCTCGTGCCGAATCCGGGCAGGTCGGGAGCGAGAAAGCGGATGCCCGGCAACTGCGCCACGACCGGCCCGAGCCCGTGGTGATCGCCGCGGAAGCCGTGCACGAGCACGACCGTGCGATCGGCGTCGAGCGGCCCGTACTCGACCAGGTGGGTCGAGACTCCGAGCACCTCGAGCGTGCGATCGCGGGCGGGGATGCGCGCGAGGGCATCGGCGTACGGAGAGGGGGCGCTCATCGTGATTAGTCTAGGCAGGTGTCGTTCACCGCCCCCATCACCCTGCCCGGACTCGCCCTCGACCCGCAGTGGCATCGCCGCAGCGTCTTCTACGAGGTCATGGTGCGCTCGTTCATGGATTCCAACGGCGACGGCATCGGCGACCTCGCCGGCCTCATCAGCAAGCTCGACTACCTGCAGTGGCTCGGCGTCGACGCCCTCTGGCTGCCGCCGTTCTTCCAGAGCCCGCTGCGCGACGGCGGGTACGACGTCGCCGACTACACGGCCGTGCTGCCCGAGTTCGGCACGGTCGAGCAGTTCCGCGAACTCGTGACGAAGGCGCACGAGCGCAACATGCGCATCGTCATCGACCTCGTCATCAACCACACGAGCGATCAGCACCCCTGGTTCCAGGCCTCGCGTGAAGACCCCGAGGGGCCCTACGGCGACTACTACGTCTGGAGTGACACCGACGAGAAGTACGAGAACGTGCGCATCATCTTCGTCGACACGGAGGAGTCGAACTGGGCCTTCGACCCGGTGCGCCGCCAGTTCTACTGGCACCGCTTCTTCTCACACCAGCCCGACCTCAACTTCGAGAACCCGAAGGTGCACGACGAGATCTTCGACGTCGTGCGGTTCTGGGCCGACCTGGGCGTCGACGGCTTCCGGCTCGACGCGATCCCCTACCTGTACGAGTCCGACGGCGGCTCGGGCGAGAGCGAGCCCCCGACGCACCACTTCATCGCGAAGCTGCGGGCGATGATGGACCGCGAGTACCCCGGCCGCGTGCTCATCGCCGAGGCGAATCAGTGGCCCAACGAGGTGGCCGAGTTCTTCGGCACCGACGAGCAGCCCGAGTGCCACATGGCCTTCGACTTCCCCGTCATGCCACGCATCTTCTACGCCCTCCGCTCGCAGCAGGCGACCGAGCTGCAGCGCCAGCTGAGCGAGGAAGTCGCGGCCCCCGAGGGCAGCGCGTGGGGCGTGTTCCTGCGCAACCATGACGAGCTCACGCTCGAGATGGTGAGCGAGGAGTACCGGCAGGCGATGTACGGCTGGTACGCCTACGACCCGCGCATGCGCGCCAACATCGGCATCCGCCGCCGTCTCGCTCCGCTGCTCGACAATTCGCGGGCAGAGCTCGAGCTCGCCCACGCGCTGCTGTTCAGCCTTCCGGGCAGCCCGTTCCTGTACTACGGCGACGAGATCGGCATGGGCGACAACATCTGGCTGCCCGACCGCGACAGCTCGCGCACACCCATGCAGTGGACGCCCGACCGCAACGCGGGCTTCTCGCACGCCGACCCGGGCAAGCTCTACCTGCCGGTCGTGCAGTCGCTCGTCTACCACTACAACCAGATCAACGTCGAGAGCCAGCTGGCGCAGTCGCGTTCGCTGCTGCACTGGATCCGCAACGTCATCCACGTGCGCAAGGCGCACCCGACCTTCGGCCTCGGCACGATGCGCGTGCTCGAGACCGACAACGAGTCGGTGCTCGCCTTCGTGCGCGAGTACGAGGGCACCGGCACCCATCTGGGCGACGCGCCCGAGCGCATCCTGTGCGTGTTCTCGTTCGCTCACAACCCCGTCGCGGCGCGCATCATCGCGCCGGGGCTCGAGGGCGCCGAGCTGAGCGACCTGTTCGGTGGCGCACCGTTCCCTGCGGTCGGCGCTGACGGCGCGGTCACGCTCACCATGGGCACGCAGAGCTTCTACTGGCTGCACGTCGGAGATTCCACCGGCGTCGGGGCATCGGCCTAGGCTGAGCCGCGTGACCCTGCTGCAGCGCGACCTCGCCGTCTTCGATCTCGAAACGACGGGGGTGGATGTTCGCACCGCGCGCATCGTCACCGCCTGCATCGCCGTGCTCGACGCCTCCGGCACCGTCGTCTCGCGGCGTGACTGGCTCGCCGACCCCGGGGTCGAGATCCCGGAGGGTGCCGCGGCGATCCACGGCATCACGACGGAACGCGCGCGGGCCGAGGGCCGCCCGGCCGCCGAGGTCGTGGCCGAGATCGTCGCCGAGTTGCACGCCCGGTTGAGCGCGGGGCTGCCCCTCGTCGTCTACAACGCCCCCTACGACCTGTCGCTGCTGCGGTTCGAGGCAGAGCGGCACGGTGTCGCGCCTCTCGTCGACCCGGCTCCCGTCGTCGACCCGCTCGTCATCGACAAGGCCGTCGACCGCTACCGCAAGGGCAAGCGCACGCTCGAGGCCGCCGCGGCCCACTACGGCGTCGCCCTCGACGGCGCCCACGACGCCGGGGTCGACGCGATCGCTGCGGGCCATGTGGCCCGCGCGATCGTCGCGGCGCACGCCGCCAAGGTGCCCGACACCCTCGACGAGCTGCACACCCAGCAGGCCGCGTGGCACGAGCAGCAGGCCAGCAGCTTCGAGGACTACATGCGCACCCAGCGCGACCAGCACTTCACGGCGGACCGCGGCTGGCCCGTTCGGCACTGACGCAACGACCTCGAGGTCTGCCACACTGCCTGCATGACAGCCACGGCATCCATCTCGGTGAGTGGGCTCACGAAGCGCTACGGCGACCTTCTCGCCGTCGACGAGGTGTCGTTCGATGTTCAGGCCGGCAGCGTGTTCGCGTTTCTCGGCACGAACGGAGCGGGCAAGTCGACGACCATCGGGTGCATCACCACGGTGCTGTCCTACGACGCCGGAGTGATCATCGTCGACGGCTACGACGCACGGCGAGACCCCGGCTCTGTGCGTGAGCAGATCGGCGTGGTCTTTCAAGAGTCGATGCTCGACGCACCACTGACGGCTCGCGAGAACCTCGCCACCCGGGCCCGCTTCTACAGCGCCGATCGTTCGCAGATCGCGGCTCGCGTCGCCGAGCTGTCCGCCCTCATCGGCCTCGACGACTTTCTCGACCGCCGGTACGGATCCCTCTCCGGCGGTCAGCGCCGACGGGTCGACATCGCGCGTGCTCTCCTCCACTCGCCCTCGATCCTCTTCCTCGACGAACCGACGGCGGGTCTCGATCCCGCGAGCCGGGCGATCGTGTGGTCGACGATCAATGACCTGCGCGACGCGCACGGCTTGACGGTGTTCCTCACCACGCACTACATGGAGGAGACCGAGAACGCCGACCAGGTGAGCATCATCGAGCGCGGTCGCGTCATCGCGCACGGCTCCCCCGCGCAGTTGCGGGCGCGGCACAGCTCGAGCGTGCTCTCGGTCATCACGCGCGATCGGGCGGCGTTCGCAGCCCTGGCCTCGACGCGCGGGTTCGAGGTGCGTGAGCGCGGCGAGCCGCTCGAGGTGCGGGTGCCTGACGCTGCGGCCGCCCGGGGCCTGATCGTCGACCACGCCGACGACCTGCTCGACTTCGAGTTCCGACATGGATCGATGGACGACGTCTTCATCGCGCTGACGGGGCGCGAACCCGATCGAGGCAACGGCTGATGCGCCTCGTGCTCACGATCACGGCCCGCAATCTACGTCTGTTCTTCCGTGACCGGGCCGGAGTCGTCTTCTCGCTGATGGGCGCGCTCATCGTCTTCCTTCTCTACGCGCTGTTCCTCTCCGACCTGCAGGTGCGCTCGATCGCGGCGTCCTTCCCCGACGCCGATGCCTCCGACGTGCGCGCCTTCGTCGACACCTGGATGTTCGCGGGCATCATCGCGATGACATCGATCACGACGTCTCTCGGAGCGCTAGCGGTGTTCGTGGAGGATGTCGCGTCCGGGCGATTCCGCGACTTCATGGTGTCGCCGATCCGCCGGTGGCAGCTCGTGCTCGGCTACCTGCTGGCCACCGTCGTGGTCGCACTCGTGATGACGACGGTGGTTCTCGGGGCTAGTATCGCGTACCTGTTCCTGATCGATGGGGTGACGATCGGAGTGTTCCCGCTCGCCCTCACCATGTTCTGGATCGTTCTCTCCTGCGTCGCGTTCGCCGCCCTGTGGGCGTTCGTGGTCTCATTCCTCCGCAGCACGGCCGCGTTCTCGGCGCTCGCGACCGTCGTTGGCACGATCATCGGCTTCCTCGCGGGCGCCTTCATCGCCATCGGTCTGTTCCCCGCGGGCGTTCGCGACATCGTCAATGCGTTGCCGTTCGCGCAGTCCGCGATGCTCATGCGGCAGCAGTTCACGGAAGAGAGCCTTCGTGCCCTCGTGGGCGATCAGCCCGAGGCCATCGCACCGCTCAGCGAGTTCTACGGCATCACCGCCGTCGTCGGAGGCGCTGTCGTTCCCGTGCCCCTCGTCGTCGCGCTCCTGCTCGCGTATGCGCTCGCGTTCACTGCACTCGCGGCCTGGCGCATCCGTTCGCGACTGGAATAGCGCGTCGCGAACGACGACGGGCCCCGCTGATCAGCGGGGCCCGTTCGGCGGTTGCGGCCGTCGCGCTCATGATCGACGGATCGGCGTTAGCCGGCCGCGCCCCCGGTGATGAGAAACGCCAGCGAGAGCAACAATGGGGCGAGAAACGGCACGAGGGTCGCTGCGAGTGTGACTGACGAGACGATCATTGCGGCGAGCGACAGCCCCCACCCGCTGAGCTCCGGGTGCGCGCGCAGTTCGGCACGGCTGCGGAGCGAGAGCCAGACTCCCGCGACGGCGAGGAGCAGACCAAGAGCGGGCGCAGGCAGTGCGGCGATCGCGCCCGTCACGCCAACGGTGACGGCGGCCAGCACGATGCCGGGGTAGGTGCGAGGTGAGGAAACATCCGTGCCCGTCATGCTCGAACAGTAGCGCTTGGCGCGATGATTCGCTCCGCGGCACAGCATCTGTCTCGGGAACACCGAAGGGCCCCGCCGGATCGGCGGGGCCCTTCATCGTGGTCAGTGGCTTACTGGCCGAAGTTCTTGAAGCGCTGGTTGAACTTCTCGACGCGACCGGCCGAGTCCATGATGCGCTGCTTGCCCGTGTAGAACGGGTGCGAGGCCGACGAGATCTCCACGTCGATGACCGGGTAGGTCTCACCGTCGAGCTCGATGGTCTTTTCGCTCGTGACGGTCGAGCGGGTGAGGAAGGTCTCGCCCGAGGCCAGGTCGCGGAACACGACGGCGGCGTACTCGGGGTGGATGTCAGTCTTCATGAGCGGATTCCTTGAAAGTTCGTGATGGGCGCACGTCACGCGTGCGCGACGAAGGGCCACGAGGCCCAGCGGTCAAGAATAGCAGAGGCCGAGCGCGATCGAGCGGCTCAGGCGGCCCGCGCGGTGAAGCGGTCGCCGTCGCGCGACACCGAGAGACCGAGACCGAAGGCGTCGGTGAGGTGCTCGCTCGTGATGACCTCGCCGAGCGGGCCCGCCGCAGCGATCTCGCCTCCGCGCAGCAGCAGCGCGTGTGTGAAGCCAGAGGGGATCTCCTCGACGTGGTGGGTCACCATGACCATGGCGGGCGAGCTCGGCTCGCTGGCGTAGGCACCGAGCAGCTGCAGCAGCTCTTCCCGAGCGCCGAGGTCGAGGCTGGCAGCAGGCTCGTCGAGCAGCAGCAGCTCGGGATCGGTCATGATCGCACGCGCGATCTGCACGCGCTTCTGCTCGCCATCGCTCAGCGTGCCGAACAGCCGGTCGGCGAACCCGTCGAGGTGCCACTCGCGCAGCACGCGCTCGGCGCGCCGAACATCCACCTCGTCGTACTGCTCGTTCCAGCGACCGGTCACCGAGTACGAGGCCGTCATGACGACGTCGAGCACGCGCTCATTGCCCGGGATGCGGCGCGCAAGCGCGGTCGAGGCGAAGCCGATTCGGGGTCGCAGCTCGAAGACGTCGGTCGTTCCGAGGGTCTCGTCGAGCACGACCGCGCGGCCCGAGCTCGGATGCAGCAGCGAGGCGGCGACCTGCAGCATCGTCGTCTTGCCGGCACCGTTCGGGCCGAGCACCACCCAGCGCTCGTCGGAGTTCACCTGCCACGAAACATGGCTGAGGATGGCCGAGCCATCGCGGGTCAGAGAGACATCGTCGAACTCGAGAACACTGGCCATGGTACTTCCAGCCTAGAGCACCGGCGGGGTGCCGATCAGAGCAGCAGTCCGCGGTACAGCTCGGTCGTTCGCGCGGCGATCCGGTCCCACGAGAACATGTGCTCGGCGCGCTGACGTCCCGCGGCGCCCATGGCGTGCGCCGTGCTCGGGTCGCTCACCACCTCGGTCAGGATCGCGGCGAGGTCGGCGATGAAGCGCTCGGGGTCGAGCGGGGTTCCTGAGCCGTCGTGCACCTGGTCGATCGGCACCAGCCGACCGGTCACCCCGTCTTCTACCACCTCGGGAATTCCGCCCGTGTTCGTGCCGACGACGGCGACCCCGCACGCCATGGCTTCGAGGTTGACGATGCCGAGCGGTTCGTAGACGCTCGGACACACGAAGGTCGTGGCGGACGAGAGTACGGCCGACAGCTCAAGCGGTGAGAGCATGCGCTCGATCCAGACGACTCCCGTGCGCTCGGTCTGCAGGGCGGCCACGCCGTGCTGAACCTCGCGCAGGATCTCGGGCGTGTCGGGAGCGCCCGCGCACAGCACGAGCTGCACCTCGGGGGGCAGGCGGCGCGCCGCTTGCAACAGGTAGGGCAAGCCCTTCTGCCGCGTGATGCGGCCCACGAAGACGACGGAAGGCCGGTCGGGGTCGATGCCCAGTGCCCGCACGGCGTCGTGATCGATCGTGCGCTGCCAGCGCTCGAGGTCGATGCCGTTGTGGATGACGCTCACGCGCGACTCGTCGATCTCGGGATAGCAGCGCAGGATGTCGCGGCGCATGCCGTCGCTCACGGCGATCACCGCATCCGCCGATTCGAACGCGGTCTTCTCGATCCAGCGCGAGACACGGTAGCCGCCGCCGAGCTGCTCCGCCTTCCACGGCCGCAACGGCTCGAGGCTGTGCGCCGTCACGACATGCGGAATACCGTGCAGCAGCTGGGCGAGGTGTCCTGCGGCGTTCGCGTACCAGGTGTGCGAGTGCACGATGTCGGCGCCGTCGACGTCGTCGGCGATCGCGAGGTCGACGCCGAGGGTCGCGAGGGCCGGGTTGGCCGAGCTCAGGGTGCCGGGAACGAGGTACGCGTGGGTGTTGGCCTCGTTGCGCGGCGCGCCGAAGCAGCGCACCCGCACATCGTGCTCGTCGCGCAGCGCACGCACGAGCTCGGCGACATGCA
The DNA here is from genome assembly GCF_024362325.1 of Microcella humidisoli. NCBI lineage: Bacteria > Bacillati > Actinomycetota > Actinomycetes > Micrococcales > Microbacteriaceae > Microcella > Microcella humidisoli. Next base: position 2,374,734 of record NZ_CP101497.1, read on the forward strand.
CGCCTGCTCCCCCGTAGACCTCGGGCGGGTACTCACGGCTGATCACGTCGACGCGCATGGGCATGACGCTAGTACAGGCGAGCCTCTATGACGCCACCGGCCGCTCGCCTAGTGTGGGGCCATGTCGACTCCCAAGATCTTCGGAATCGTGCTCGCCGGCGGTGAGGGCAAGCGGCTCATGCCCCTCACCGTCGACCGGGCGAAGCCCGCTGTGCCCTTCGCGGGCGGCTACCGGTTGATCGACTTCGCGCTGTCGAACCTCATCAACTCCGGCTTGCGGCAGCTCGTCGTGCTCACGCAGTACAAGAGCCATTCGCTCGACCGTCATGTCTCGCAGACCTGGCGCCTGAGCGGCATGCTCAACGCCTACGTCGCCTCCGTGCCCGCGCAGCAGCGCCTCGGCAAACGCTGGTTCTCGGGCTCGGCCGACGCGATCCTGCAGAGCCTCAACCTCATCCGCGACGAGAAGCCCGACATCGTCGTCGTCGTCGGTGCCGACCACGTGTACCGCATGGACTTCCGGCAGATGATCGACGCCCACATCGCCAATGGCGCGGGCGTCACGGTCGCGGGCATTCGTCAGCCGATCGGGCTCGCCGACCAGTTCGGCGTCATCGAGACCGATCCCGCCAACCCGCAGCGCATCGCCGCGTTCCACGAGAAGCCGAAGAACGCGATCGGCCTCGCGGATGCTCCGCACGAGGTGCTCGCCTCGATGGGCAACTACGTGTTCGATGCCGACGTGCTCGTCGACGCGGTGACGCGCGATGGAGAGGACGCGGAGAGCGACCACGACATGGGCGGCGACATCGTTCCGGCATTCGTGCGCGAAGGCAAGGCCTTCGTCTACGACCTGAACCTCAACGAAGTTCCCGGATCCACCGAGCGCGACCGCTTTTACTGGCGCGACGTGGGCACGATCGAGTCGTTCTTCGACGCTCACCAAGACCTCATCTCGGCCCTGCCGGTGTTCAACCTCTACAACACGGAGTGGCCGATCTACTCGCAGCAGCTCAACTCGCCGCCGGCCAAGTTCGTCCGCGACGCGGCAGGGGTGACCGGCAACGTTATCGATTCGATCGTCTCGCTCGGCACCGTCATCTCGGGTTCGCACATCGAGCGCAGCGTGCTCGGGCCGTGGGTGACGATCGAGTCGGCGACGGTCACCGACACCGTCGTGTTCGAGCGCACCACGATCGGCGCGGGCGCCGTCGTGCGGCGGGCTATTCTCGACAAGGAGGTCGTCGTGGCCCCCGGCGCCCAGGTGGGTGTCGACCACGACGCCGACCGTGCTCGTGGCCTCACGGTCACCGAGACGGGCATCGTGGTCGCCGGCAAGGGCGTCCGCATCGAGTAGCGCGGCTGCGGCCGCCCGAGCCGCGCAGGAGCATCCACCGCCATGGCCACCGTGCTTGTCGTGCTCGACGTCGACTCGACCCTCATCGAGCAGGAGGCCATCGAGCTGCTCGCGGATGAAGCGGGTTCCGGCGAGCGAGTTGCGGAGATCACGGCCAGGGCGATGGCGGGTGAGCTCGACTTCGCCGCCTCCCTCGCCGAACGGGTGGCCACCCTCGCCGGTCTCGACACGGGGGCGGTGCACCGTGTCGGCCCGCGCATCGTGCTCACGCACGGCGCGCGTGAACTCGTGACGGGCATCCACGCCGCGGGCGGTCGCGTTGCCGTCGTCTCGGGCGGCTTCCACGAGCTGCTGGACCCGATCGCTGCCGATTTGGCGCTCGACGCCCACCGAGCGAACCGCCTCGCAACGGCCGACGAGCGATTCACCGGAGTGACGACCGGGCCCGTCATCGATGCGGCGGCGAAGGCGGATGCCCTGCGCGAGTGGGCGCGGCGATTCGACGTGCCCCTGCATCGCACCGTGGCCGTGGGCGACGGTGCGAACGATCTCGCCATGATGGCCGCGGCCGGACTCTCGATCGCCTTCGACGCCAAACCCGTCGTGCGCACGGCGGCGCACGTGAGCCTGCCGGAGCGCGACCTCTCGGCCGTGCTGTCGGTGCTGGGCCTGCGGAGTTAGTGCCCCATGCCGAGGCCGCCGTCGACCGGGATGACGGCCCCGCTGATGTATCCGGCGTCGTCGCTCGCCAACCAGGTCACGACGCGGGCGACCTCGAGGGGCGTCGCGAAGCGGCCGGCGGGGATCGACTGCTGGTAGGCCTTTTGCTGGTCCTCCGGCAGTGCCGCCGTCATGTCGGTTTCGATGAAGCCGGGCGCGACGACGTTCGCAGTGATGCCCCGCCCACCCAGCTCGCGCGTGAGCGAGCGCGCCATGCCGACGAGCGCTGACTTCGAGGCGCTGTAGTTGACCTGACCGGCCGAGCCGTAGAGGCCCACGACGCTCGAGATGAGGATGATGCGGCCGAACCGTGCCTTGAGCATGCCCTTCGACGCCCGCTTGACCGTGCGGAAGGCGCCGGTCAGATTGGTGTCGATCACGTCGGTGAAGTCGTCCTCCGACATGCGCAGCAGCAGGGTGTCGCGCGTGATGCCGGCGTTCGCGACGACGACCTCGACGGGGCCGAGTTCGGCCTCGACCGTGGTGAAGGCGGCGTCGAGCGATGCCGCGTCGGTGACGTCGGCGATGACCGTGAGTGCGCCCGCGGGCCCCGATCCGGAGCGGGCGGTGACAGCCACGCGATGGCCCTGAGCGACGAACTCCTCGGCGATCGAGAAGCCGATGCCGCGATTGCCGCCGGTGATGAGAACAGTGCGCTGGGGGGTCATGGCTCCCCAGCATATGCGCAACGTCGCGGGCTACCATCGCGGTGTGCCGAAGCCGCAGACGAGCGCCATCACGAGCCTCCCGACGTCTCCCGACGACGAGCGCCGTGCTCGCATGATCAAGTACGCGGCGGCGATGGGCGTGCGCATGATCTGTATCGGCGCGTGCTTCTTCACGCCGGGCTGGTGGTTGCTCGTTCCCGCCCTCGGTGCCATCGTGCTGCCGTACTTCGCCGTCATCGCCGCCAACACGGTCGTCAACACCGGCCGCACGGCGGTCGAGCGCCCGGGCGCCCTGCTGCCCTTCCACGACGACCCGTTGTCGAACGGTCGCGCGTGATCGATCTGCCGGGCTCGATCTCGAGTACGCGGTGCTCGCGCGCGGGCTGCCGCGCGGCGGCCACGTGGGCCGTCAACTGGCGCAACCCCCGCATCCACACCCCCGATCGCGTCAAGGTGTGGCTCGCGTGCGACGAGCATCGCGACTACCTCTACGACTACGTCGACGCCCGGGGGTTCCCGGTGACGATCACGCCGGCCGGTGTGGTCGTCGAGCGGGTTCCCGAACCGGGAGAATAGCTGGTCGTGAGCATCCTCTCGCTGGCCTTGACGCGCCGCTGGCTCGGCTGGCTGGCGTTCACGACCGTGTTCGCGATTGTCTGCGTCGGCCTCGCGCAGTGGCAGTGGGCGCGTCGCCTGGAGGCGGTGGCCGAGATCCGCGTCGTCGCCCAGAACTGGGATGCGGCCCCCGTCGCGCTACGCCAGGCCTTGCCCGCGGGCGAGCAGCTCGACCCGGCGGCGGAGTGGACTCCGGTCGTGGTCGAGGGTGAGTACCTCGTCGACGAGCAGCTGCTGGCGCGCAATCGGCCCTTCGGGGGCCGTCCCGGCTTTGCCGTGCTGACGCCGCTGCTGCTCGAGACCGGCGAGGTGCTCGTCGTCGATCGCGGCTGGGTGCCGACGGGTGACGCGCAAGACCAGCCCGACGCGGTGCCCGCTCCCCCGGCGGGCACGGTCGAGGTGCTCGTGCGCCTCAAACCAGGTGAGCCGACGATCGCTGGTCGCGGGGCGCCCGAGGGCCAGGTCGCGACCATCAACCTGCCCCAGATCGCCGAACTCGTCGACGGTGGACGCGTCATCACGGGTGCCTATGGGCTCATGGACCGCGAATCGCCCACGACCGCCGAGCGCCCCGCCGCCGTACTGCGCCCCGTCGCCGACGAGGGTCCGCACCTCAGCTACACGTTCCAGTGGTACCTATTCGCGCTGCTCGGCTTCGTCGGCTACGGCTGGGCGCTGCGGCAGGAGCACCGCGGGCTGCGCGCCGCCGATGCCGACACGCCTCCGCCGCCTCCGCGTCGACCCCGCCGCTCCGGACCCAGCGACGACGAGGTCGAGGACGCGATCGTCGAGCGTCAGGCGGCCGGGCGTCAGGCGAGCGAGATCAGCTCGGCGTAGTCGGCCGTCCAGAGGTCTTCGACGCCGTCGGGCATGATGAGCACTCGCTCGGGGTTGAGCGCCTCCACGGCGCCCTCGTCGTGGCTGACGAGGATGACGGCGCCCGAGTAGTTCGCGAGCGCGCCGAGGATCTCCTCACGGCTCGCGGGGTCGAGGTTGTTCGTGGGCTCGTCGAGCAGCAGCAAGTTGGCCTTCGACACCACGAGCGTCGCGAGCGACAGGCGGGTCTTCTCGCCGCCGGAGAGGACGCCGGCGGGCTTCTGCACGTCATCGCCGATGAACAGGAACGAGCCCAGCACGCTGCGCGCCTCGCGCTCGGTGATGGCCTCGCTCGCGCTCATCATGTTCTCGAGCACCGAGCGCGTGACGTCGAGCGTCTCGTGCTCTTGCGCGTAGTAACCGACCCGCAACCCGTGCCCGGGCTCGATGACGCCCGTATCGGGGGCGTCGACCCCGGCCAGGATACGGAGCAGCGTCGTCTTGCCGGCGCCGTTGAGTCCCAGGATGACGACGCGCGAACCACGGTCGACCGCAAGGTCGACGGCCGTGAAGATCTCGAGCGAGCCGTAGCTCTTCGAGAGGTTGTGCGCCTGCAGTGGCGTCTTGCCGACCGGGGCCGGTTCGGGGAACCGGAGCTTCGCGACCCGGTCGACCGCCCGCACCTCCTCGAGCCCCGAGAGCATCTTCTCGGCGCGCGCGACCATCTGGTGGGCGGCGGCGGCCTTCGAGGCCTTCGCGCCGAATCGCGCCGCCTGCAGCTGCAGTGACGTGGCCTTCTTCTCGACGTTGACGCGCTCCTTCTTGCGGCGCTCCTCGTCGGCCTCGCGTTGCCGCAAGTAGTGCTTCCAGCCCATGTTGTAGATGTCGATGACCGTACGGTTGGCATCGAGGTAGAAGACGCGGTTGACGGTCTCTTCGACGAGCTGCACATCGTGGCTGATGACGATGAAGCCGCCCTGGTACTGCTTGAGGAACTCGCGCAGCCACACGACCGAGTCGGCATCGAGGTGGTTGGTGGGCTCGTCGAGGATCATCGTCTCGGCATCGCTGAACAGGATGCGGGCGAGCTCGATGCGGCGCCGCTGGCCGCCCGACAGCGTGCTGAGCGGCTGGCTGAGGATGCGGTCGGGGAGACTCAGGTTGCTCGCGATGGCCGCCGCCTCCGCTTCAGCGGCGTACCCGCCGAGGGCGTGGAATCGGTCGGTGAGCCGCCCGTACGCCGCCATCGCCTTCTCGGACACCGCCGGATCGGTGCTGCCCATGTCGATCGACGCGCGCTCCATGTCGATCACGATCTGACCGAGGCCGCGAGCATCGAGGATGCGGGTGCGGGCGAGCTGCTCCGGGTCGCCGGCGCGCGGATCCTGCGGAAGGTAGCCGATCTCGCCCGTGCGCGTGATGGTGCCGCCCGTGGGCTCGCCCTCACCGGCGAGAGCCCGGGTCATCGTGGTCTTGCCGGCGCCGTTGCGTCCCACGAGCCCCACTTTGTCGCCCTTGTCGACGCGGAACGTCACGTTCTCCATGAGCAGGCGCGCCCCGACGCGGATCTCGAGGTCTTGCACAGCGAGCACAGCGAATGTCCGTTTCTTTGGTGGGATTCGACCACCCCGACGACAGGGGGCCAGCCCGATAGTCTAACCCTGTCCCCCGCACCCGACTTCTCGTAAGGAAGCCCCCGTGTCGACTGCCACCACCGCCCTCGTTCGCCCCACGCTCGTCGACCGCGTCGTGACGCGCTCGTGGGCGAGCGACATCGCCCTCGTCATCGCGGGCACCGCGCTCGTCGCCGTGCTCGCTCAGGTTTCTATCCCCTTGTGGCCGGTGCCCGTTACCGGGCAAACTCTCGCAGTATTGCTGGTCGGCGCGGGCCTCGGTGCAGTGCGCGGCGCGTCGTCGCTGGGCCTTTACGCAATTCTCGGGCTGGTCGGCCTCCCCATCTTCGCGCCGCAGGAAGACGGGTCACACCTCACCGGCCTCGCCGCGCTGAGCGCCCCGAGCTTCGGCTATATCGTCGGCTTCATCGCCTCCGCCGCGATCGTTGGCTGGGCCGCCGAGCGCTCGTGGGACCGCGGCTGGTACAAGCCGATCATCACGTTCATCGGCGGCTCGCTCGTCGTCTTCGCGTTCGGTCTCCCGTGGCTCGCGGTCTCGCTCGGCCAGCTTGGCGTGCCGAACGACCTGCAGTCGGTGCTCGTGGCCGGCTTCTACCCGTTCATCATCGGCGGAGTCATCAAGGCCGCCATCGCCGCGGCGCTCCTGCCGGCGCTGTGGGCGGCCGCCGAGCGCCGCGATCGCTCCGACGCGTAGCGCACCCGCGACGACGAAGGCCCCTCCCGAGACCGGGAGGGGCCTTTCGCGTGGAGCGCTGCGGTCAGATGCTGAAGCCAAGCGCGCGCATCATGTCGCGGCCGTCGTCGGTGATGCGTTCGGGGCCCCACGGCGGCATCCACACCCAGTTGATGCGGAACTGCGCGACGATGCCGTCGAGGGAGTTCGCAATCGACTCCTCGATGACGTCTGTGAGCGGGCATCCCGCCGAGGTCAAGGTCATCGAGATGATGAGGGCGTCGCTCTCCTCGTCCCAGGCCAGGTCGTAGACGAGGCCCAGATCGACGATGTTGACGCCGAGCTCGGGGTCGACGACGTCCTTCAGTCCCTCCTCGACCTGGTCGAAGAGCTTCGGCTCGAGTGCGGTGGGCATGCGTCTAGCCTACGGTCGAGCCGGTCAGGTAGCGGTCGTAGCCCTCGTTCTCAAGGCGTTCGGCCAGCTCGGGCCCGCCCTCTTCAACAACGCGGCCATCGACGAACACGTGCACGAAGTCGGGGGTGATGTACCGCAGGATGCGCGTGTAGTGCGTGATGAGCAGCACCCCGAGGCCGGTGTTCTCCTTGACGCGGTTGACACCCTCCGAGACGATCTTGAGCGCGTCGACGTCGAGGCCCGAGTCGGTCTCGTCGAGCACCGCGATCTTCGGCTTGAGCAGCTCGAGTTGCACGATCTCGTGGCGCTTCTTCTCGCCGCCCGAGAAGCCCTCGTTGACATTGCGCTCGGCGAACGAGGTGTCCATGCGCAGGGCCTCCATCGAGCCGCGCAGGTCCTTGATCCACGAGCGAAGCGCGGGCGCCTCGCCGTCGAGCGCGGTCTTCGCGGTGCGCAGGAAGTTGGAGACCGTCACCCCCGGGATCTCGACGGGGTACTGCATGGCGAGGAAGAGTCCGGCGCGCGCGCGCTCATCGATGCTCATCTCGAGCACGTCAGCGCCGTCGAGCGTGATCGATCCGCTGTCGACGGTGTAGCGGGGATGCCCGGCGATCGTGTACGCGAGCGTCGACTTGCCCGAGCCGTTGGGGCCCATGATGGCGTGGGTCTCCCCCGAGTTGATGATCAGGTTGACCCCGCGCAGGATCTCTTTCGTACCCTGATCGGTCTCGATGCTGACGTGCAGGTCGCGAATCTCAAGAGTGGACATGTCGTGGGTCATCCTTCGGGGGTGTTGGCCGGAGCGGCGATGTTCGCGGTGACGTCGACGAGCACGTCGGTGCCCTCGATCGTCACGGCGTAGACAGGGACCGGCTCGTAGGCCGGGAAGTTGCGGGGCTTGCCGGTGTCGAGCGAGAACTTCGAGCCGTGCGCCCAGCACTCGATGGCGTCGTCCTCGACGAAGCCTTCGCTGAGCGAGATCTCTCCGTGCGTGCAGGTGTCGCCGAGAGCGTGGACAGCGCCCGCGGAGTCCATGACGACCGCGACGGGGGTGCCGTCGACGACGACCTTCTTCGCCGAGGCGGGGCTCAGTTCGTCGAGCGCGCAGACGCGGGTCGCGGTCATCTCACACCACCTCCACGGCGTCGAGTTCGGCCTCGATCGCGGCGACGAGACGGGTCTGCAGTTCGGGCGCGCCGATCTTCTGCACGACGTCGATGAGGAACCCGAGCACGACGAGGCGGCGGGCCTCCTGCTCGTCGATGCCGCGCGAGCGCAGGTAGAACAGCTGCTCGTCGTCGAAGCGACCGGTCGCGCTCGCGTGACCGGCCCCGGCGATGTCCCCCGTCTCGATCTCGAGATTGGGGATCGAGTCCGCGCGCGTGCCGTCGCTCAGCACGAGATTGCGATTCTGCTCGTAGGAGTCGGTGCCCGTCGCGTCGCGGCCGATGAGCACGTCGCCCACCCAGACCGTGCGGGCACCGGAGCCGTTGAGCGCGCCCTTGTACGTCACGCGGCTGATCGTCTGAGGCGCGATGTGGTGCACGTACACGCGCTGCTCGAGGTGCTGGCCCGCGTCGGCGAAGTACAGGCCCAGAAGCTGCCCGTCGGCTCCCGAGCCGGCGAGGTGCACCGAGGGGTTGACCCGAACGATGGCGCCGCCGAGCGAGACGACGACGTGCTTGAGCTGCGCATCTTTGTCGACGCGCGCGAACTGGCTCGACAGGTGCACCGACTCGTCGTCCCACTCCTGCAGGCTGACGACCGTGAGCTCGCTCCCCGCGCCCGCGACGATCTCGACGTTCTCGCTGAGCCGGGCACTCCCCCGGTTGTCGATTACGACGAGCCCTCGCGCGTTCGGCGCGGCGGTGATAACGGTGTGCGCGGCGCGCGGCGCGCGGTCGGTGCCCGTGCGGTCGATCGTGACCGCCACGGCCTCCTCGCTCGAGAGCGTCACCGCGAGTGCCCGCTCGGTGCTCGACCACGCGTTCGCGGCGGCGCGCTCCTCGGCCAGGCCCGCCGAGCCCACGCGCGCGTCATCCATCGGGATCCACTCGACGGACACTCCGGGCGCGCTCGACACCTCGGCGGGGAACGCCGTGCCGTCGAGCTCGCCGTCGATGAGGTCGCGGATCTTGTCGACCGGCGTCAGCTTCCACTCGAGCTCGCGGCCGGTGACGGCCGGGAAGTCGGCGTGCGCAGCGGACGCGAAACGCTCGTTGCGGGTTTGCACGGGCACAGGAGAACCCGGGCCGTGCGCGTGCTGCTGGGTCTCGATCGTCGGTGCATGTGTTGCGGGGATACTGCGTGCGGGGGCGGAGCTCATCTAGCCGACGCTGCCTTCCATGCTCATCTCGATGAGCTTGTTCAGCTCAAGGGCGTACTCCATGGGCAGCTCGCGCGCGATGGGCTCGATGAACCCGCGCACGATCATGGCCATGGCCTCGTCTTCGGGCAGTCCGCGGGACTGCAGATAGAACAGCTGCTCCTCGCTCACGCGCGAGACCGTCGCCTCGTGGCCGAGCTGCACGTCGTCGACGCGGATGTCGATCGCCGGGTAGGTGTCGGAGCGCGAGATCGTGTCGACGAGCAGGGCGTCGCAGCGCACGGTATTGGCCGAGTGGTGCGCGTTCGCGTCGACCCGCACCTCGCCGCGGTAGCCCGCGCGGCCGCCACCGCGCGCGATCGACTTCGAGACGATCGACGACGTCGTGTACGGCGCCATGTGGATCATCTTCGCGCCGGCGTCCTGGTGCTGGCCGGGGCCCGCGAAGGCGACCGAGAGCGTCTCGCCCTTGGCGTGCTCACCCATGAGGAAGATCGACGGGTACTTCATCGTCACCTTCGAGCCGATGTTGCCGTCGATCCACTCCATCGTGGCGCCCTCGTGGGCGACCGCGCGCTTGGTCACGAGGTTGTAGACGTTGCTCGACCAGTTCTGAATCGTCGTGTACCGAACACGGGCGTTCTTCTTCACGATGATCTCGACGACGGCCGAGTGCAGCGAGTCGCTCTTGTAGATCGGGGCCGTGCAGCCCTCGATGTAGTGCACGTAGGAGCCCTCATCAGCGATGATGAGCGTGCGCTCGAACTGGCCCATGTTCTCGGTGTTGATGCGGAAGTAGGCCTGCAGCGGAATCTCGACGTGCACGCCCGGGGGAACGTAGACGAACGATCCGCCCGACCACACGGCCGTGTTGAGGGCCGCGAACTTGTTGTCGCCGGCCGGGATGACCGTGCCGAAGTACTCGGTGAAGAACTCGGGGTGCTCGCGCAGGGCCGTGTCGGTGTCCATGAAGATGACGCCCTGGGCCTCGAGGTCTTCGCGGATCTGGTGGTAGACCACCTCGGACTCGTACTGGGCGGCGACGCCGGCGACGAGGCGCTGGCGCTCGGCCTCGGGGATTCCGAGCTTCTCGTAGGTGTTCTTGATCTCCTCCGGCAGCTCCTCCCAGGTGGTGGCCTGCTTCTCGGTGGAGCGCACGAAGTACTTGATGTTGTCGAAGTCGATGCCCGACAGGTCGGCGCCCCAGAGCGGCATGGGCTTCTGGCCGAAGAGCTTGAGGCCCTTCAGGCGCAGGTCGAGCATCCACTGCGGTTCGTCTTTCAGGGCCGAGATGTTGCGCACGACGCTGTCGTCGATGCCGCGGCGCGCGGTCGCGCCCGCGGTGTCGGAGTCGGACCAGCCGAACTCGTACTGGCCGAGGCCCTCGAGCTCGGGACGGTCGATGAGCACGTCAGACATGCGTTTCCTCTTCTCTCTACCGAACCCAACCTCGATCGGGACGGGGACATTCCGTGGACATCCAGTTGCGCGGTGGCCTTCGGCAGACGCTCATCGAGCGCCCATACACTGAGGCCGAACGAGATGTCGTGCGCTTGAGCCGCCCAGCAACCCCAACGATGCGTGGCCCGCGGTCGACACTGACTGATGAGCTTCGCCGATTCTATCGTGCGCAGCCTGAAAGAGGAGGAAGCGGACCGTGAATCGGCTGTGGCAGGCGCTGGTCGGAGTGGGCCGTCGGTTCGTTGAGTGGCTGCCGACCACGGCGGACAGGCGCGTTCGTGTCATCGCCTGGGCCTCGCTCGTGAGTCAGACGCTCATCGTGGGCACCGGCGGCGCCGTGCGCCTCACCGGATCAGGACTCGGCTGCCCGACCTGGCCGCGCTGCACCGAGGACTCGTTCATCGCGACGCCGGAGATGGGCATCCACGGCATCGTCGAGTTCGGCAACCGCCTGCTCACCTTCGTGCTCGTCATCATCGCGATCATCGCGTTCCTCTTCGTCGTGCGGATGCGGCGCGAGCGCCCCGAGCTGCTGCGCCTCACGGTCGCGCTCGGGCTGGGTATTCCCGCCCAGGCAGTGATCGGCGGCATCACCGTGCTCACCCAGCTCAACCCCTGGGTGGTCGGGTTCCACTTCGTCGTCTCTGCCGTGCTCGTCGCCCTCGCGGTCGTGTTCGTGCACCGGGTCTACCGGGGGCGCACGACCGGCGAACTCGTTGTGCCGGCGCCCGTTCGGGCGCTTGCACTCGCGACCGCCGTGGGCGCCTGGGTGACCGTGCTCGTCGGCATCGTCGTGACCGGTTCGGGTCCGCACGCGGGCGATGGTGGCGCGGCGCGCAACGGCCTGGACAGCGAGCTGCTGCAGCACGTGCACTCCTGGCCCGCCTACATCACCGCGGGGCTCAGTGTGCTGCTGCTCATCGCGGCGATCCAGGTCGGTCGCCGGCCCCTCGTCCGTGCCGTCGTGGCACTGCTCGCGGTCGAGGCCGTGCAGATCGCGGTGGGGATCGCGCAGGCGCGGCTGGGGCTTCCCGAACTGCTCGTGGGCATCCACATGGTGCTCGCCTGTGTGCTCATCGCGGTCATGACGCTCGCCCTGCTGACGCTGCGGCGCAGCGAAAGCGAGCTGACGAACGACCGGTCGCAGCCGGAACTCGCGGGAGCTGCGCGCTAGAACGGCAGCAGTGGGTCGATGCCCACGGCCACGAAGAGCAGTGTGAGGTACGTGATGCTCGCGTGGAACACCCGCATCGGAGCCGCTTCGAGCCCCCGCACCGCTCGACTGTGCAGACGGTGGCTCTCGACGATGAACCATCCGCCCGCGATGAGCGCGACCGCGGTGTACAGCGCGCCCATCGGCGCGATCGGGATGAGCAGCAGGGATGCCGCGACCGTCGCCCACGCGTACAGGATGACCTGGACGCCGACCGTCGCCCGATCCCGCATGACCGCGAGCATGGGCACGTCGGCCGCCGCGTAGTCTTCGCGGTACTTCATCGACAGCGGCCAGTAGTGCGGCGGGGTCCATAGGAACACGACGAGGAAGAGGATGACCGGCGGCCAGTCGAGCGAGCCGGTCACCGCCGTCCAGCCGATGAGCACGGGGAAGCATCCGGCAATGCCGCCCCAGATGATGTTCTGCTCCGTGCGGCGTTTGAGCACGAGCGTGTAGATCACGACGTAGAAGACGATCGCACCGAGCGAGAGCGCGGCGGCGAGCCAGTTCGTCGTGAGCCCGAGCCAGACGATCGAGATCACGCCGATCGTGTAGGCGAACACGAGCGCCGCACGGTCGGAGACCTCGCCGGTGACGAGCGGGCGGTTCTTGGTGCGGTTCATGACGCGATCGATATCGCGGTCGATGTACATGTTGAAGGCGCCGGCCGATCCGGCCGAGAGCGCACCGCCCACGAGGGTGGCGAGCACGAGCCAGATGCTCGGAAGACCGTCGGCCGCGAGGATCATGACGGGCGCGGTCGTGACGAGCAGCAGCTCGATGACCCGCGGCTTGGTCAGGGCGATGTAGGCCGAGAGGGTGCGTCGGATGCTTCGCGGTCGCGTCGTGACGGCGTGATCGAGAGCGGTATCCATAGCTCCTTCATTCGTGGCGCGGGAATGCGGTCAGTCTACGGGAGGGTTGGTGAGAGCGAGCCCGTGCGCACCCGCCGGGGCATACGACCCTCTCTATACTGGCGAGGGCCGACGACGCCCTGCACGCAGACGTTCGTGCAGGACCGGGCGAGGCCCGCATCCGTCTGAAGAAAGGGCAGTACCGACGCCATGACCGACCTGACCTGGGACGACCTGGACCGCCGCGCCGTCGACACCGCCCGACTGCTCGCCGCCGATGCTGTCGAGAAGGTCGGCAACGGCCACCCCGGCACCGCGATGTCGCTGGCCCCCGTCGCGTACCTCTTGCACCAGAAGGTGATGCAGCACGACCCGAGCGACCCGCACTGGCTCGGTCGCGACCGCTTCATCCTCTCGGCGGGCCACAGCTCGCTCACGCAGTACGTGCAGCTGTACCTGGGTGGATACGGGCTCGAGCTCGACGACCTCAAGGCGCTGCGCACCTGGGGCTCGAAGACCCCCGGCCACCCGGAGTTCGGCCACACCGACGGCGTGGAGATCACGACCGGTCCGCTCGGCCAGGGACTGGCATCGGCGGTCGGCTTCGCCTACGCCGCGCGCTTCGAGCGCGGCCTGCTCGACCCGCAGACACCCGCGGGCGAGAGCGTCTTCGACCACCACGTGTACGTCATCGCCGGTGACGGCGACATTCAGGAGGGTGTGACGAGCGAAGCGGGCTCGCTCGCCGGCCACCAGCAGCTCGGCAACCTCATCGCGATCTACGACTCGAACCAGATCTCGATCGAAGACGACACGAACATCGCCTTCACCGAAGACGTCGCCGCGCGCTACGCCGCCTACGGCTGGCACGTGCAGACCGTCGACTGGAAGAAGACCGGCGAGTACGTCGAAGACGTGCAGGCCCTGCACGCCGCGCTCGAGGCGGCGAAGGCAGAGACCTCGCGCCCGAGCCTCGTGATCGTCAAGACGATCATCGGCTGGCCCGCCCCGACGAAGCAGAACACCGGCAAGATCCACGGTTCGGCACTCGGCGGCGACGAGCTCACCGCGACCAAGCGCGTCATGGGCTTCGACCCCGACGAGCACTTCGCCGTCGCCGACGAGGTGATTGCGCACACGCGCCTCGCCGTCGAGCGCGGGCGTGAGCGTCGCGCGGCGTGGGATTCTCGTTTCGACGCGTGGTCCGCCGCGAACCCCGACAAGAAGGCGTTGCTGGACCGGATGCTCGCGCGCGAGCTCCCCGCCGACCTCGAGGCCGCGCTGCCGGTGTTCGAGGGCGGCACGAGCGTGTCGACCCGCGCTGCCAGCGGCAAGGTCATCAACGCGATCGCGGGCGTGCTGCCCGAGTTCTGGGGCGGGTCGGCCGACCTCGCCGAGTCGAACCTCACGACGATCGCGGGCGGCGGCTCCTTCGCCCCGAGCGAGCACTCGACGCACGAGTGGTCGGCGAACCCCTACGGGCGCGTGCTGCACTTCGGCATCCGCGAGCACGCCATGGGCGCGATCCTCAACGGCATCGCGCTGCACGGTCGCACCCGCGTCTTCGGCGGCACCTTCCTGATCTTCAGCGACTACATGCGCCCCGCCGTGCGCCTCGCCGCGCTCATGAACGTGCCGGTCACCTACGTCTGGACCCACGACTCGGTCGCCCTCGGCGAGGACGGACCGACGCACCAGCCGATCGAGCAGCTCGCGTCGCTGCGCGCGATCCCGGGTCTCGCGATCGTGCGCCCGGCCGACGCCAACGAGACCGCGCACGCGTGGAAGGCGGTGCTCGAGCGCCGCTCCCCCGCGGGGATCGCTCTCACGCGCCAGAACATCCCCGTGTTCGAGCGCGGCACCGGCATCGCCTCGGGCGACGAGCTCGCGGCGGCGCACCACGTCGCGAAGGGCGCCTACGTGCTCGCCGAGGCGGCCAACGGCTCTCCCGACGTGATCCTCATCGCGACGGGCTCCGAGGTCGCGGTGGCGATGGATGCGCGCACGCAGCTCGCGGAGCACGGCATCCACGCCCGCGTCGTGTCGGCCCCGTGCCTCGAGTGGTTCGACGAGCAGAGCGCCGAGTACCGCGAGTCGGTGCTGCCGTCATCGGTGACGGCGCGCGTCTCGGTCGAGGCCGGCCTCGCCCTGAGCTGGCACCGCTACGTCGGCGACCGCGGCCGCTCGGTGTCGATCGAGCACTTCGGTGCCTCGGCCGACTACCAGACGCTGTTCCGCGAGTTCGGCATCACTCCCGAGGCCGTCGTCGCCGCCGCGCGCGAGAGCATCGCAGCCCACTGACCGGCCCCTCCCCTCTCCGTCCGCCACCACTCCACCACCCACGATTGAGGACACCATGAGTGCCACCCCCACCGCCCAGCTGAGCGACCTCGGCGTCAGCATCTGGCTCGACGACCTGTCGCGCGATCGCATCACGTCGGGCGGTCTCGCCGCCCTCATCACCGAGCGAGACGTCGTCGGCGTCACGACGAACCCCACGATCTTCGCCGCCGCGCTCGCGACGGGCACGACCTACGACGACCAGGTGCGCGAGCTCGCGGCCGCGGGTGTCGATGTCACGCGTGCCGTCTTTGAGATCACGACGGACGACGTGGCTGCCGCGAGCGACATCTTCGCCTCGGTCTACGGTTCGACCGGCGGCCAGGACGGCCGCGTCTCGATCGAGGTCGAGCCGGGTCTGGCTCACGATGCCGCGGGCACGATCGCCCAGGCGCAGCAGCTCTGGAAGAAGGTCGGCCGCCCCAACGCGATGATCAAGATTCCGGCGACGGTCGAGGGCCTCGAGGCCATCACCGAGACGATCGCCGCGGGCATCAGCGTCAATGTGACGCTGATCTTCAGCCTCGACCGCCACCGCGCCGTCATCGACGCCTACCTCGCCGGGCTCGAGAAGGCGCACGCCGCCGGCATCGACCTCTCGACGATCCACTCGGTCGCATCGTTCTTTGTCTCGCGCGTCGACACCGAGATCGACAAGCGGCTCGTCGAGATCGGCACTCCCGAGGCGCTCGCCCTCAAGAGCAAAGCCGGCATCGCGAACGCACGCCTCGCCTACGAGGTCTTCGAGCAGGCCTTCGCAACCGAGCGCGCCGCGGCGCTGCTGGCTGCCGGCGCGAACGCGCAGCGCCCGCTCTGGGCCTCGACGGGGGTCAAGGACCCGAGCCTTCCCGACACCCTCTACGTCACCGAGCTCGCCGTCGGCCGCACGGTCAACACCATGCCCGAGAAGACCCTGCAGGCGACCTTCGACCACGGCATCATCGCGGGCGACGCCGTCACGGGCAGCTACGACGAGGCGCGCGGCGTGCTCGCCGCGCTCGATGCACTCGGCATCTCGTACGACGAGGTGACCGCGCTGCTCGAGAAGGAGGGCGTCGAGAAGTTCATCGTCAGCTGGAACGAGCTGCTCGACACCGTCAGCGCCGCTCTCGAGGCTGCACGATGACTCTCACGGTCGCGGCGCGCGGCGACGCGCAGCGTGCCATCGACGCGCAGGTTCCCGCGCTCGTCGAGCACCTCGTGGCGAGCCGCATCACGGCGGGCGACAGCACGCTCTGGGGCCCGGCCGCCGAAGCCGAGGCCAGCATTCGCCTCGGCTGGACCCAGGCTGTCTCGGTGTCGCGCCCCCTTGTGGCGGAGATTGTCGCTCTGCGCGAGCAGCTCGTCGAGCGCGGCATCTCCCGCATCGTGCTGTGCGGCATGGGCGGCTCGTCGCTGGCCCCCGAGGTCATCACCCGCACGGCGGGGGTGCCGCTCGTCGTGCTCGACTCGACCGACCCGGGCCAGGTCGCGACCGCCCTGGGCGAGCACCTCGGCCACACGGCCGTCGTCGTCTCGTCCAAGTCGGGCTCGACCGTCGAGACCGACAGCCAGAAGCGCAGCTTCGAGGCCGCGTTCCGCGACGCGGGCATCGACCCGGCGGAGCGCATCGTCATCGTCACCGACCCCGGCTCGCCCCTCGAGCAGGCGTCGCTCGCGGCGGGCTACCGCGTGTTCACCGCCGACCCGACCGTGGGGGGCCGCTACTCGGCGCTCACGGCCTTCGGTCTCGTACCCTCCGGACTCGCGGGCGTCGATCTGGATGCCCTGCTCGACGAGGCCGAGGCGGCGAGCCTTCCGCTCGCCGTCGACAGCGCCTCGAACCCGGGCCTGCAGCTGGGTGCCGCGATCGCCGGCACCGTACCGCTGCGCGACAAGCTCGTGATCGTTGCCGACGGCACCCACATCGTCGGCCTCGGCGACTGGGTCGAGCAGCTCATCGCCGAATCGACCGGCAAGGACGGTCGCGGAGTTCTGCCCGTCGTCGTCGGCATCGATGCGCCCGAGCTCACGAGCGGCGCTGCGGATGTGCAGGTCGTGCGCCTCGTCGCGGACGCGCGCGCGACGCGCGAGGTCGCCGACGGCGAGATCGAGCTCTCCGGCTCGCTCGGGGCGCACCTGCTGACCTGGCAGTACGCCACGGCGGTCGCCGGCGTGCTGCTCGGCATCAACCCCTTCGATCAACCCGATGTGGAGTCGGCCAAGGTCGCCGCGCGCGGACTGCTCGACGCCCGGCCCGAACCGCTCGCGGCGCAGTTCGCCGACGGCGGCATCGAGGTCGTCGGGCCCGCGTCGCTGCTCGGTGGAGCATCCACCGTCGCCGATGCCGTCCGTGCCCTCGAAGCGGCGCTGCCCGACGGCGGGTACGTGGCCGTGCAGGCCTACCTCGACCGTATCGCCCACCCCGAGCTCGAGGCCGTGCGGCACCTCATCGCCGCCCGCACGGGACGCCCGGTGACCTTCGGGTGGGGGCCGCGCTTCCTGCATTCGACGGGCCAGTACCACAAGGGCGGCCCCGCGCGCGGGGTGTTCCTGCAGGTCACCGGAACGCTCGCCGATGACCTGGCGATCCCCGATCGCCCCTTCACCTATGGTCAGCTCATCGCCGCCCAGGCAGCGGGAGATGCCGCCGTGCTCGCCGAGAAGGGGATGCCCGTCGTCACCCTGCGCGTGCGCGACGCCGACGGCATCGCCGCGATCATCGCCGCGCTCTCCTGACCCGCTCCGCCACCACGAGGAGAACCATGGCCCCGGTCGCCATCGCCCGCGACAGCAACCCGCTGCGCTCCCCCGATGATCGTCGGCTCAACCGCATCGCCGGTCCCAGCGGACTCATCATCTTCGGTGTCACGGGAGACCTCTCGCGCAAGAAGCTCATGCCGGCGGTCTACGACCTCGCCAACCGCGGGCTGCTGCCGCCCGGCTTCGCCCTCGTCGGGTTCGCCCGGCGCGACTGGGAGACGCAGGACTTCGAACAGGTCGTGCACGACGCCGTCAAGCAGTACGCGCGGACGCCCTTCCAGGAGGACGTCTGGAAGCAGCTGGCATCGGGCATCCGATTCGTCTCGGGCGACTTCGACGACGACGACGCATTCGCTCGCCTGACGGAGACGCTCGCGGAACTGGATCGGGAACGCGGAACGATGGGCAATCACGCGTTTTACCTGTCGATCCCGCCCAAGTCGTTCCCGCTGGTCACCGAGCAGTTGCGGCGCAGCGGGCTCGCCGAGGCGCAGGCCGGCGAGTGGCGGCGCGTCGTGATCGAGAAGCCCTTCGGCAGCGACCTCACGTCCGCGCGCGAGCTCAACGATGTCGTCGAATCCGTATTCCCGCCCGACTCCGTGTTCCGCATCGATCACTACCTGGGCAAGGAGACGGTCCAGAACATCCTCGCCCTGCGGTTCGCGAACATGATGTACGAGCCGATCTGGAATGCGAACTACGTCGATCACGTGCAGATCACCATGGCCGAAGACATCGGTGTCGGCGGGCGCGCGGGCTACTACGACGGGATCGGAGCCGCGCGCGACGTCATCCAGAACCACCTCCTGCAGCTGCTCGCTCTCACGGCGATGGAAGAGCCCGTGTCGTTCGACGCGGCCGACCTGCGCGCCGAGAAGGAGAAGGTGCTCTCGGCGGTGCGCCTGCCGAAAGACCTCGCCACGGGTACGGCGCGCGGGCAGTACGCGAGCGGCTGGCAGGGCGGCGAGTGGGTTGCGGGGTTCCTCGAAGAGGACGGGATGAACCCCGCCTCGGTGACCGAGACCTACGCCGCCATGCGCCTCGACATCAATACCCGTCGCTGGGCCGGGGTGCCGTTCTACCTGCGCGCCGGCAAGCGCCTCGGCCGCCGCGTGACCGAGATCGCGGTCGTGTTCAAGCGCGCTCCGCAATACCTCTTCGCCGAGGCGCAGACCTCCGCCCTGGGTCAGAACGCTCTCGTGATCCGGGTTCAGCCCGACGAGGGTGTCACCATCCGGTTCGGCTCGAAGGTGCCCGGCGCCGGTATGCAGGTGCGCGACGTGACGATGGACTTCGGCTACGGCCACGCCTTCACCGAAGCGAGCCCCGAGGCGTACGAGCGGCTCATCCTCGACGTGCTGCTCGGTGACCCGCCGCTGTTCCCGCGGCACGAGGAGGTCGAGCTCAGCTGGAAGATCCTCGACCCCATCGAGGAGTTCTGGGCCACGCAGGGTGCGCCCGAGCAGTACGCGCCCGGAACCTGGGGTCCGCAGTCCGCGGACGATCTGCTCGCGCGCGACGGACGAGTGTGGAGGCGCCCGTGATCATCGACCTGCCCGACACCACGGCGAGCCAGGTGTCGAAGACCCTCGTCCGCATCCGCGACGAAGCGGGAGCCGTGGCACTCGGCCGCGTGCTGACCCTCATCATCACGAGCGAGATCGGCGAGGAGGAGGACGTCATCGCGGCGGCCAATGAGGCCTCGCGCGAGCATCCCATGCGCATCATCGTCGTCTCGACCGACAGCGCCGGCGCGACCGCGCGTCTCGACGCCGAGATCCGGGTGGGCGGAGACGCGGGAGCGAGCGAAGTCATCGTGCTGCGGGCGCACGGCGAGACCGCCACCGACCTCCGAGGCCTCGTCACGGGCCTGCTGCTGCCCGACGCCCCTGTTGTGTCGTGGTGGCCCGGAGAGTGCCCTGACGCGGTCTGCGACACGCCGCTCGGGCGTCTCGCTCAGCGCCGCATCACCGACTCTGCGGCCACGTCCGACCCTCGGTCGACCCTCGCCCGCATCGCCTCGGGCTATCGGCCCGGCGACACCGACTTCGCCTGGACGCGCCTCACCCTGTGGCGCGCCCAATTGGCCGCCGCGCTCGACCAACCGCCCTACGAGCCCATCACGCGGGTGCAGGTCGCCGGAGCCCCTGATAGCCCCTCGACGGCCCTGCTCGCGGCCTGGCTCGGCCTGCGGCTGCAGGTGCCGGTCGAGATCGATGTGGCCGACGGCAACCCGTCGTCGGGCATCCACCGCGTCGTGCTGCACCGCGCCAGTGGCGAGATCAGTCTCGAGCGCACGCGCACTGGCATCGTCGAGCTGCACCAGCCCGGACAGCCGATGCACGAACTCTCGTTGCCACGCCGCGGCCTGCGCGAGTGCCTCGCCGAAGAACTGCGTAGGCTCGACCCTGACGACGAGTTCGGCGCCGTACTCGAGAGCGGGTTCGGCAGCTCGACCGCCGCCTAACGTCGGCGCCCCGCGCGCCCCGCTCCGCAGAGAGGCTCCACCACTGTGACCACCGAACGCCGCGTGCTCGTGCACGCCGACCGTGCCGCGCTCGCGGGCTCGGTCGCCGCCCGATTCCTCACCAAGATGATCGACCTGCTCGACGAGCAGGACGAAGCGCACATCGTGCTCACGGGCGGCAGCGTCGGCATCGAGGTGCTCGCCGCGATCGCCGCGCTCCCCGCCCGCGATCAGATCGACTGGAGCCGCGTGCATGCCTGGTGGGGCGACGAGCGCTGGGTGCCCACCGGTCACGCCGACCGCAATGAGCATCAGGCTCGGGATGCGCTGCTCGACCGCATCGCCATGCCCGCGTCGAACATCCACCCCTTCCCCGCCTCGGACGAGGGCCTCGACCTCGAGGCGGCCGCGCAGCGCTACCGGGAAGAGTTGCTCGCGGCGGGCGGCGGCGACTTCCCGACCTTCGCGATCACGTTCCTCGGCGTCGGCCCCGACGGGCACATCGCCTCGCTCTTTCCGGAGCGCGACGGCCCCCGGGTCGCCGAGCCCGGCGTCATCGCCGTGCACGACTCCCCCAAACCGCCGCCCGGGCGGTTGACCCTGACGCTGCCCCTCATCAACCAGTCAGAGCGGATCTGGCTCGTGCTCGCCGGCGCTGACAAGGCCGCTGCCCTGGGCCTTGCACTCGCGGGCGCGGCAGTCGCCGATGTGCCCGTGGGCGGCGTGCTCGGCACGAAGCGCACGGTGTTCTTCATCGATGACGAGGCGTCGTCGGAAGTGCCGGAGTCGCTCATCGCCCCGACGAGCTACTGGACGGGCGCGATGGACCAGGCCGAGTGGACGGTCGGCGAGGACTAGACCGCGGACGTCAGACCGTGCCGCGGCGCTGACGCAGCTTGAGCAGGGCCTCGTCGAGAATCTGCGCGGCCTCTTCGTCGGTGCGGCGCTCTTTCACGTAGGCCAGGTGCGTCTTGTACGGCTCGTTCTTGGCGACCTGCGGCGGGTTGTTCTTGTCCCGCCCCGCGGGCAGTCCCGTCGACGGCGAGTCGATGACGTCGGGGATCTCCTCTTCGGGGAGGTTGGCCGCGAAGTGCCGCACGGTCTCGTTGCCCATGGCGTCCCAGTAGGAGATCGAGATGCGCTCGGCGTGGATGCCGCGGTCCTGCTCGCCCATGGGGCCGGAGCCCACGCGCGACCCGCGGATGGCGCTGCCGCCTGAGACCATGATGTGCTCCTTAGACCGCGTCGAAGCGCGTGATGAGACCGAGCACGATGATCGAGCTCACCCAGACGAGGGCGAGGATGATCGTGATGCGGTTGAGGTTGCGCTCTGCGACGCCCGAGGCGCCGAGGTTCGAGGTGACGCCGCCGCCGAACATGTCGGAGAGGCCGCCACCGCGGCCGCGGTGCAGCAGGATCATCAGAGTGAGCAGAAGGCTCGTGATCCCCAGGATGACCTGGAGCACGACCTGAAGGATTTCCACGGATCGGACCTCTCGCGCGATTCGGACAGTCTCCTACCCTACCGGACGCAGGGCGGAGCGGGGATCAGACGGTGCCGACGTGCTTCGGGAACCGGGCGATGCTGGAGAACTCGTCAACATCGAGGCTCGCGCCGCCCACCAGAGCGCCGTCGACATCCTTGTGGGCCATGAAGCCCGCGATGTTGGCGGCCTTGACCGATCCGCCGTAAAGGATGCGCGTGCGCTGCGCGGCCTCGTCGCCGAGAGCCTCGTCGAGCGACTGCCGCAGCGCTGAGCACACCTGCTGGGCCTGCTCGGGCGTCGCTGCCTGACCCGAGCCGATGGCCCAGACCGGCTCGTACGCCACCACGATGTCGGCGTCGGAGGCGAGCGCCTCGAGCACGACCCGCAGCTGCGCCACCGGCACTGCCGAGGGGCCGTGCTGCTCGAGGTCGTCAGCCGTCTCCCCCACGCAGATCACGGGCACGAGGCCGTGCCGCAGGGCGGCGACCGTCTTGTCGGCCACCACCTGGTCGGTCTCGGCGTGGTACTGCCGGCGCTCACTGTGCCCGATGATGACGTACCGGCAGTCGAGAGCGGCGAGGAAGGCGCCCGAGGTCTCGCCCGTGTAGGCGCCGCTGTCGTGCACCGACAGGTCTTGCCCGCCGTAGCGCAGCTCGAGCTTGTCGGCCGTCACGAGCGTCTGCACGCTGCGCAGGTCGGTGAACGGTGGGAACACGGCGACCTCGACCTGGCCGTAGTCGTGCTTGGCGTCGCGCAGGCTCCACGCGAGCTTCTGCACGAAAGCGATCGACTGCAGGTGGTCGAGGTTCATCTTCCAGTTGCCCGCGATGAGCGGGGTGCGTGCTACTGCCATCCGAGGACCTCCAGGCCGGGGAGCTTCTTGCCCTCGAGGAACTCGAGGCTGGCGCCGCCTCCGGTGGAGACGTGGCCGAAATCATCATCGGTGAATCCCAGCGCACGCACCGCGGCGGCGGAATCGCCGCCCCCCACGACGCCGAGCCCCGACACGCGCGTGAGCGCTTCGGCGACCGCGCGCGTCCCGCCGGCGAAGGCGGGGAACTCGAACACGCCCATGGGCCCGTTCCAGAACACCGTGGTCGACGACGCCACGAGCTCGGCGAAACGGGCGGCCGTCTCGGGCCCGATGTCGAGCCCGAGACCGGATGCTCCTGCCGGACCCTCTTCGAGCGCGTCGGCACGCTGCACCGAGTGGGGGGCGTCGGCGGCGAAGCGCTCGGCGACGACCACGTCGGTCGGCAGCACGATCTGCACACCGCGCTGCTCGGCCTCGGCGAGGTAGCCCCGCACGGTGTCGAGCTGATCGGCTTCCAGCAGGCTCGCGCCCACCTTGTGGCCCTGCGCGGCCAGGAAGGTGAAGAGCATGCCGCCGCCGATGAGCAGGCGGTCGACGCGCGGCAGCAGGTGCGCGATGACGCCGAGCTTGTCGCTCACCTTCGAGCCGCCCAGCACGACCGTGTACGGCCGCTCAGGGCGCTCCGTGAGACGGTCGAGCACATCGGTCTCGGCCGAGATGAGCGAACCGGCCGCGCTCGGAAGCGTCTGCGCGAGTTCGTAGACGCTCGCCTGCTTCCGGTGCACGACGCCGAAGCCGTCGGAGACCATGGCATCGCCGAAGGTCGCGAGCGCGTCGGCGAATGCCTGCCGCTCCGCGGCGTCTTTCGACGTCTCGCCGGGGTTGAAGCGCAGGTTCTCGAGCACGGCGATGCCGCCGTCGGCGAGTCCGCGCACGGCATCCGCCGCCGATGCGCCGACGGTGTCGCTCGCGAAGGCCACCGGCGCTCCCAGCAGCTCGCTCAAGCGCTGCGCGACGGGGCGCAAGCTGTAGCGCTCGTCAGGAGCACCCTCGGGGCGCCCGAGGTGCGAGATCACGACGACCTTCGCACCGCGATGCAGCAGGGCGTTGAGCGTCGGCAGCGAGGCACGGATGCGACCGTCATCGGTCACGACGCCGTCGGTGAGCGGCACGTTGAGATCGCACCGCACGATGACACGCCGACCCGAGAGGTCGCCGAGGGACTCGATCGTACGCAGGGCCACGGAGGACCGTCCTTGTCGCAGCGACCGCCTAGAGGCGGGCGCCCACGAACTCGGTCAGGTCGACGAGGCGGTTCGAGTAGCCCCACTCGTTGTCGTACCAGGCCGAGACCTTCACGAGCGTGCCGCTCACGTTGGTGAGCTCGGCATCGAAGATCGACGAGTGCGGGTTGAGCTGGATGTCGCTCGACACGATCGGGTCCTCGGTGTACTCGAGGTAGCCCTTGAGGCGTCCCTCGGCCGCGGCCACCTTGTACGCGGCGTTGATCTGCTCGACCGTGAGGCCCTCGGTGGGGGTGACGATCGTGAGATCGACGATCGACCCGGTGGGCACCGGCACGCGATACGACGAGCCGCTGAGCTTGCCCTGCAGCTCGGGCAGCACGAGGCCGATGGCCTTGGCTGCTCCGGTCGAGGCGGGAACGATGTTGATGGCGGCACCGCGCGCGCGGCGCAGGTCGTTGTGCGGGCCGTCCTGCAGGTTCTGGTCGGCCGTGTACGCGTGCGCCGTCATCATGAAGCCGCGCTCGATGCCGAAGGCGTCGTTGAAGACCTTCGCGAGCGGGGCGAGGCAGTTGGTCGTGCACGAGGCATTGGAGATGATGACGTCGGTCGCCGGGTCGTAGGTCTCCTCGTTGACGCCCATGACGATCGTGGCGTCGTCGCCCGTGGCCGGGGCGGAGATGAGCACCTTCTTGGCGCCACCGGCGATGTGCTTCTTGGCGTCCTCCGCCTTGGTGAAGCGGCCCGTCGACTCGATGACGATGTCGACGCCGAGGTCGCCCCACGGCAGGGCAGCCGGGTCGCGCTCCTCGAAGACGCGGATGCGACGGCCACCGACCGTGATCGAATCGCCGTCGTGCGAGACGTCGTGAGCGAGCACGCCGCCCACGGAGTCGTACTTCAGCAGGTGCGCGAGCGCGGCGTTGTCGGTGAGGTCGTTGACCGCGACGATCTCGAGGTCGCTGCCCTGGGCGAGGGCCGCCCGCAGGTAGTTGCGGCCGATGCGGCCGAATCCGTTGATGCCGACTTTCACGCTCACGGGATCTCCTGTTGCTCAGGCGCCCACGGCGCCATTGGTGGTGGTAGAGGTGGTGGTGTGGTGCAGGGGGGAAAAGACGAAGGCCGGGGCATCAGCCCCGGCCACGACGCCTGTTACGACAGTAGCAGGAGCCCGTCGCTGTGCGAGCGCGCCGCCGCGAAGCGGTCGGCGACGTTCTGCCAGTTGACGATGTTCCAGAACGCCTTGACGTAGTCGGCCTTCACGTTGACGTAGTCGAGGTAGAAGGCGTGCTCCCACATGTCGAGCTGCAGCAGCGGCACCGTGGCCTGCGCCGTGTTGCCCTGCTGGTCGAACAGCTGCTGGATGATCAGGCGGCGCCCGATCGGATCCCACGACAGCACGCCCCAGCCCGAGCCCTGGATGCCCATGGACGCGGCGGTGAAGTGAGCGACGAACTGGTCGAAGGAGCCGAAGAACTCGTCGATCGCGGCGGCGAGCTCGCCCTCGGGCTTGTTGCCCCCGTCGGGCGACAGGTTCGTCCAGAAGATCGAGTGGTTGATGTGGCCGCCGAGGTGGAACGCGAGGTCTTTCTCGAGGCGGTTGATGTTTGCGAACGCGCCGGTCTCCCGCGCCTCCGCCATCGCCTCGAGCGCGCCATTGGCGCCCGCGACGTAGGCCGCGTGGTGCTTCGAGTGATGCAGTTCCATGATGCGGGCACTGATGTGCGGCTCGAGCGCCGCGTAGTCGTAGGTGAGCTCAGGGAGCGTGTACACAGACATGGGAGCTTTTCTCTCCTCCAGATAGGGCGTCCGACCGCCGGGCTGCCGACGACCGCGCTGACGTGGGGCCAGTCTACTGATGGCAACCGCGCGGCACCCCGGGGTGTTCCCGCGCCGGGGTGGATCAGTCGAGATCGATGTCGGGGGGAAGGTTGGCGTCGGTGCCCGGGATGCCGAGGGTCTCGGCCCGCTTGTCGGCCATCGCCAGGAGGCGTCGGATTCGGCCGGCCACCGCATCCTTCGTCATCGGCGGGTCGGCGTGGTGGCCGAGCTCATCGAGGCTCGAGTCGCGGTGGTCGAGTCGCAGCTGGCCGGCGTACCGGAGGTGCTCGGGCAGGTCGTCGCCGAGGATCTCGAGGGCCCGCTCGACCCGCGCACAGGCGGCGACCGCGGCTTGCGCCGATCGGCGCAGGTTCGCGTCGTCGAAGTTCACCAGCCGGTTCGCCGTCGCCCGCACTTCGCGCCGGGCGCGCAGAGCCTCCCAGTCGGCCACCGTGGTCTCGGCGCCCATGAGGCGCAGCATCTGACTGATCTTGTCGCCGTCACGGATGACCACGCGATGCACCCCGCGCACCTCGCGGGCCTTCGCGGCGATGCCGAGGCGCCCTGCGGCGCCGACAAGGGCCATGGCGGACTCGTTGCCCGGGCAGGTGATCTCGAGCGCAGCCGAGCGGCCGGGATCGGTGAGCGACCCGTGGGCGAGGAACGCTCCGCGCCACACGGCCGCGAGCTCCTCGCGTGATCCGGTGGTGAGACGATTCGGGAGGCCGCGGACCGGTCGGCGTCGGGCATCCAGCAGGCCCGTCTGCCGGGCGAGCGTCTCGCCGCCCTCGAGCACGCGCACGACGTAGGCAGGGGTCTTGCGGATGCCGCCGGGCGAGAGCATCGCGGCGTCGCTGCGCATGCCGTAGAGCTCGACCAGGTCTTTGCGCACGCGGCGCGCGATGGCCGGCGTATCCAGTTCGACCTCGACGGCCACGCGGCCCGAGATGAGGTGCAGGCCGCCGGCGAAGCGCAGCACCGTGGCCAGCTCGGCCGCGCGCACCGTGGTCTTCGTGATCACCAGCTGCGAGAGCTCGTGCTTCACGTCAGCGGTCAACGCCACAGCGGTCGTCCTCTCGAGGGGGGTGGGTCAGGGGGTACGGCAATCGACCTTACTCGCGTCCCAGGTCGCGATGCTTCACGGTGATGCCCACGCTCGGCAGCACGCGCAGGCGCTCCGCGAGCTGCTGCACGAGGGCGACCGAGCGGTGCTTGCCGCCCGTGCAGCCGATCGCGATCGTTGCATGCCGCTTGTTCTCGCGAGCGTACCCGGCGAGAACGGGGGCCAGCATCGCCTCGAAGGCGTCGAGGAACTCGCGCGCGCCCTCTTGCGCGAGCACGTAGTCGCTGACTGCCGCGTCGAGGCCCGTGGCAGAGCGCAGTTCGGGCTGCCAGAAAGGGTTCGGCAGGAAGCGCGCATCGGCGACCACATCGGCGTCGGTCGGGATTCCGTACTTGAAGCCGAAGCTCTCGAGCGTCACCTTCACTCCCGGGCTGCCCTGCGCCGAGAAGATCTCGGTGACGGTCGTGGCGAGCTGGTGGATGTTGAACTCGGTCGTGTCGATGATGATGTCGGCGAGCTCGCGCACCTCGAGCATGCGCTCGCGTTCGCGCGCGATGCCGTCGAGCAGCGTGCCGTCCTGTTGCAGGGGATGCGGGCGACGCACCTGCTCGAACCGTCGCACGAGCGCCGCATCGGTCGCCTCGAGGAACAGCACGCGCACGGTGTCGCGCGCCCGAAGCTCGGCGACGATGGCGGCGAGGTCGGCGAACAGCTTGCCACCGCGCACGTCGACGACCGCGGCGATGCGCGGCAGCGCACTGCCCGGGTGGACCGCGAGATCCACGAGCGGACGCAGCATCTGCGGCGGGAGGTTGTCGACGACGTACCAGCCCAGGTCTTCGAGGGCGTTCGCGACGGTCGATCGGCCGGCGCCAGACATGCCGGTGACGATCAGCACGTCGTGCGGCGCGGTGTCAGGCATCGGTCCTCAGGTCGGTTCGGGGCGGGGTTCCAGACTACCCGTCGTCGCGCAGGGCCCGATGGACGAGCCGCGCGGTCGCGGGACCGATTCCGTCGACCGCGGTGAGCTCGTCGATGCTCGCCGCGCGCAGTCGTGCGACCGAGCCGAAATGCTTGAGCAGCTCGGTCGTGCGAGTCGGACCGAGGCCGGGGATGCTCGACAACCGCGAGCGGATATCGCGCGACCGGGTGGTGCGCTGGTACCGCAGCGCGAAGCGGTGCGCCTCGTCGCGCAGCCGTTGCAGCAGGAACAGCGCATCCGACGAGCGAGGCAGGATGACGGGGTAGTCGCTGTCGGGAAGCCAGACCTCCTCGAGCCGCTTGGCGATGCCGCACACGGCGATGTCGTCGAGCCCCTCATCGCGCAGCGCCCGCGCTGCCGCGGCCACCTGCGGCTGCCCGCCGTCGATCACGAGGAGCCCCGGCCGGTAGTGGAACGACTTGCGCGCCGCGGCGGGCTGCCCCGACTCGGGATCGATCAGTGCGCTCGGTGCCGCGGCCTCATCGTGCAGGTACGCCAGGCGGCGGCGCAGCACCTGGTACACCGCGTCGGTGTCGTCACGGGCATCCGCGATCGCGAACTTGCGGTACTGGTCTTTGCGCGGCAAGCCGTCTTCGAACACGACCATCGAGGCAACGGGATTGCTGCCGCCGAAGTGCGAGACGTCGAAGCACTCGAGCCGCAGGGGCGCTTCGGCCAGGCCCAGGGCTTCCTGGATGTCGGCGAGGGCCTGCGAGCGCGCGGTGAAGTCCCCGCTGCGCCGCGTCTTGTACTGCACGAGCGCGCCGAGCGCGTTCGTCGCGACCGTCTCGGCCAGGGCGGCCTTCTCGCCGCGCTGGGCGATCTTGACGACGACGGCACCGCGCTCCCCCGCATCCCGTCGCCGCTCGGTCAGCACGGTCTGCAGGGCCTGGGCGTCCTCGGGAACCGCCGGCACGATGATCTCGCGCGCCGGCGCGGCCGTGCCGTCGTAGGCGTTCTGCAGCACCGTGTCGACGAGCTCGGCCATCGTGACGTCGAGCTCGGTGTCGACGACCCAGCCCCGGACACCCCGGATGCGCCCGCCCCGCACGATGAACAGCTGCACCGCCGCGGCGAGCTCGTCGTACGCGATGCCGAAGACGTCGGCGTCGGTGCGGTCGTCGAGCACGACCGCGCTCTTCGCGAGCGCCGTCTCGAGCGCGCCGATCTGGTCGCGGATGCGCGCCGCCCCCTCGTAGTCGAGCTCGCGCGCCGCCTCGGCCATGGCCGTTTTGAGCCCGCGCACGTAGCCCTCGTCGTTGCCGGCCATGAACGACGCGAAGTCGAGCGCGATGCCGCGGTGCTGCTCAGGGGTGACGCGGCCGACACAGGGCGCGGCGCACTTGCCGATATCGCCGAGCAGGCAGGGCCGATTCGTCGCCTGGGCGCGCTTGTAGGTCGTGTCGGAGCATGAGCGCATGGGGAACGCCTTGAGCATGAGGTCGACCGTCTCGCGCACCGCCCAGACCTTCGTGTAGGGCCCGAAGTAGCGCGCGCCCGGGATGCCGCGGGTGCGCGTGACCATGACGCGCGGCACCCGCTCGGCGAGGGTGATCGCCACATACGGGTACGTCTTGTCATCACGGAACTTGACGTTGAACGGCGGCGCGAACTCCTTGATCCAGGTGTACTCGAGCGACAGCGCCTCGAGCTCGCTGCCCACGACGGTCCACTCCACGCCCTGCGCGGTGGTCACCATGCGGCGGGTGCGCTCGTGCAGGCTGTGCAGCGGCTGGAAGTAGTTGCTCAGCCGACTCCGCAGGTTCTTCGCCTTGCCGACATACAACACGCGCCCCGCGGCATCGGTGAACCGGTACACGCCCGGTTCGGTGGGGATCTCCCCCCGCTTCGGGCGCCAGTGCTCGCGCGCGCTCATGTCAGCGCTTCGCGCGACCCGCGGTCGTCGCGGCGACAGGCTCGCCGTCGAGCAGCTCGCGGAGGAAGAACCCTGTGTGGCTCTCGGGCACGGTCGCCAGATGCTCGGGCGTGCCCGTCGCGAGCACCTGCCCTCCCCCGGCACCGCCCTCGGGGCCGAGGTCGATGAGCCAATCGGCCGCGCGGATGACGTCGAGGTTGTGCTCGATCACGATGACGGCGTTGCCCTTGTCGACGAGGCCGTTGAGCACGAGCAGCAGCTTGCGCACGTCTTCGAAGTGCAGGCCCGTGGTGGGCTCGTCGAGCACGTAGACGCTGCGGCCGTTCGAGCGCTTCTGCAGCTCGGTCGCGAGCTTGACGCGCTGCGCCTCGCCACCGGAGAGGGTCGTGGCGCTCTGGCCGAGGCGGACATAGCCGAGCCCCACGTCGACAAGCGTCTTCAAGAAGCGGTGGATGGCCGAGATGGGCTCGAAGAACGCCGCAGCCTCCTCGATCGGCATGTCGAGCACCTCGGCGATGTTCTTGCCCTTGTAGTGCACCGTGAGGGTGTCGCGGTTGTAGCGGGCGCCGTTGCAGACCTCGCACGCGACGTAGACGTCGGGCAGGAAGTTCATCTCGATCTTGATCGTGCCGTCGCCCGCGCAGTTCTCGCAGCGGCCGCCCTTGACGTTGAAGCTGAACCGGCCCTGGAGGTAGCCGCGGGCCTTCGCCTCGGTGGTCTCGGCGAAGAGGGCGCGGATGCGGTCGAAGACGCCCGTGTAGGTGGCCGGATTCGATCGCGGCGTGCGGCCGATCGGCGCCTGGTCGACGTGGACGACCTTGTCGAGGTGCTCGAGGCCGCGCACGCGCACGTGCTTGCCGGGCACTTGGCGCGCGCCGTTGAGCTTGTTCGCGAGCACCTTGTAGAGGATGTCGTTGACGAGTGACGACTTGCCCGAGCCGCTCACGCCGGTGACCGCCACAAAGGCGCCGAGCGGGAAGTCGACCGTGACATCGCGCAGGTTGTTGGCTTTCGCGCCTTCGACCGTGAGCATGCGGGCCGGGTCGATCGGGCGGCGCGCCACCTGATCGACCACCTGTCGGCGGCCCGCGAGGTAGTCGCCCGTGATGGAGTCGGGGTTGGCGATGAGCTCGGCGTACGAACCGGAGTGCACGACACGACCGCCGTGCTCCCCCGCGCCCGGGCCGATGTCGACGATCCAGTCGGCCGTGCGAATGGTGTCTTCGTCGTGCTCGACGACGATGAGGGTGTTGCCGAGGCTCTTGAGTTTGACGAGCGTGTCGATCAGGCGACGGTTGTCGCGCTGGTGCAGACCGATCGACGGCTCGTCGAGCACGTACAGCACGCCCGTGAGTCCCGATCCGATCTGCGTCGCCAGCCGGATGCGCTGCGCCTCGCCGCCCGAGAGCGTGCCCGCGGCGCGCGCCATGCTGAGGTACCCGAGGCCGACCTCGAGCAAGAACTCGAGCCGCGCGCGGATCTCGCGCAGCACCGCGGCGGCGATCGCCGCCTCGCGCTCGGTGAGCGTGATCGTCTGCATGAAGGCGTACGCGTCGAGCAGGCTGAGCTCGGCGACCGCCGAGATGCTGCGGCCGTCGACGGTCACGGCGAGCACCTCGGGCTTGAGCCGCGCGCCGTCGCACTCGGAGCAGGGCACCTCGCGCAGGTACTCGGCGAACCGCTGCTGCGACCAGTCGCTCTCGGCCTCGGCGTACTTGCGCTCGATGTACGGAATGACGCCCTCGAAACCTGTGGAGTACGTGACGTCGCGGCCATAGCGGTTGCGCCACTTCACGCGGACGTCGAAGTCGTTGCCGTTGAGGATCGCCTCCTGCGTGCTCTGCTCGAGCTCGCCCCAGGGCGTGTCGAGCGAGAAGCCCAGGTCGCGTCCCAGCCCGGCGAGCAGCTTCTGGAAGTAGCTGTACAGGCCTTTGCCCTGCTGGTTCCAGGGCAGGATGACCCCGTCGTTGAGACTCAGCGAGGGATCACCGATGAGCAGGTCGACGTCGACTGCCATGCGGGTGCCGAGCCCCGAGCAGACGGGGCAGGCCCCGAACGGCGCGTTGAACGAGAACGTTCGCGGCTCGATCTCGGTGAGCTGCAGGGGGTGCCGGTTGGGACAGCTGAGACGCTCGCTGAAGGTGCGCGTGCGGTCGGGGGCCTCATTCTCGCGGTCGACGAAGTCGATGACGACGAGACCCTCGGTGAGCCCGAGGGCCGTCTCGAGCGAATCGGTCAACCGGGTGAGCGCGTCGTCGTTCGCCACGAGGCGGTCGACGACGACAGCGATGTCGTGCTTGATCTGCTTCTTGAGCACGGGCGGATCGCTCAGCTGCACGAGCTCGCCATCGACGACGGCCCGAGCGTAACCGGATGCCGCCAGCTCGCGGAACAGGTCGACGAACTCGCCCTTCTTCTGGCTGACGACCGGTGCGAGCACCTGGAACCGGGTGCCCGTCTCGAGGGTCATGAGCTCGTCGGCGATCTGCTGCACGGTCTGCCGCTGGATGCGCTCGCCGCACTCGGGGCAGTGCGGGATGCCGACGCGCGCCCACAGCAGGCGCATGTAGTCGTAGATCTCGGTGATCGTGCCGACCGTCGATCGCGGGTTGCGGTTGGTCGACTTCTGGTCGATCGAGACCGCCGGGCTCAGGCCCTCGATGAAGTCGACATCGGGGCGGTCGACCTGCCCGAGGAACTGGCGCGCGTAGGCCGAGAGCGACTCGACGTAGCGCCGCTGCCCCTCGGCGAAGATCGTGTCGAACGCGAGCGAGCTCTTGCCCGAGCCCGACAGTCCGGTGAAGACCACGAGCGCGTCGCGGGGGATCACCAGATCGACATCGCGCAGATTGTGCACGCGCGCACCGCGCACGCTCAGATGGGGAGCACTCTCAAGGGGGGTCGCCGACACTCTGGCCATTCTAGGTGCGCGCTCCGACAGCGGCCTGAGTGCCGGCCTCAGCGCACGTGGCCCGCGTCGACCATGCCGCGCAGGTCTTTCTTGAGGTCTTGCACCTCGTCGCGCAACCGCGCGGCCAGCTCGAACTTGAGCTCTTCGGCGGCCGTCAGCATCTGGGCCGTGAGGTCGGCGATGATCGACTCGAGCTCGGCGGCGCCCTCGGCACCGCGGCCCTCGCGACGCAGGGCGGGAGTGGCGGCACGCTTGCCCCCGTCTGCCCTGCCGCTGCGCCGGCTCTCGAGCAGCTCGGCCGTGTCGGCGCCCTCGCGCACGAGCTGATCGGTGATGTCGGCGATCTTCTTGCGCAGTGGAGTCGGATCGATGCCGTGCTCGGCGTTGTAGGCGATCTGACGATCGCGTCGGCGCGTCGTCTCGTCGATCGCCTGCGCCATCGAGGGGGTGACGACGTCGGCGTACATGTGCACCTCGCCCGATACGTTGCGTGCGGCGCGCCCGATCGTCTGGATGAGCGACGTCGCCGACCGCAGGAACCCCTCCTTGTCGGCGTCGAGGATCGCGACGAGCGAGACCTCGGGCAGGTCGAGGCCCTCTCGCAGCAGGTTGATGCCGACGAGGACGTCGTAGACGCCCTGGCGCAGCTCGCTCAGCAGTTCGACGCGGCGCAGCGTATCGACGTCCGAGTGCAGGTACCGCACCCGCACGCCCGCTTCGGTGAGGAACTCGGTGAGCTCTTCCGCCATCTTCTTCGTGAGCGTCGTGACGAGCACGCGCTCGTCGCGCTCGGTGCGCTGACGGATCTGCTCGAGCAGATCGTCGATCTGCCCCTTGCTCGGCTTGACGACGATGCCCGGGTCGACGAGACCCGTCGGGCGGATGATCTGCTCGACGACCGAGTCGGTGATGCCGAGCTCGTACTTGCCGGGCGTCGCCGAGAGGTAGACCTTCTGGCCCGTGCGGTCGAGGAACTCCTCCCAGCGCAACGGGCGGTTGTCGAGCGCGCTCGGCAGGCGGAAGCCGTGCTCGACGAGCGTGCGCTTGCGCGAGGCGTCACCCTCGTACATCGCGCCGATCTGCGGCACCGTCACGTGGCTCTCGTCGATCACGACGAGGAAGTCCTCGGGGAAGTAGTCGAGCAGGCAGTTGGGCGGCTCGCCGGGCGCGCGGCCGTCGATGTGCCGGGAGTAGTTCTCGATGCCGTTGCAGAACCCGATCTGCTCCATCATCTCGATGTCGAAGGTCGTGCGCATGCGCAGACGCTGCGCTTCGAGCAGCTTCCCCTGGCGCTCGAGCTCGGCGAGACGGAGCTCGAGCTCCTCCTTGATCGTGACGATCGCGCGCTGCATGGTGTCGGGCGAGGCCGCGTAGTGCGTGGCCGGGAAGACCGAGACGGCGTCGAGCGCGCGCACGACATCCCCCGTCAACGGATGCAGCGCATAGAGCGCCTCGACCTCGTCGCCGAACATCTCGATGCGGATGGCGAGCTCTTCGTACATCGGGATGATCTCGATCGTGTCGCCGCGCACCCGGAACTTGCCGCGCGAGAAGTCGACGTCGTTGCGCTGGTACTGCATGCCGACGAACTTGCGGATGAGCGCGTCGCGCGGGATGCTCTGGCCGACCTGCAGGGCCACCATCGCCTCGAGGTACTCCTCCGCCGCCCCGAGACCGTAGATGCAGGACACGGTCGACACCACGACGACGTCGCGACGGCTCAGCAGCGAGTTCGTGGTCGAGTGCCGCAACCGCTCGACCTCGGCGTTCACCGAACTGTCTTTCTCGATGAAGGTGTCGGTCTGCGGCACGTAGGCCTCGGGTTGGTAGTAGTCGTAGTACGAGACGAAGTACTCGATGGCGTTGTGCGGCATGAGGTCGCGGAACTCGGTGGCGAGCTGCGCCGCGAGCGTCTTGTTGTGCGCGAGCACGAGCGTGGGTCGCTGCACCTGCTCGATGAGCCACGCCGTAGTCGCCGACTTGCCGGTGCCCGTGGCGCCGAGCAGCACGATGTCGGTCTCGCCGGCGTTGATGCGAGCGGCGAGCTCCGCGATCGCCTGCGGCTGGTCGCCGCTCGGGCGGTAGTCGCTGACGACCTCGAAGGGCCGCACCGAGCGCGTGGGTTCCATGCTCTCAGCCTACGAGAGGGGGTCTGACACTCCGGTGTGCCGGGCCCGCTCCGCGACGAGGCGCTCCCAGAGAGCATCCACCTGCTCGATCGTGTGCGCGAGCGTGCCGCTCGTGTCGATGACGACGTCGGCCACGGCGAGGCGCTCGTCGTCGCTCGCCTGCGCGGCCACGCGATCGAGCGCGGATGCGCGCTCCATGCCGCGCAGCGCGACGAGCCGCTCGACCCGGAGATCGGCGGGTGCGTGCACGACGACGACCGCGGCGAACTCGTCGGCCGACCGGGCTTCGACGAGCAGCGGCACGTCGTAGACCACGATCGCGCGCGGGTCGGAGGCCTCGAGAGACTGCAGGCGCTCTCGGTAGAGCCGGTGCACCTCGGGATGCACGATGGCGTTGAGGTCGGTGCGAGCCCGCGGGTCGGCGAAGACCAGCGCCCCGAGCGCGGCGCGGTCGAGCGAGCCATCGGGTGCGAGTACGTCGTCGCCGAAGCGGCGGCGCACCGCCTCGAGCCCCGGGGTGCCGGGAGCGACGGCCTCGCGCGCGAGCACGTCGGCGTCGATCACGGCGGCTCCGAGCTGCGCGAGGCGCGCGGAGACCACCGACTTGCCGGCCGCGATGCCGCCCGTGAGCCCGATCACATCCACTCGCCGACCCTACCCCGTCGCCTCGATGGCGAGCAGGTAGCATGACTCGCACGCGCCCCGATGGAGGTCTCCCGTGCTCGAACTGCTCACCGGTACCGGGCTCGCCGTGGCCGCGGGCCTCAACGCCTATGTGCCGATGCTCGTCCTCGGGCTCGCCGGGCGGTTCCTCGACTTCGTGCAGCTTCCCGCCGCCTGGTCGTGGCTCGAGAACGAGTGGGTGCTCCTCATCCTCGGCGTGCTCCTCGTGATCGAGATCGTCGCCGACAAGATCCCCGCGGTCGACTCGATCAACGACTGGATCCAGTCGATCATCCGCCCCGCCGCGGGCGGCATCGTGTTCGGCACCGGGGCGTCGACGCAGACCGCCGCGGTGACCGATCCGGCCGCCTTCTTCGAGTCGAGTGCGTGGGTGCCCGTCGTGACGGGCGTCGTCATCGCGCTCGTGGTGCACGGCGCGAAGATGTTCGTGCGCCCCGCAGCCAACGCGCTCACGGCGGGCGCCGCGGCGCCCGTCCTCTCGACGGGCGAAGACATCGGCGCGGTCATGCTCAGCCTGTTCGCGATCCTCATCCCGATCCTCGTCGTCGTCGCGATCATCGGGCTCGTCGTGCTCGTCTTCTCCATCTTCCGTCGGCTGCGACGCCAGCGCCGCTCGGTCGCGCCCGCGTAGCGCGCATCCCGAACGACGAACGGGCCGCCCCCTGGTGGGGGCGGCCCGTTCGTATCGGACGCTGATGACTCAGCGCGTCACGATGATCAGCTGTTGCTCGAGAGCTTCTCGCGCAGGGCGGCGAGCGACTCGTCGTCGGCGAGGGTGCCACCGGCGCTCGCGTCGGACGAGAAGCTCGACCCGCCGGCGGCCGGCAGCTCGAGGGTCTCCTCGTCGACGAGGGCCGCGGCGACCTGCTTCTTGTGCGACTCCCAGCGAGCCTGGGCGGCAGCGTAGTCCTGCTCCCACTTGGCGCGCTGCTCGTCGAAGCCGTCCTTCCACTCGCCCGACTCGGGGTCGAAGCCCTCGGGGTACTTGTAGTTGCCCGCCTCGTCGTACTCGGTCGGCATGCCGTAGACGGCCGGGTCGAACTCGGTGCCCTCGGGGTCGACGCCCTCGTTGGCCTGCTTGAGGCTCAGCGAGATGCGACGGCGCTCGAGGTCGATGTCGATGACCTTGACGAAGACCTCGTCA
The DNA here is from genome assembly GCF_024362325.1 of Microcella humidisoli. Lineage (NCBI taxonomy): Bacteria > Bacillati > Actinomycetota > Actinomycetes > Micrococcales > Microbacteriaceae > Microcella > Microcella humidisoli. The sequence continues at coordinate 2,411,193 of NZ_CP101497.1, forward strand.
CCGACCGACACGATCTGCTCGGCGAGCTCGACGTGCTTGGCCGAGAGCTCCGAGATGTGCACGAGGCCCTCGATGCCGTCGGCGACGCGCACGAACGCACCGAAGGGAACGAGCTTCGTGACCTTGCCCGGGGCGACCTGGCCGATCGCGTGGGTGCGGGCGAAGACCTGCCACGGGTCCTCCTGCGTCGCCTTGAGCGACAGCGACACGCGCTCGCGCTCGAGGTCGACCTCGAGGATCTCGACCGTGACCTCCTGGCCCACCTCGACGACCTCGCTGGCGTGCTCGATGTGCTTCCAGCTGAGCTCGGAGACGTGGACGAGGCCGTCGACGCCGCCGAGGTCGACGAACGCGCCGAAGTTGACGATCGACGACACGACGCCCTTGCGCACCTGGCCCTTGGCGAGGTTGTTGAGGAACGTCGAGCGGCTCTCGGACTGCGTCTGCTCGAGCAGCGCGCGGCGCGAGAGCACCACGTTGTTGCGGTTCTTGTCGAGCTCGAGGATCTTCGCCTCGATCTCCTGACCCAGGTACGGGGTGAGGTCGCGCACGCGGCGCAGCTCGATGAGCGAGGCCGGGAGGAAGCCGCGGAGGCCGATGTCGACGATCAGACCGCCCTTGACGACCTCGATGACGGTGCCGGTGACGACGCCGTCGGCGTCCTTGATCTTCTCGACATCGCCCCACGCACGCTCGTACTGAGCGCGCTTCTTGGAGAGGATCAGTCGGCCTTCCTTGTCCTCCTTCTGGAGAACGAGAGCCTCGACGGTGTCGCCGACGGCGACGACCTCTTCGGGGTTGACATCGTGCTTGATCGACAGCTCGCGCGAGGGGATGACGCCCTCGGTCTTGTAGCCGACGTCGAGGAGGACCTCGTCGCGGTCGATCTTGACGACGGTTCCTTCGATGAGGTCGCCGTCGTTGAAGAACTTGAGGGTCAGTTCGACCGCGGCCAGGAAGTCTTCAGCAGAGCCGATGTCGTTGATGGCGATCTGCTTGGGGGCCTGGGTCGTTGCGGGGGTCATGTAGTGGGTGCTCCGATGCGGACAGGAATTAGGCCAGGACGACGCGATGCGGAGTGTCGCCCGGGCATGCGGACAGGATTGCCGTCAAATCGACGACTCTCCAGCTTATCCCGCGCGCCCGGGCGGCGGCAACACGACGCGGAGACGGCCTCAGCCCAGCAGAGCGCTGCGGAGCGTGTCGAGTCCGACACCGCCGAGGTCGAGCGCGTTCTTGTGGAAGACCTTGTTCGAGAACGACGCGCCCTCTTTGGCCTTGTAGGCGTCGCGGATCTGCTCCCAGATGCGCTGGCCGACCTTGTACGACGGCGCTTGGCCGGGCCAGCCGAGGTAGCGGTTGACCTCGAAGGTCACGAAGCCGTCGTTCATGTTGACGTTCTTGCGCAGGAACGCGAACGCGTCATCGCTCGTCCACACCGCCCCCGTCTCGGGGTGGATCTTGCCGAGGTGCACGCCGATGTCGAGCACGACGCGCGCCGCGCGCATGCGCTGGCCGTCGAGCATTCCGAGGCGATCGGCCGGGTCGTCGAGGTAGCCGAGCTCTTCCATGAGCCGTTCGGCGTAGAGCGCCCAGCCCTCCGCGTGCCCGCTCGTGCCGGCCAGCAGGCGCCGCCACGAGTTGAGCTGCGCGCGGTTGTAGACGGCCTGACCGATCTGCAGGTGGTGGCCGGGAACGCCCTCGTGGTACACCGTCGTCGTCTCGCGCCAAGTGTCGAACTCGTCGACACCCTCGGGGATGCTCCACCACATGCGGCCCGGTCGCGAGAAGTCGTCGGTCGGACCGGTGTAGTAGATCGCTCCCCCGGGCGTCGGTGCGATCATGCACTCGAGCTCCTTCACGGGCTCCGGGATCTCGAAGTGCGTGCGCGAGAGCTCGGCGATCGCCGTGTCGCTGAGGTTCTGCATCCAGGCCTTGAGGGCGTCGCGGCCGTGCAGCTTGCGCGCCGGATCCTTCTCGAGGTGCGCGATCGCCTCCTCGACGCTCGCCCCCGGCAGGATCTCGCCCGCGATGCGGGTCTGCTCCTCGACCATGCGGGCGAGCTCCTCGATGCCCCACTCGTAGGTCTCGTCGAGATCGATCGTGGCCCCGAGGAAGCGCCGCGACATGAGGCCGTAGAGCTCACGGCCGACGGCGTCGTGCTCGCGCGCGGCGGGCGCGAGCTCCGACTCCAGGAACGTCGCGAACGCGCCGTAGGCGTCGGCGGCGGACTGCGCATTGCGGGTGAGGTCGTCATGCAGCGAACCGGGCAGCCCGGCGCTGTCGACCTGCGCGCCCAGCGCGAATTCGGGGAAGAAGCCGTCGGCCGCCGCGTTCCGTTTCGCCTGCTCGAGCACCTCGAGCACCTGCCGCCGCGCGGGGGTGTTGCCCGCAGCGATGCCCTCGCGCAGCGTCTCGGTGTACCCCTCGAGCGCGGTCGCGACGTTGCCCATCTTGCGGGCGATGATGCCCCAGTCCTCTTCCGTGGCGGTCGGCATGAGGTCGAAGATCTCGCGGATGCCCTGCGCGGGCGAGGCGAGCACGTTGATGTCGCGCTGATCCCAGCCAGCCTCGGCGAGCTCGAGGTCGAGCCGCAGCTCTGCCGACAGATCGGTGATCGTGACGCGATCGGTGTCGTCGACCGGGGTCGCCGCCTCGAGCTGCGACAGCGCGGCGCGGGCGGCCTCCTCGTACCGGGCCCGTCCAGCGGGCGAGAAGTCCTGGTACTCGTCGAGCTTCCCTGCCGCGCCGATGTAGGTCGCGGTGTCGGGGCTCAACTCGACGAGCGTGGCGACCCACTGCTCGGCGATGGCATCAACGGGAGTGGGCGTGCGGTCGGCTGCGCTGTCAGACATGCCGACGAGCCTAGTGCGCCGCCTCGTTCCAGTCGCGGCCCACGCCGACCTGCACATCGAGCGGCACGGCAAGGTCAGCGGCCGAGCCCATGCGCGCGCGCACGATCTCCTCGAGCGCCTCTCGCTCGCCGGGGGCCACCTCGAAGACGAGCTCGTCGTGCACCTGCAGCAGCATGCGCGAGCGCAGGGCATCCTGCGCCATGTCGGCCGCAACCCCGTTCATGGCGATCTTCATGATGTCGGCCGCAGAGCCCTGGATCGGGGCGTTGAGGGCCTGGCGCTCGGCGTTCTCGCGCAGCACCCGGTTCGGGCTCTTGAGGTCGGGGAACGGCCGGCGGCGACCGAAGATCGTCTCGGTGTAGCCGTCGGCGCGCGCCTGCTCGACGACACTGCGCAGGTAGTCGCGCACCGCGCCGAACCGGGCGAAGTAGTCGGCCATCAGCTGCTTCGCCTCGCTCGTGTCGATGCGCAGCTGCTTGCTGAGACCGAATGCGCTGAGACCGTAGGCGAGCCCGTAGCTCATCGCCTTCACCTTCGTGCGCATGTCGCTCGTGACATCGGCGGGGTCGACCCCGAAGATGCGGGCGCCGACGAATCGGTGCAGGTCCTCCCCCGATCGGAACGCCTCGATGAGGCCCTCGTCGCCCGAGAGGTGCGCCATGATGCGCATCTCGATCTGCGAGTAGTCGGCAGTGAGCAGGCTCTCGAAGCCCTCGCCGGCCGTGAACGCGGCGCGGATGCGGTGCCCCACCTCGGTGCGCACGGGGATGTTCTGCAGGTTCGGGTCGGTCGAGGAGATGCGGCCCGTCGTCGTGCCCGTCTGATCGTAGGTCGTGTGGATGCGGCCGTCAGCGGCGATGGCCGTCGTCAGGGTCTCGACGATCTGTCGCAGCTTCGTGGCGTCGCGATGCTGCAGCAGCAGCCCAAGGAACGGGTGCGGATGCGCCTCCTGGAGATCGGCAAGCGCTGCCGCGTCGGTCGAGTAGCCCGTCTTCGTCGCGCGCGTCTTCGGCATGCCCAGCTCGTCGAAGAGCACCTCCTGCAGCTGCTTGGGCGAACCGAGGTTGACCTCGCGCCCGATTTCGGCGAAGGCCTCCTCGGCGAGCTGCGCGGTCGTCTCGCCGAGCTCGGTGTTGAGCGCGTCGAGTGCCGAGCGATCGACCGTGATGCCCGTCGCCTGCATGAGCGCGAGCACGGGAGCGCTCGGCAGATCGATCTCGGCGAGCACGCGCTCGCTCGTCGCGGGCAACGAGTTCCGCTGCTCGGCGACGAGCCGGTGCAGGAACCACGCGACCGTCGCGGGGCTGATGCTCTCGGTGTCGGGCACGAGCTGGTTCGGGTCGGCCTGCGGCATCGCTTCGCCGAGCACGTCGTGCACGAGGTCGGCGAGGTCGTAGGACTTCGCGCCCGGGCGCTCGAGCCACGCCGCGAGGCGGGAATCCCAGACCACCCCGGCGAGAGCGATGTCGAGGCCCGCGAGCACGCCGGAGGCCGCCTTGGCATCGGCGAGCAGCTTGGGGGCGTCGCTCGACAGCCAGGCCTCGAGCGCGGCGTAGTCGGGGCGGTGCGCGGCCCAGTTGACCTGCACCGTCTCGGTCGCGGTCGCGAGCCCCAAGGCGGCGAGCTGGCCGTGCGGAGCATCCACGATGACCGCCACCTCGGCCCCGGCCGTCGAGGCGAGCCACAGGGCGAGCTCTTCATCGACGAGCGTGCGCACCGTCGGCAGGTCGGTGCGCGGGGCGGCCTCGTCGGCCGTGCCCATGTCGGCGCCCTCGGCCTCGGCGATCTTCAGCACGCGCTCGGTGAGCGAACGGAACTGCAGACGCTCGAACACCTGCTTGACCGCGGGCACGTCCATGGGCCGGCGATCGAGGTCGTGGGCGCGCACCGGCAGCTCGAGGTCGGTGACGAGCCGGTTGAGGCGACGGTTGCGCTCGGCGCGCTCGCGCTGCTCGCGGAGGTTCGCGCCGACCACACCGCCGATCTCGTCGATGTGCTCCCAGATGCCGTCGAGCGAGCCGTACTGCGTGATCCACTTGACCGCGGTCTTCTCGCCGACCTTGTCGATGCCGGGTAGGTTGTCGCTCGTCTCGCCGACGAGCGCCGCGATCTCGGGGTACTGCTCGGGATTGATGCCGTAGCGCTCGCGCACGGCGTCGGGGTCGTACCGCTTGAGCTCGGAGACCCCGCGCGCGTTGGGGTACAGCAGGGTGACGTCGTCGGTGACGAGCTGGATCGTGTCGCGATCGCCCGAGACCACGAGCACCCGGAAGCCCTCCGCCGCCGCCTGGGTGGCGAGGGTCGCGAGGATATCGTCGGCCTCGTAGTCCTCTTTCGTGATCGTGGGGATGCTCATGGCCGCGAGAGCCTCCTGCAGCAGCGGCACCTGCCCCATGAACTCGGGCGGCGTCTCGCCCCGCGTGCCCTTGTACTCGGGGTACTCGCGCGTGCGGAAGGAGAACCGCGAGATGTCGAAGGCGACTCCGACGTGGGTGGGCTTCTCTTTCGCGAGCAGGCTCAGGAACATCGACAGGAATCCGTGGATCGCGTTCGTGTGCTGCCCGTCGCGCGTGACGAAGCTGTCGACCGGCAGGGCGTAGAACGCCCGGAATGCCAGCGAGTGGCCGTCGATGAGCAGAAGGGTAGGCTTTGCGGAGTCCGTCACGGGGCCAGCCTAGCGAGGCGCCCCGACCCGCTCCCGGGCGCAGCCCGCCCGGCCCCGCCGAGGATGCCATGACCCTGCTGCCCCCCGACCTCGATCCCGAGCTCGTCGATCGTCTCGTCGGCACCGGCGGTGGTGCCCTGTGCCGGAAGATGGGAATCGAGTTCCTCGAGCTCTCGGCCGAGCGCTCGGTCGCCACCATGCCCGTGGAGGGCAACACGCAGGTCATCGGCCTGCTGCACGGCGGCGCGCACGTCGTGCTCGGTGAGAGCCTGGGGTCGATCTCGGCGGCGATCCACGCAGGGCCCGGCCGCTACGCGGTCGGCATCGAGATCAACGCGACGCACAGCCGCTCGATCACCGAGGGCATCGTCACGGGAACGTGCACGGCGCTCGTTCTCGGGCGCACGCTCGCGACCCATGAGATCGTCATGACCGACGAGGCCGGCCGCCGGCTCTCGACCGTCCGCATGACGAACATGCTGCGCGACCGCTGACGAGGTCGCGGGATGCGCGGGGCTACTCCCCTGCGTCGCCCGCCTCAGCGGCGTCGGACGGCGCCTTCTTCGGCGCGTCCTTCTTGGAGCCGAGCTGGTCGATGATCGCCTGCGCCACGGCCTGCATGGTCGTGCGGCGGTCCATCGACGCCTTCTGGATCCACCGGAAGGCCTCCGGCTCGGTCAGCCCCATGCGCTCGTTGAGCAGCCCCTTCGCCCGGTCGACGAGCTTGCGGGTCTCGAAGCGCTCGACGAGGTCGGCGACCTCGGCCTCGAGGGTCAGGATCTGCTGGTAGCGGCTGAGCGCCACCTCGATCGCGGGCAGCAGGTCGTTCGGGGTGAACGGCTTGACGACGTAGGCGAGCGCTCCGGCCTCGACCGCCTGCTCGACGAGTTCCTTCTGGCTGAAGGCCGTCAGCAGTACGACGGGGGCGATGTGGTTCTCGCTGAGCCGCTTGGCGGCCTCGATGCCGTCGAGCTGGGGCATGCGGATGTCCATGATGACGAGGTCGGGCCGAAGCTCGGTCGCGAGGGCGACCGCGGTCTCGCCGTCGCCGGCCTCGCCGACCACATCGAAACCGTTGTCGCGCAGGATCTCGACAATGTCCATGCGGATGAGGGACTCGTCCTCGGCGACGACGACACGGCGGGGGGCGGCAGTCTGATCCTGGTCACTCACGCGTCAGAGCCTACGGTATCGTCGAGGCCCGAGGGTCGAGATGGCCCGAGCCGGCTTGGCGGAATGGTAGACGCGGCGCACTCAAAATGCGTTGTCCGAGAGGACGTGTGGGTTCGAGCCCCACAGCCGGTACCGCAGAGATGCGAAAGGCCGCGCCCCTCAGGGCGCGGCCTTTCGTGCAACCGGCGTCAGTCGGCGTGGTCGCCGCTCTCCCAGACGGGTGCGGCGGCGTTGATGGCATCGCCGACGACGTGCACGCGCAGGTCGTTCGTCGACCCGGAGATTCCGGGAGGCGAGCCGGAGATGACGACGACCTTGTCGCCGACATCGGCCAGGCCCTCGCGCAGCAGCACCTCATCGACCTGGCGGTACATGGCGTCGGTGTGCGTCACGCGGTCGACGAGGAAGGTCTCGATGCCCCACGTGAGCGACATGCGACGCTGGATGGACTCGAGCGGCGTGAAGGCCTTCATGGGCACGCGGAAGCGCAGGCGAGACATGCGGCGCGCCGAGTCACCCGACTCGGTGAACACGCACACGTACTTGGCCTCGACGAAGTCGGCGACCTCGGCGGCGGCGAGCGTGATCGCTCCGCCCTGGGTGCGCGGCTTCGTGCCGAGCGGCGGAATGCGCTCGAGGCCGTGCTCCTCAGTCGACGCGACGATGCGAGCCATGGTCGAGACGGTGATGACGGGGAACTCGCCCACGCTCGTCTCGCCGCTCAACATCACGGCGTCAGCACCATCGAGCACCGCGTTCGCGACATCCGAGGTCTCGGCGCGCGTCGGAATCGGATTGCTGATCATCGACTCGAGCATCTGCGTGGCCACGATGACGGGCTTCGCCATACGGCGGGCGAGCTCGACCGCGCGCTTCTGCACGATGGGCACCGCTTCGAGGGGCAGCTCGACACCGAGGTCGCCGCGCGCGACCATGATGCCGTCGAAGGCTTCGATGATCTCTTCGAGAGCATCCACCGCCTGAGGCTTCTCGATCTTCGCGATGACCGGAATCGTGCGGCCTTCCTCGCGCATGATCTGGTGCACGCGGTTGACATCGGAGGCGTTGCGCACGAACGAGAGTGCGATGTAGTCGGCTCCGAGCTTCAGGCCCCAGCGCAGGTCGTCCTCATCCTTCTCGGAGAGGGCGGGAACGTTGACCGCGACCCCGGGCAGGTTGATGCCCTTGTTGTTCGAGACGGGTCCGGCGACGACGACCTCGGTACGCACGCGGATGCCGTCGGTGTCGAGAACGCGCACCTTGACCTTGCCGTCATCGATGAGCAGGAAGTCGCCCGGGTTGACGTCCGCAGGCAGACCCTTGAAGGTCGTGCTGCAGATCTCTTTCGTGCCGAGGATGTCTTCGGTGGTGATCGTGAAGATGTCGCCTTCGGCGAGCTCGTGAGGCCCGTTCTCGAACTTGCCGAGGCGGATCTTCGGGCCCTGCAGGTCGACGAGCACCGCCACCGCGCTGCCCGCGTCGGCCGCGGCCTTTCGCACGTTGCGGTAGACCTCCTCGTGCACCTCGTAGGTGCCGTGGCTCAGGTTCATGCGGGCGACGTTGACGCCGGCCTCGATGATGGCCCGGATGTTCTCGTAGCTGGATGTCGCCGGCCCGAGGGTGGCGACGATCTTTGCGCGTCTCATGGTGTCCTTCAGTGGGGTGGTGGTGGTAGGGGTGGTGCTGATGGTGCGACCCTGCGCGCTCAGACGGTGAGCGGGCGGTCCGTCGCCCGCACGGGCGAGGGCAGGTCGCTCTCGCCCTGCAGGTAGGTGTCGACGGCGGCCGCGACGGCGCGGCCCTCGGCGATGGCCCAGACGATGAGCGAGGCGCCACGGCCGGCGTCTCCGGCAACGAACACCCCGGTCTCGCCCGTCGTGTAGTCGGCCTGCCGCGCGATCGCACCCGAGCCCTCGAAGGGCAGCCCGAGCTGGTCGTTCAGCGTGCCGCGGGCGGCACCGGTGAAGCCGAGCGAGAGCAGGACGAGGTCGGCGGGGATCTCGCGCTCGGTGCCCGCCTTCGGCACCCGCCGTCCGTCGAGGTACTCGGTCTCGGCGACGCGCAGCGCGCGCACCTCGCCCGCCTCGGTCGTGAGGAACTCGACGGTCGAGGCCAGGTACATGCGCTCGCCGCCCTCCTCGTGGGCGCTCTGCACCTCGAACAGCGTCGGCTGCAGGGGCCACGGCTGCGTCTCGGGGCGCTCGTGCGGCGGCTGCTTGCCGATCGCGAGGTTGGTGACGCTCAGCGCGCCCTGCCGGTGAGCGGTGCCGATGCAGTCGGCGCCCGTGTCGCCGCCGCCGAGCACGACGACGTGCTTGCCCTCGGCGGTGATCTGGCCGTCGACGACGTCGCCCGCCTGCACCCGGTTCGACTGCGTCAGGTACTCCATGGCGAAGTGGATGCCCAGAGCATCGCGCCCCGGAATGGGCAGGTCGCGCGGCTCGGGCGCTCCGGTCGCGATCACGACAGCGTCGTATCGGGTGCGCAGCTCGTCCCACGTGATGTCGACGCCGATCTCGACACCCGCGCGGAAACGGGTGCCTTCCGCCTGCATCTGCGTGAGCCGGGCATCCAGGTGCCGCTTCTCCATCTTGAAATCGGGGATGCCGTACCGCAGCAGCCCGCCGATGCGGTCGTCCTTCTCGAAGACCGCGACCGTGTGCCCGACGCGGGTCAGCTGCTGCGCCGCGGCGAGACCGGCCGGACCGGACCCGACGACGGCCACGGTCTTGCCCGTGAGCCGCTCGGGGGGCACGGGCTGCACCCACCCGTTGTTCCACGCCTGCTCGATGATCGACGCCTCGACCTGCTTGATCGTGACCGCGGGCTGGTTGATCGCGAGCACGCACGACGATTCGCACGGTGCGGGGCACAGCTTGCCCGTGAACTCGGGGAAGTTGTTCGTCGCGTGCAGTCGCTCGATCGCCTGACGGCCCTCGCCGCGCCACGTCAAGTCGTTCCACTCGGGAATGAGGTTGCCGAGCGGGCATCCCTGGTGGCAGAACGGGATGCCGCAGTCCATGCAGCGACCGGCCTGTCGGCGCAGCACACCGGAGTCGCCCTGCTCGTAGACCTCTTTCCAGTCCATCAGGCGGAGCGGAACGGGCCGGCGCGGCGGCAGCTCGCGCTCGGGAACAGTGATGAATCCGCGGGGATCAGCCACCAGTCACCTCCAGGATGCGGCCCCACACGACGTCCCCGTCGGGGTCGAGGCCTTCGTCGAGCGCGGTCTGGCGCGTCGCCAGCACGGCCGCGTAGTCGCGCGGCAGCACCTTGACGAACCGGTCGAGAGCGGACGCGCCGTCGGCGAGCAGACGGCTCGCGAGCGCCGACTCCGTCTCGTCGACGTGCTGGCGCAACAGGTCGGTCACGATCGCGCGGTCGTCGGCGTCGAGCGCCGTCAGCTCGAGCTCGCCGGTCGCGAGCGCATCGCTGTTGACGCGTTCGCGACGCAGGTCGTAGACGTAGGCGGTGCCGCCCGACATGCCGGCGCCGAGGTTGCGGCCCGTGGCGCCGAGGATGACCGCCGTGCCGCCCGTCATGTACTCGAGCGCGTGGTCGCCCACACCCTCGACGACGGCCGTCGCGCCCGAATTGCGCACGAGGAAGCGCTCGCCCACGATGCCGCGGATGAACATCTCGCCGCTCGTGGCACCGTAGCCGATGACGTTGCCAGCGATCACGTTGCGCTCGGCGTGGAACACGGCGTCGCGCGTCGGCCGAACGATGACGCGGCCGCCCGAGAGCCCCTTGCCGACGTAGTCGTTGCTGTCGCCGTAGAGGCGCAGGGTGATGCCGCGCGGCATGAACGCGCCGAGGCTCTGCCCGGCCGATCCCGTGAGCGTGACATCGATCGTGTCGGGAGCCAGGCCGTGCTCGCCGTGCAGCGTCGTGACCTGGTGGCCGAGCATCGTTCCGACGGCGCGCTCGGTGTTGCGGATCGGCAGATCGATGCGCACGGGAGACCCGTGCTGCAGGGCGTCGACGCTCAGTCGGATGAGCTCGTTGTCGAAGTGCTCCTCGAGCTCGTGGTCCTGCTCCTCGCGCTTGGTGCGCGGGGCGCTCTCGTCGAACTCCGGTCCGGCAAGGATCGGCGAGAGGTCGAGACCGTCGGCCTTCCAGTGCCGCACGGCGCGGTCGACGTCGAGCAGATCGGCCCGGCCGATCGCCTCCTCGAGCGAGCGGAAGCCGAGCTCTGCAAGGTACTCGCGCACCTCCTGCGCGAGGAACTCCATGAACGTGATGACGAACTCGGGGGTGCCCGTGAAGCGCTTGCGCAGCTCGGGGTTCTGCGTCGCGACACCGACGGGGCAGGTGTCGAGGTGGCAGACCCGCATGAGGATGCAGCCCGAGACGACCATCGGAGCAGTGGCGAAGCCGTACTCCTCGGCGCCGAGCAGGGCGGCGATGATGACGTCGCGGCCGGTCTTCATCTGGCCGTCGGCCTGCACCGTGACCCGCCCGCGCATGTTGTTGAGCATGAGCGTCTGCTGGGCCTCGGCGAGACCGAGCTCCCAGGGCGTTCCCGCGTGCTTGAGCGAGTTGAGCGGGCTCGCGCCGGTTCCGCCGTCGTGGCCCGAGATGAGCACGACATCGGCCTTGGCCTTCGCGACGCCCGCGGCCACCGCGCCGATGCCCGACTGGCTCACGAGCTTGACGTGCACACGGGCACCGGGGTTCGCGCGCTTCAGGTCGAAGATGAGCTGCTTGAGGTCTTCGATCGAGTAAATGTCGTGGTGGGGCGGCGGCGAGATGAGCCCGACTCCCGCCGTACCGTGCCGCAGGCGCGCGATCCAGGGGTAGACCTTGTTGGCCGGCAACTGGCCGCCCTCCCCGGGCTTGGCGCCCTGGGCCATCTTGATCTGGATGTCGTCGGCGTGCGTGAGGTAGAGGCTCGTGACGCCGAACCGGCCCGACGCGACCTGCTTGATGGCGCTGCGCTTCTCGGGGTCCAACAGGCGCTCGGGGCTCTCGCCGCCCTCCCCCGTGTTGCTGCGGCCGCCGATGCGGTTCATGGCGATCGCGAGGGTCTCGTGCATCTCGGGGCTGATGGCGCCCATGCTCATCGCGCCGGTCGTGAAGCGACGGATGATCGACTCGACCGACTCGACCTCGTCGAGCGGCACGGGCGTGCGGCCTTCGGTCTTGAAGCGGAACAGCCCGCGCAGGGTCATGAGGTTCTCGGCCTGGTCGTCGACGGCCTTCGTGTACTCGCGGAAGATGTCGTACCGCTTCGACCGCGTCGCGTGCTGCAGGCGGAACACCGTCTCCGGGTTGAAGAGGTGCGGCGGCCCCTCGCGGCGCCACTGGTACTCGCCTCCAGTCTGCAGCCGCTCATGCGGGTTGACGGGTGCGCTCGCCGGATAGGCCAGCGCGTGGCGGGCGGCGTTCTCGGCCGCGATCGTGTCGATGCCGACACCGCCGAGGACGCTCGAGGTTCCGGTGAAGTAGCGGTCGACGAACTCTTGGCTGAGGCCGACCGCCTCGAAGGCCTGCGCACCGGCGTAGGAGCCGACGGTCGAGATTCCCATCTTCGACATGATCTTGAGCACGCCCTTGCCGAGCGCCTTGATGACGTTGCGCACGGCCTTCTCGGGAGTCAGCCCCACGATCATGCCCGAGCGCACGAGGTTCTCGACGGTCTCCATGGCGAGGTACGGGTTGATCGCCGAGGCGCCGTAGCCGATGAGCACGGCGCAGTGGTGCACCTCGCGCACATCGCCCGCCTCGACGATGAGGCCCACCTGCATGCGCTTCTCGGTGCGGATGAGGTGATGGTGCACCGCGGCGAGCATGAGCAGCGACGGCACGGGGGCGAGGTCGGCCGTCGAGTCGCGGTCGCTCAGCACGATGAACTCGGCGCCGTCGGCGATGGCGTCATCGACCTCGGCGCACATGGCCGCGATGCGCTTCTCGAGCGCCTTCGGCCCCTTGTCGACGCGGTACAGGCCCTTGATCGTCGTCGTGAGCGAGCTTCCGGGGCGCGGGTCGATGTGCTGGATCTTCGCGAGCTCGTCGTTGTCGATGATCGGGAAGTCGAGGATCACCTGGCGCGCGTGACGAGGCGTGGCCTCGAGCAGGTTGCGCTCGGGCCCGAGGCCGAGCCGCATCGAGGTGACGACCTCCTCGCGGATCGAGTCGAGGGGCGGGTTGGTGACCTGGGCGAACTGCTGGGTGAAGTAGTCGAACAGCAGGCGCGCGCGGTCGGAGAGCACGGCGATAGGCGTGTCCGAGCCCATCGCACCGAGCGGCTCGGCGCCCGCCTTCGCCATGGGGGCGAGCAGGATGCGCACCTCCTCCTCGGTGTAGCCGAAGGTGCGCTGGCGGCGCACGATCGAGGCCGGGGTGTGCACGATGTGCTCGCGCTCCGGCAGGTCTTTGAGGTGGATGCGCTGGCCCTCGAGCCACTCGCCCCAGGGCTCGAGCCCGGCGAGCTGCGCCTTGATCTCGTCGTCTTCGATCAGGCGCCCGTCGGCGGTGTCGACGAGGAACATCTTGCCCGGGCGAAGGCGGCCCTTGCGCACGATGCGGCTGGGCTCGATGTCGAGCACGCCGATCTCGCTCGCGAGCACCACGAGGCCGTCGTCGGTGACGATGAACCGGCCGGGCCGCAGGCCGTTGCGGTCGAGGGTCGCGCCGACGAGCGAGCCGTCGGTGAACACAAGGGCGGCGGGGCCGTCCCACGGCTCCATGAGCATGCCGTGGTACTCGTAGAAGTCGCGCAGCCCCGGGTCGATGTCGGTCTGGTTCTCCCAGGCCTCGGGCACCATCATCATGATCGCGTGCGGCAGTGAACGGCCGCCGAGGGTGAGCAGCTCGACGACCTCGTCGAACGAGGCCGAGTCGCTCGCACCGGGCGTGACGATGGGGAACACATCGCGCAGGTCGCCGAACAGGTCGCTCTGCAGCTGCGACTGGCGGGCGCGCATCCAGTTGCGGTTGCCCTGCACCGTGTTGATCTCGCCGTTGTGGGCGATCGAGCGGAACGGCTGGGCGAGAGGCCACGACGGGAAGGTGTTCGTCGAGTAGCGCGAGTGCACGAGGGCGAGCTTCGAGGTGAAGCGCTCGTCGCTCAGGTCGGGGTAGAACGGCTCGAGCTGCAGAGTCGTGACCATGCCCTTGTAGACGAGCGTGCGGCACGACAGCGAGGGGAAGTACGAGCCGAGCTCGCGCTCGGCCCGCTTGCGCGCCCGGAAGGTCTGGCGGTCGAGGGCGATGCCGGCGAGGGGCTGGCCGTGCTCGTCGGTTCGGCTCGAGCGCACGACGAGCTGCTCGAAGGCCGGCATGGCCTCCCGCGCGAGGTTGCCGATGAGTCCCGGGTCGGTGGGCACGACGCGCCAGCCGATGAGCTCGAGACCCTCGGAAGCGATGATCGCCTCGATGCCCGCCTTCTCACGAGCGCGCTCGTCGTCGTCGGTCGGCAGGAAGGCGGTGCCGATGGCGTACTGGCCCACCGGGGGAAGCTCGAAGGGCAGAACAGCCCGCAGGAACGCATCCGGGATCTGGGTGATGATGCCCGCGCCGTCGCCCGTGCCCGCATCGGAACCGACGGCACCTCGGTGCTCGAGGTTGCGCAGCGCGTCGAGGGCGGCCTGGATGATGTCGTGGCCGGCGGTGCCACGGAGGGTCGCGACCATGGCCAGGCCGCACGCGTCGTGCTCGCGCGCCGGGTCGTACATGCCCTGGGCAGCGGGCACCGTCGAGAAGCGCTGCATCGGCGATGTGAGTTCCATCAGAACCGTCCTCACGTTGTTGCGGAAACCGTGTGGGACGTCGCTGGCCCGGAGGGTGGAAGCGCGCGCAGACTGCGCCGCAGATGCCGGATCGAGTGTGGTGGCGATCCTGTTCACCTCCCGCGGCGCTCGGTGAGCGTCATGGATGGTGTCACGGCTTCGCGGCGGACCCGCTTGTGGCGTCGGTCGAACCGGTTGCACCGGCGGCGGCGAGAGCCTCATTGCCCTCGTCGTCGGAGTCGGTGTAGACGTCTTCGGAGTCTACCCCAGCCTCGGGCGACCACTCCCGACCCGCCACGTAGGGCGAGGGCTCGAGGCCCGTGTGCCGGCGCGACTGCACGATGATGATGATGAGGCCGATGAGCACCGCGGCCCACGCGCCCCAGACGTTCACGCGGATACCGAGGAAGAGCTCGCTCGGGTCGAGGCGGATGGTCTCGAAGACGCTGCGACCGGTGCCGTACCAGATCAGGTAGATGCCGAGCTGCTTGCCCCACTGCAGCACGAAGCGGCGCGCGAGCAGCAGGATGACGATCGCACCCGTCACGTTCCAGAGGATCTCGTAGAGGAACGTGGGGTGGAAGAGCACGTCCTCGGGCAGACCGACGGGGATGGCGTCGTTGGGGCGATCGATCTCGAGGCCCCACGGCAGGTCGGTCGGCAGGCCGAAGAGCTCTTGATTGAACCAGTTGCCGAGACGGCCGAACGCCTGGGCGAGCAGCAGGCCCGGCGCGAGCGCGTCGGCGAAACTCCAGAATCGGATGCCCGTGACCCGGCACCCGATCCACACGCCGAGGGCGCCGCCGATCAGGGCGCCGAAGATCGCCATGCCGCCCTCCCAGATGTAGAGCGTCTTGAGCAGGTCGGCACCCTCGAAGAAGTAGTCGTCGGGGTGGGTCAGCACGTGGTAGATGCGACCGCCGATGATGCCGAAGGGCACCGCGAAGAGCGCGATGTCGAGCGTGATCCACGGCTCGGCCCCACGTGACGAGAGACGGCGGTTCGTGAGCATCACGGCCACCACGATGCCCGCGAGGATGCACAGCGCGTAGGCGTAGATGTTGACGTCGAAGCCGAACCAGGTGAGCCCGATGTCACGCAGCCACTGACCGAGGTTGAAGACCTGCCACTCGGGAGGCGGGCTCGGGATGCTGAGGGGCTGGATCACGTCGTCAGAACCTTTCGCGGGCGGTCAGGCATGGTGGGGGGGCCGCAGACAGCCTAGCGGCGGGTTCCGGCCGCGAGCTCGCCGGCGACCTTCGCCACCTCGGCCACACCGCCCTGCTCGAGAGCCGCGACGAGTCGCGAGCCGACGATCGCACCGTCGGCGTAGCTCAGCACGTCAGCGACCTGCTCGGCGGTCGAGATGCCGAGGCCGACGCAGGCGCTCGTCGACCCGGCCTCGCGCAGCCGGGAGACCACGCCGCGCGCGGCCTTGTCGACGTCGTCGCGCGCTCCGGTGATGCCCATCGTCGACACCGCGTAGACGAAGCCGCGACTCGCGTCGACCGCTTGCCTCATGCGCGCGTCGCTCGACGAAGGCGCGGCGAGGAAGACGCGGTCGAGGTCGTGCTCGGTCGACGCGGTCATCCACTCCGCGGCCTCGTCGGGGATGAGGTCGGGGGTGATGAGCCCCGCTCCCCCGGCGTTCTGCAGGTCGGTCGCGAAGCGCTCGACCCCGTACTGCACGACCGGGTTCCAGTAGGTCATGACGAGCAGCGAGGCGTCGACGCGCGCGCGGATGCGTTCGACCGCCTCGAAGCCGTGGCGCAGGCGGAACCCGTTCCGCAGCGCCGTCTGCGTCGCCCGCTGGATCGTGAGCCCGTCCATGACGGGGTCGCTGTAGGGCAGCCCGAGCTCGACGATGTCGACGCCGTTCTCGACGAGCGCCACGGCGGCATCGACGCTCGCATCGAGGCTCGGGAAGCCCACGGGCAGGTAGCCGATGAGCGCGCCCGAGGCTTCGTCATTGCGGGTGCGGATGGTGTCGGCGACAGTGCTCATGCCGAGGCCTCCGCCGCTGCGGCGTCGAGCAGTCCGAAGTAGCGGGCCGCCGTCTCCATGTCCTTGTCGCCGCGGCCGCTCAGGGAGACGAGCACGATGCCCTCCGGCCCCAGCTCGCGGCCGAGCTCGATCGCACCGTGCAGGGCATGCGCCGTCTCGATGGCAGGGATGATGCCCTCGGTGCGGCTCAGCAGGCGCAGGGCATCCATCGCCTGGGCATCGGTGACGGGGCGGTACTCGGCGCGCCCGATCGAGTCGAGCCACGCGTGCTCGGGGCCGACGCCCGGGTAGTCGAGGCCGGCGGAGATGGAGTGGGACTCCATCGTCTGCCCGTCCTCGTCCTGCAGCATGAGGCTGCGGGCGCCGTGCAGAACGCCGGGGCGGCCCTTCGAGATCGTCGCGGCGTGGAACATCGTGTCGACGCCATCGCCCGCCGCCTCATTGCCGACCAGGCGCACGCTCTCGTCGTCGAGGAAGGCATGGAAGATGCCCATGGCGTTGCTGCCGCCGCCCACGCACGCGACCACGGCGTCCGGCAGTCGACCGGTCAGGGCCAGCACCTGCTCGCGGGCCTCGGTGCCGATGACCGAGTGGAAGTCGCGCACCATCGTCGGGAAGGGGTGCGGGCCGGCGACCGTGCCGAGCAGGTAGTGCGTGTTCTCGACGTTGGCGACCCAGTCGCGCAGTGCTTCGTTGATCGCGTCTTTCAGCGTGCGCGAGCCGACCGTGACGGGCACGACCTCGGCGCCCAGCAGCTTCATGCGGGCGACGTTGAGGGCCTGGCGCTCGGTGTCGACCTCGCCCATGTAGACGACGCACTCGAGGCCGAAGAGCGCGGCGGCCGTCGCGCTCGCGACGCCGTGCTGACCCGCCCCGGTCTCGGCGATGATGCGGGACTTGCCGAGGCGCTTGGCGAGCAGGGCCTGCCCGAGCACGTTGTTGATCTTGTGGCTGCCGGTGTGGTTCAGGTCTTCGCGCTTGAGGATGATGCGCGCGCCACCGGCGTGCTCGGCGAACCGCTTCGCCTCGGTGATGATCGACGGCCGCCCCGTGTAGGTGCGGTGCAGCTCGGCGAGCTCGGCCGCGAATGCCGGGTCGGCTTTCGCCGCCTGGTAAGCGGCGTCGAGCTCGTCAAGCGCGGCGATGAGCGACTCGGGCACGAAGCGCCCGCCGAACTCGCCGAAGTACGGGCCGACCTGTTCGCGCAGATTCATGAGACCGCCAAGAACTCGTTGAGGGCGGCGACAGGGTCGCCGCCGGTGACCAGGGCTTCGCCGACCAGCACCACATCGGCTCCTGCTCGACGGTAGTGCTCGACGTCTGCGACTCCGCTGACTGCCGACTCCGCGATGCGCACCGTGCCGTCGGGGATGCTCGGCGCCAGTCGACCGAACAGATCGCGATCGAGCTCGAAGGTGCTGAGGTCGCGCGCGTTGACGCCGATCACGCTCGCGCCCAGGTCGACCGCTCGGCGCACCTCGTCGGCGTCGTGCGTCTCGACGAGCGGCGTCATGCCGAGCTCGAGGATGAGCGCGTGCAACGCGTGCAGCGTCGGGTCGTCGAGCGCCGCGACGATAAGCAGCACGAGGTCGGCTCGCGCGGCCCGCGCCTCGAGCACCTGGTACGGCTCGGCGATGAAGTCCTTCCGCAGCACCGGGACGCTCACGGCGGCGCGCACGGCGTCGAGGTCGGCCAGGCTACCGCCGAACCGGCGCCCCTCCGTCAGCACGCTGATGGCCGAGGCGCCGCCCTCGGCGTACTGACGGGCGAGCAGGGCCGGATCGGGGATGCTCGCCAGAGCACCGCGCGACGGGCTCGCGCGCTTGACCTCGGCGATCACCTTGATGCGGTCGCCGCGCTGCAGAGCAGCGCGCGCGTCGAGCGCGGGCGCCTGGGCGAGCGCCTCGCGCTCGACCTGGGCGAGAGGGCGCAGTGCGCGGCGCTGCGCCGCGTCGTCGAGCGCCCCGGCGACGAGGCCGTCGAGCACTTAGGAGTGCACCTTCGGGAAGTACTTCGGCCCGCGCACGCCGTAGCCGGCCTTGGCGAGCAGCCCGCCGATGATCCAGCCCACGAGCACGAGGGCCGCACTCGCCCAGACCAGCCAGGCGAGCTCGAAGAAGAAGGCGACCGTGCCGATCGTGAAACCGACGAGCATGATGGTCACGGCGGTCCAGGCGGCGGGCGAGTGTCCGTGGCCGGGGTCGTTCTGCGCGTTCATCATCACTCCTGTGGGGATCGGTCGGTTGGGTGCGAGTCTATCGTGCCGTCGGGTCGTCGCCGTCGCTCAGCGCATCCCAGGCGTCGAGCCGAGCGCTATGGCCTGAGCCCTCCGCCGGCGCGAGCCGAACGGCGTCGTAGCGTCGCGTGCGCGGGGGCCAGCGGGATGCTGTGGCGGCGATGAACAGGCCGATGGCGACGCCGGCGGCACCCGCCGCGATCGCGACCCCGGGCCAGGGGGTGAGGGCGGCGTCGGAGACGAGAGCCCGGAGGGCCGCGTCGCCCGCGATACCGGTCGTCTCGGTGATGCGGGCGGCCGCGGAGGCGACCGGATCGCCGACCGCGAGCACGCCGGAGACGGCGATGCCAAGACCGAGCAAGGACTGCAGGAGCCCGAGCAGCACCCGGAAGACCGGACCGGCGAGAGCGAGAGCGCCGACGAGCGCGAGCGCCGCGAGTGCGAGGGGCGGCACGGCGGGCGCGGCGGCATCCCCCGCAGCGATCACCACGCGCTCATCCGCCAACGTCACGATCACCCAGGGCTGCGACCACGCAAGGAACGCGGTCGCCCCGACCAGGACGGGCAGCAGCAGGGCGAGCAACCGCACCCGGCGCGACCCCGCGGGAGGGCCCTCGGGGGTCGTCGCTGACTCGACGCTGTCGGTCATGGTGTGCCCCGGTGGAGGGCGTTGGCGATCGCGACAGCGCGCAGCGGAGCGGCGGCCTTCGAGAGGGTCTCCTGGAACTCGGTCTCCGGCACCGAGTCGGCGACGAGCCCCGCGCCGGCCTGCACGCGAGCCACACCGTCGGCGAGGAAGGCCGTGCGGATCGCGATCGCGAGATCGAGATCGCCGGAGAAGCCGAAGTACCCGACGACTCCCCCGTAGACACCGCGGCGGGCGGGCTCGAGCTCGTCGATGATCTGCAGCGCCCGCGGCTTCGGCGCTCCGCTCAGGGTGCCGGCGGGAAAGGTGGCCCGGAACACGTCGATGGGCGTGACGTCGGATCGCAGGTCGCCCTCGACGCTCGAGACGAGGTGCATGATGTGGCTGAAGCGCTCGACCTGCATGAACTCGGTCACCTCGACCGAACCGGCCCGGCAGACCTTCGACAGGTCGTTGCGGCCCAGGTCGACGAGCATGAGGTGCTCCGCCTGCTCTTTGCGGTCGGCGAGCAGTTCGTCGGCGAGCTCTCCGTCGCGCTCCGGGGTGTCGCCGCGCGGCCGGGAGCCCGCGATCGGGTGCGTGTAGACGCGCCCGTCGGTCACCTTCACGAGTGCCTCGGGTGACGACCCGACGATCGCGTACGGCGCGCCCTCGGCGGTCTCGAGGGCGAGCGCGTACATGTAGGGCGAGGGGTTGAGTGCGCGCAGCACGCGGTAGACGTCGAGGGGGCTCGCCGTGAGCTCGTGGTCGAAACGCTGCCCGACCACGACCTGGAACACGTCGCCATCGCGGATGAACTGCTTCGAGCGCTCGACCGCTGCGAGGAACTCGGCGGGGGTCGAGCGGTGATGCGGTCGCGGTGCGGTGTCGAGGTCGATCCGCGCGATGCCGGGCTCGGCCGGGGCGGCGAGGGAGGCTTCGAGCGCGTCGAGCCGCTGCTGGGCATCCGACCACAGCGCCTGCTCGTCGTCGACACCGTCGCCGAGCGCGCTCGCGATGAGCGAGACGGTGCCCTGTCGGTGGTCCATGACGATGAGCTCGCTCACGAAGGCCATCGCCAGCTCGGGGCAGGGGAAGTCGCTGGGCGGCGCATCCGGCAGGTGCTCGACCTGCCGCACGGCGTCCCAGCCGATGAACCCGACGAGCCCGCCCGTCAACGGCGGATTGCCGGGCACGTCGGGCGAGCGCCAGCGCGCGTAGAGAGCGTCGAGGGCCGCGAGGGTCGTGGAGGGCATGGGGCCGCCGAACGCGCGCTCGGCATCCAGCGAATCGGCGAGCCAGACAGCGGCGCCCTGGTGCTCGGTCAGCACCCCGAACGAGCGCACGCCGACGAAGGAATAGCGCGACCAGATGCCGCCCTGCTCGGCGGATTCGAGCAGGAAGCCGCCCGTGCGGCCCTCGGCGAGGGAACGGTAGAGGCCGACCGGCGTGAGCGCGTCGGCGAAGAGGGTGCGGATGACCGGCACGACCCGCGCGGTGGCCAGCTGCCGGGCGAACTCCTCGCGCGTCGTCGTGCTCACGAGCGGGCTCCCACAACGGGCTCGAGCGGGTCGACGTCGAAGCAGGAGCGCGCGCCCGTGTGGCACGCCACGCCTACCTGGTCGATCTGCACGAGCAAGGTGTCTCCGTCGCAGTCAAGCGCGGCGCCGCGCACGTGCTGCGCGTGGCCGCTCGTGTCGCCCTTGCGCCAGTACTCCTGCCGCGAGCGGCTCCAGAACGTCACACGGCCCTCGGTGAGCGTGCGGCGCAGCGCCTCGGCGTCCATCCAGCCGACCATGAGCACCTCGCGCGTGTCGTGCTGCTGGATGACGGCCGGCAGCAGCCCGGCCGCATCGAACCGCACGCGGTCGAGCACCGCATCGATGTCGAGCTCGCTCATCGCACGCTCATCCCCTCTGCGCGCAGCGCATCCTTGACCTGGCCGACCGTGAGCTCCGCGTTGTGAAAGACGCTCGCCGCGAGCACGGCGTGGGCACCGGCCGCCACCGCGGGGGCGAAGTGCTGCAGCGCTCCTGCGCCACCCGAGGCGATCACGGGCACGCTCGAGATCTCGGCGATCGCCTCGATGAGCTCGAGATCGAATCCGTTCTTCGTGCCGTCGGCGTCGATCGAGTTGACGAGCAGCTCGCCGGCGCCGCGCTCGATCGACTCGCGCGCCCACGCGACGGCGTCGATGCTCGTGCGCTCTCGACCGCCATGGGTCGTGACGACGAAGCCGCTCGGTGCCGCGGCATCGCGCGTGACGTCGAGCGAGAGCACGCAGACCTGGGCACCGAATCGGTCGGCGATCTCATCGATGAGCGCGGGGCGTGCGATGGCGGCGCTGTTGACGCCGATCTTGTCGGCCCCGTGGGCGAGCAGTCGAGCGACGTCGTCGACCGCGCGCACGCCGCCCCCGACCGTGAGCGGGATGAACACCTGCTCGGCCGTCGCCCGGACGAGGTCGAACATCGTCTCGCGGTTGTCGACCGTGGCCTTCACGTCGAGGAACGTGATCTCGTCGGCACCCTGCTCGTAGTAGGTGCGCGCGAGTTCGATGGGGTCGCCCGCGTCGCGCAGATCGAGGAAGTTGACCCCCTTGACCACGCGGCCCGCGGCGACGTCGAGGCAGGGGATGACCCGGACGGAGACGGCCATCAGATGCGGGCGGCGTGGATCGAGCTGACGAGGATCGCCCGGGCACCGAGCTCGTAGAGCGCGTCCATGACGTGATTGGTCTCGTCGCGCGGCACCATGGCCCGCACGGCGACCCACGAGCCGTCGGCGAGGGGCGAGACAGTGGGCGACTCGAGGCCCGGCGTGATGGCCTGCGCCCGCTCGAGGAGTTCGCGGGGCAGGTCGTAGTCTATGAGCACGTACTGCCGCGCGACGAGCACGCCCTGCAGTCGCCGTTGCAGCGTCGCGATGCCGGCCCGGTCGGGTTGCGCGCTGATGAGCACGGCCGTCGACTCGAGGATGACGGGGCCGACGATCTCGAGGCCCTGCGCGCGTAGGGTCGAGCCGGTCGAGACGACGTCGGCCACCGCATCCGCCACCCCGAGGCGCACCGCCGATTCGACGGCGCCGTCGAGGCGGATGAGCTGAGCAGTGATGCCGTGCTGGGCGAGGAAGCCGCCCACGAGCCCCGGGTAGCTCGTCGCGACGCGCACGCCCGCGAGATCGGCGAGCGTCGACACGGTGCCGGGAGGGGCGGCGAAGCGGAAGGTCGAGCCGCCGAAGTCGAGCGGCTGGATCTCGACGGCGGCCGAGCCGGAGTCGAGCAGCAGGTCGCGGCCCGTGATGCCCACATCGAGCGCGCCCGAGCCGACGTAGGTCGCGATGTCGCGCGGGCGCAGGTAGAAGAACTCGACGCCGTTGCGCGGGTCGGCGACCGTGAGCGCGCGCGGGTCGCGGCGCCCCGCATAGCCCGCCTCGACGAGCATCTCGACGGCGGTCTCGGAGAGCGAACCCTTGTTGGGTACCGCGATTCTCAGCATGGTCTGGTCTCTTCGGTGTTGGCGCGCCCGTGCCGGGCCGCAAGTGGTCTAGAGGTGCTTGTAGACGTCGTCGAGCGTGAGGCCCTTCGCCAGCAGCAGCACCTGCAGGTGGTACAGCAGCTGCGAGACCTCTTCGGCCGTCTGCTCGTCGGTCTGGAACTCGGCGGCCATCCACACCTCGGCGGCCTCCTCGACGATCTTCTTGCCGATCGCATGGATGCCCGCATCGAGTTGCGCGACGGTTCCCGAGCCCTCGGGGCGCACGCGCGCCTTCTCGCTCAGCTCGGCGAACAGCGCGTCGAAAGTCTTCACCGGCCCAGGCTACCGGGCCGGTGCCGTGCGTTCGCGCGGTTAGGAGACGCCGAGCAGGTCGATGACGAAGACGAGCGTCTTGCCCGACAGACGATGACCGCCGCCGGCGGGACCGTAGGCGAGGTGCGGCGGGCAGACGAGCTGGCGGCGACCGCCGACCTTCATGCCGGGGATGCCCTTCTGCCAGCCGGCGATGAGGCTGCCGAGCGGGAAGTTGATCGACGATCCGCGGTTCCACGAGGCGTCGAACTCCTCGCCCGTCTCGAACTCGACGCCGACGTAGTGCACGTCGACCGTCGACCCGGGGGCCGCCTCGGCGCCAGTGCCGACGACGAGGTCGGTGATGACGAGGTCGGTGGGCGCGGGTCCCTCGAAGAAGTCGATCTCGGGCTTCGTGTTCTGGCTCATACGTCCATCCAATCAGACCCGGCCGGGCGTTCCGTGCGAGTGCGCCTCCGCGGCCGAGCGCAGCTCGGCGATGGCGGCCTCGACGCTGTCGCGGCCGTACACGGCCGACCCGGCGACGAAGGTGTCGGCGCCCGCCTCGGCCGCGATGCCGATCGTGTCGAGCGCGATGCCACCGTCGACCTGCAGCCACACGTCGAGCCCGTGGCGCTCGACGGCCTGCCGCAGCGTGCGCAGCTTCGGCATCGTCTCGGCCATGAACGACTGCCCGCTGAAACCGGGCTCGACTGTCATGACGAGCACCTGATCGAACTCGGGCAGCAGCTCGAGGTACGGCTCGATCGCGGTGCCGGGCTTGACCGCGAGTCCGGCGCGGCTGCCGCGTTCGCGCAGCGCGCGCGCCGTCTCGACGACATCGCTCGCGGCTTCGGCGTGAAAGGTGACCGAGAACGCCCCGAGCTCGGCGTAGCCGGGTGCCCACCGGTCGGCATCGCTGATCATGAGATGCACGTCGAGCGGAATCGGCGCGATCGCCTGCAGCCGACCGACCATCTGCGGACCGAAGGTGAGGTTCGGCACGAAGTGGTTGTCCATGACGTCGACGTGCACGAGATCGGCGCTCGCGATGCGCTCGACATCGCGCTGCAGGTTCACGAAGTCCGCCGACAGGATGCTCGGATTGATGCGCACGGTCACGTCGCCAGCGTAGCGAGGCGCGTCAGCAGCTGGATGAACATCGCATCGGTTCCGTGCCGGTGCGGCCAGAGCTGCGCGGCTCCATGCGGCAGCTCGCCGAGATCGAGCGGGGTGAGCGTGAGCCCCGCGAGCACGGCCCGTGCGTCGAGCGGGGCGACCTCGTCGGGGCGCTCGGTGAGGAGGGCATCCACGATCGCGGTCGTCTCGTCGGGGTGCGGCGAGCACGTCACATAGGCGAGCACTCCCCCGGGCCGCAGCGCCGCGAGCGCGCTGCGCAGCAGCTCGCCCTGCAGCGCGGCGAGCGGGGCGACATCGGCCTCGGTCTTGCGCCAGCGGGCCTCGGGTCGGCGGCGCAGGGCCCCGAGTCCCGTGCAGGGGGCGTCGAGCAGGATGCGGTCGAAGGCGCGCGGTTCGCTCGCGCCGATCGCGCGGCCGTCTCCGACGCGCACCTCGACGCCGGGATCGACCGCGTGCAGCGCCCGGCGGACGAGCTCGGCGCGCGCGGGCACGACCTCGTTCGCGACGAGGTCGGCGCCGGCCGCGCGGGCTTCGGCGGCGAGCAGCGCGGCCTTGCCGCCCGGACCGGCGCACAGGTCGAGCCAGCGCTCCCCCGCTCCTACCGGGTGCGCGCGGGACAGCGCGAGCGCCGCGAGCTGCGAACCCTCGTCCTGCACCCGGGCGGAGCCCGCGGCGACGGCGGGGTGCGCGGCGGGGTCGCCCGCCGCCGATCGGGCGCCGACCGGCGAGTAGGACGTGCGCTCGCCGAGCGTCTCGGGGCCGCTCAGCCCCGGAAGCGACGCCAGCGTCACGCGGGGCGGCAGATTGTCGGCCACGAGCAGCGCCTCGAGCTCGGCGCCCCGACCCTCCCGCTCGAGGGCTGTGCGCAGCGCCCCCACGAGCCACGGAGGATGGGCGTGCGCGACGCCGGCGCGCTCATCGGAGTCGGTGACCCCCTCGAGCAGGCGCCCGGTCCAGGTCGCGTCGTCGTCGCGCGAAATGGTGCGCAGCACAGCGTTGACGAACCCGGTCGTTCGGGCGGCGCGTGCCCGGCGCGTCAGCTCGACCGTCTCGCCGACGGCAGCGTGGGCGGGCGTGCTCATGCCGAGCAGCTGGTGCGCCCCGAGCCGCAGCACGTCGAGCGCGACGGGATCGATCGCGCCGATCTCCCGACTCGCGGCGAGAGCGATGACCCGGTCGTAATGGCCCCGACGACGCAGCGTGCCGTAGGTCAGCTCGGTCGCGAAGGCCGCGTCGGCTCCCGTCAACCGCGCACGGCGCAGGCGCGGCGGCAGCAGGAGATTGGCATAGGCATCGTCGTCGGCGACCGCACGCAGCACGTCGAAGGCCACCTGGCGCGGCGTCGCCGTGGTGCGCGCCCGGGCTCGCGACCCCTCCGACTGCGGCCGGTCGGTCACGTGAACACCGGCTCGCGGTCGGCGGGCAGCCCTCGGGCCCAGTCCGCTGCGGGCATGGACTGCTTGCCCGCGGGCTGCACCCGCAGCAGCTCGAGGGGGTGCGTCGCGGTGCCGACCAGCACGCGACCGCCCGTGCGACGCACCCGTCCCGGCGGGAGGGGCGCAGCATCCCGCGCGATCGCCGCCTCGTGGATCTTGATGATCTGCTCCGCCCAGCGGGTGAAGGCGCCCGGCTCGGGCGTGACGCCCCGCAGCCGCGCGTGCACGGCCTCCGCGGGTTCAGCCCAGTGCAGCTCGGCATCGTCGCGCTCGAGCTTGGGCGCGAGCGTCACCTCGCCCTCTTGCGCCCGCGCGACGGCCGTTCCCGCCGCGAGGGCATCGACGACCTCGAGCACGAGATCGGCTCCCGACCGACTGAGCTCGTCGAGGAGCGAGCCGGCCGTGCGCTGTGCGCCGATCGGTGTCGTCAGGCGCGCGAACCACTCGCCCTCGTCGAGGCCCTCGGTCAACTGGAACACCGTCGCCCCGGTCTCGGCGTCGCCGGCGATGATCGCGTGCTGCACGGGGGCCGCGCCGCGCCAGCGCGGCAGCAGCGAGAAGTGCAGGTTGATCCAGCCGAGGCGGGGCCACGTGAGCAGCGGTGGGCGCACGAGGGCCCCATAGGCGACGATGACGCCGAGATCGACGGCCAGCGGCAGCAGCTCGGACTCGATCTCGCCGAGGCGCCGCGCCTCGAGCACGGGCAGGCCGAGTCGCTGCGCTTCGACCGCCACGGGGGTCGGCGACAGCACCCGTCGGCGACCCTGCGGCGTGGGCGGGCGGGTGATGACCCGCACGACCTCGTGCTCGCTCGCCGCGAGGGTCGTCACGGAGGGAACGGCAGCCTCGGGGCTGCCGGCGACGACGAGACGCAGCGCGGGCATGCCCCCATTCAACCGGATGCCCGCACGCGGCTCGACCGCCTCAGGGACCCGGCGGGCGTCCCGTCGGGTCGTCGAACGGCTCGGTGTCGTCGAACCGCACGCGCAGCGCCGGCACGCGGCGCCGCGGCGGCGCTCCCGGCACCCGCGGGGCGCGGGCGGTCGCACCGCGAACGAGCTCGGCCTTGAGCAGCCCGGCGACCTCGGCGCCACGGCCGTAGTCGAGGCGCACGATGGCCCGAACGCGGCCCTCGTCGAGCTCGATGGGGCCGAGCACGTCGACGCCGTCGAGGTCGTCGAGCAGTGCGGTCGCGCGCGCGACGGCCTCCGGTGTGCCCGCGAGCGCCGCCACCCTCACGGCGGGCGGGAAGCGGAGCGTGCGGCGGTCGGCGAGCTCGCTCGCGGCGATGCGCTCGGGGCTGCCCGTCGCCAGCGCGGTCGCGACAGGCCCACCGACGCCGACGAGCAGTACGGGCGCGTCGGGGGCTGCCAGGGCGGCCGCGTTGCACCACGAGCGCACGCAGTCTTCGACAACGCGCAGGCTCTCGCGCGCGAGCATCCCCTCGCCGTCGAGCAGCAGCACCGCGCGGTAGCCGCCCGGAACGAGCGGCTCAGCGCCGCGCGTCGCGACGACGAGCGTGCGACCGGCCGGTGCCGATTGCAGCGGAGTCGCGCCGTCGGAGACCACGACGCGGGCGCCAGGGAAGGCTCGACCGAGCTCGTCGGCCGTGCGCACAGACCCCTGCCCCACCGTGCGCCAACGCTCCCCCTCGCACGTCGCGCAGCGCCACCCGACCGCGAGCGCGCCGCACCAGCGACACGAGGCCGCGGCACCCGCGCGCGGGATGCCGAGCGGACCGCGGCAGGTCGTGCAGCGGGCGGTCTCGCCGCAGTCGACGCACGCCAGGCGCGGCGCGTAGCCGGGCCGAGCCACCTGCACGAGCACCGGACCGCGCTGCAGGGCGTCAGCGACGGCGCGCCACGCACTCGACGGGATGCGGGCCCGCGCCGCGGCCGCGTCGGGCGCCGTCTGGTGGGCCGTCGGCGTGATGCGGCGCCGCCAGCGGCCGCTCGGCTCGACCGCGGACATCCACCCGAGCTCGACCAGGCGCTGCACGTCGGTGCTGCGTGCGTGGGCGGCGAGCACGAGTGCGCATCCTGCATCCTCCTGCCGCAGGAGCGCCAGATCGCGACTGTGGATGCCCGGCGCATGCGGCTCGACGTGCAGGCCGTCACCGTCATCCCAGACGGCGATGAGCCCGAGGGCGGGGGCGGGCGCGAGCAACGCCGACCGGTTGCCGATGACGATGACTGGTCGCGGCTCGAGCGTGCGCAGGAATGCCCGGTAGCGGTCGGCCGCGGGCTGCACGGCATCGATGCGGGCGACGTCCTCTGCGGGCGCGAGCGCGGCGAGGCAGCTCGAGAGGTGGTCGAGGTCGCGGTAGTCGGGAACACTGATGATCGCGCTGCGGCCCGCGGCGAGGCTCGCCGCGGCGAGTTCGGCGAGGGTGCGCAGGGCGGCCGGCACCCACGAGCCATCGGCGAGCTCGACCGGGGTGGGGATGGCGGTGAGGGCGACGCGGCGGCGCGCCTCGGACTCGTCGGTACCGACGGCGACGAGCGGGTCGCCCGCGCCGGGCAGGACCGCGGCGAGGGACTCGGCGGCATAGCCGGTCACGGCGGGCGCCGAGGGGCGCGTGGTCTCGCGGGCGGCGGTTGCGGCGGCCGACTCGGCACGGCGCGCGAGCCAGGCCTTCTCGACCCGCACCTGCCGCGGCGGCACCGCGAGTCGAACGAGGTCGCTCGCGACGCCCGCCGCACGATCGGCGGCGCGCCGCACGAGCCGCCACACCACGGCGTCGAGCACGGGCGCGGGCGAGACGACCTCGTCGAGCTCGCTCAGCACTCCCTCGTAGCCGACCTCGTCGGCGAGCTCGACGATGTAGCCCTTCGCCTGTCGCCCGGCGGATCGCAACGGCACGAGCACGCGCACGCCCGGCTGCGCGAGCTCTCTCCAGCGGTCGGGGATGCGGTAGTCGAACAGCCGGTCGAGCTGCGGCAGGGGCGAATCGAGCAGCACCCGGGCGATGGATGCCGAGGACACGCTAAAGACCGGCCTCCGCGCGCAGCGCGTCGACGCGGTCGAGGCGCTCCCAGGTGAAGCCGGGAAGCTCACGGCCGAAGTGGCCGTAGGTGCTCGTCTGGGCGTAGATGGGACGCAGGAGGTCGAGGTCGCGGATGATCGCGCCCGGCCGCAAGTCGAACACCGTGCGGATCGCCTCGATGATGCGGGACTCGTCGACGTGCGCCGTGCCGAAGGTCTCGACGTACAGGCCGACGGGGGCGGCGGTGCCGATCGCGTAGGCCACTTGCACCTCGAGCCGATCGGCGAGCCCCGCCGCGACGGCATTCTTCGCGACCCAGCGCATGGCGTAGGCGGCGGAGCGGTCGACCTTCGACGGGTCCTTGCCGCTGAAGGCGCCGCCGCCGTGGCGCGACGCCCCGCCGTAGGTGTCGACGATGATCTTGCGGCCGGTGAGCCCGGCGTCGCCCTGCGGCCCGCCGATCTCGAACCGCCCGGTCGGATTGATGAGCACGCGCGGCGCAGCGGCGGCGAACCCGGCCGCCTCGAGCACGGGGTCGATGACGGCGCGCCGCACCTCCTCGCGCAGCTGCTCGGTCGAGACCGAGGGCAGGTGCTGGGTCGAAAGCACGACGGTCTCGACCGTGCGGGGCACGGCGCCCTCGTAGCCGATCGTCACCTGCGTCTTGCCGTCGGGCGCGAGGTAGTCGAGCACGCCCTGCTTGCGCACCTCGGCCAGCCGCTCGGCCAGGCGGTGCGCGAGCCAAATGGGCAGCGGCATGAGCTGCGGGGTCTCGGTCGTGGCGTAGCCGAACATGATGCCCTGGTCGCCCGCACCTTGAACGTCGCCGGCGTCGGTGCTCGTGCCCTCTCGCGACTCGAAGGCCGCGTCGACGCCCTGGGCGATGTCGGGCGACTGCTCGCCGATCGACACCGAGACGCCGCACGAGCGGCCATCGAACCAGACGTCGCTCGAGGTGTAGCCGATGTCGGTCACCCGCTTGCGCACGATGCCCGGGATGTCGACGTAGCCACTCGTCGTGACCTCGCCCGCGACGTGCACGAGGCCCGTCGTGACGAGGGTCTCGACGGCGACGCGGCTGTGCGGGTCAGCAGCCAGCAGTGCGTCGAGGATGCTGTCGGAGATCTGGTCGCAGATCTTGTCGGGGTGACCTTCGGTGACCGACTCGGAGGTGAACAGTCGCAGCGCGGTCATGGGGTTCCTGTCGTGATCGTGCGGGCGTGCGGGTGGACGGCGTGCAGCGGGCGGCGGGATGCGCGGCTAGACGAGCAGGTCGAGGATACGGTGCGCGACGGTCGCCTTCTCGCCCTCGGCCCGTGCCACCACGCTACCGCCGCCGTCGAGCATGATG
This sequence comes from Microcella humidisoli, assembly GCF_024362325.1. NCBI lineage: Bacteria > Bacillati > Actinomycetota > Actinomycetes > Micrococcales > Microbacteriaceae > Microcella > Microcella humidisoli. Next base: position 2,441,185 of record NZ_CP101497.1, read on the forward strand.
ACGGCATTGGTCGGAGCGCCGAACCCTTCGTTCCAGCCCACCCTGTTGACGACGAGCAGATCGACGCCTTTGCGCGCGGCTTTCTCGGCCGCGATGCGCAGCAACTGCTGCTCGTCGGCCTCCGTCTCGGCGGCGAACCCCACAATGCGCTGCCCGGGGCGCCGCGCGGCGGCGAGCCCCGCGAGCACATCGGGAGTGCGCTCCAGTTCGAGGCGCAGGGTCTCGCCCACGGCATCCTTCTTGATCTTGCCCTCGGCGACGACGGTTGGTCGGAAGTCGGCGACTGCGGCGCTCATGATCACGGTGTCGGCGTGCGCGGCGCCCTCGCGCATGGCCGCCTCGAGCTCGGCGGCCGTGCCGACCTCGACGAGGGTCGCCCCGGAGGGAGGGGCGACATCGAGATGGGCGGCGACGAGCGTCACGTCAGCGCCGCGCGCGAGGGCGGCGGCCGCGAGGGCGACACCCTGCCGGCCGCTCGAGCGGTTGCCGAGAAAGCGCACGGGGTCGAGCGGCTCGCGCGTGCCCCCGGCCGAGATCAGGATGCGGCGGCCGGCGAGATCTCGCGGTCCGACGACCGCCAGTGCGGCGGCCGCGATCGCGGCGGGCTCGGTCATACGCCCCGCGCCGACGTCGGTGCCCGTCAGTCGCCCGGAGTCGGGACCGACGATAGTCACCCCGCGCGCCCGCAGCGTCGCGATATTGGCCACCGTTGCCGCGTGCTCCCACATCTCGGTGTGCATGGCGGGCGCGATCACGAGGGGTGCGGCGCTCGCCAACACCGTCGTGCCGAGCAGGTCGCCCGCGAGCCCCGCCGCGAGCGAGGCGATCGTGTGGGCCGTCGCGGGCGCGATCACGATGAGGTCGGCGCGCTGCCCGAGTGCCACGTGGCGCACCTCGGCGACGCCCTCGTAGAGGTCGGTGTGCACGGGATTGCGACTGATCGCCTCGAGCGTCGGACGCCCGACGAAGCGCAGTGCGCCCTCCGTCGCGACGATGTGCACGTCGTGGCCGGCCACGACGAACTCACGGGCGACACCGACGGCCTTGTACGCCGCGATGCCGCCCGTGATGCCGAGCACGACCGTCAGTCGACGCGGAGCATCCGTCGTCGCAGCGGCCATGCGGATCGGACCTAGTCCGTGAGGCGGGTCAGGACGAGCTTGTCCTCGTTGATCTCGTGCAGCGCGACCGAGAGCGGCTTGTCGTCGACGGTCGAGTCGACGAGCGGGCCGACGTTGTCGAACAGGCTGCCCTCGTGCAGGTCGGCGTAGTAGTCGTTGATCTGGCGCGCGCGCTTCGAGGCGAAGATGACCAGCTGGTACTTCGAGTCGACCTTCGACAGCAGATCGTCGATGGGGGGCTCGATAATGCCCGAGTTCTTGTCAGCCATGGGTCTCTCGCTCTCGTTCCGCCCGGCGCTCGATGGCCCCGGGTCTCGGTATCGCAGTCTCGTCAGCGTGCCGAGCCGGCGCGACCGGACGGTCGCGCTGCGCCGCTGGGCACTGTGAGCAAGTCTACGACCTCCTGCGCCGCACGGCGCACATCGTCGTTGACGACGAGCTCGTCGAACTCGTCTTGCGCCGCGAGCTCGACCCGCGCGGTCTCGAGCCGACGCGCCTGCTCCTCGGCCGACTCGGTTCCCCGGCCCACGAGCCGACGCACGAGCTCCTCCCAACTGGGCGGTTGCAGGAACACCAGCAGCGCCTCGGGCATCGAGGCACGCACCTGACGGGCGCCCTGCAGATCGATCTCGAGCAACACGCTGCGCCCGGCCGCGAGAGCGGCCTCGACGGGAGGCCGCGGTGTGCCGTAGCGCGAGGCGTTGTGCACCGTCGCCCATTCGAGCAGGTCGCCGCGGTCGATGAGCGCGTCGAAGCCCGCGTCGTCGACGAAGTAGTAGTGCACGCCGTCGCGCTCGCCCGGTCGAGGCGCGCGCGTCGTGGCCGAGACGCTCAGCAGCACGTCGGGGTGGTGCTCGCGGATGTATCCGGCCACCGTGCCCTTGCCGACCGCCGTGGGGCCGGCGAGCACGACGAGGCGGCCGCGGCCCGCGACGCCCTCGCGCGCGCGCAGCCACGATCGCAGGCGGTCCCGCTGCAGGTGGCCGAGGCCGCCGAGCCGCTTGACGGGCGAGATCCGCAGCATCTCGAGTGCGTCATCGACGCGCTTCGGACCGAGCCCCCGCAACGTTCCCAGCAACTCGGCGACGCGCATCCCCGCCTCGGGGCCCTCCGGCGCCGCCCACGCCGCTTCCGCGACGTCGATCGCGGTGCGCTCCCCCGCGCGCACGGCCTCTTTGACGGCCGCTCGTGCCCGCCGGGCGGCCACGGCCGCACGCGACGCGGCGGCACGGTCGACCTCGGGCATGGGGGTGGTCACGCGGCGAGCTCCGCCCGGTGGGCGTCGAGGGCCGCCGCGAGGCCGTCGGGTCCGGCCGAGAGCACGCTGCGGGTCACCGTCGGGATGACGGAGCCGGCGGCGACGCCGTAAACGCTCGCGAGGTCGCCCAGTCGTGAGCCCTGGTAGCCGAAGCCCGGGCCGAGCACGGGCGTGTGCTGCAGCAGCACGGGGTCGATGCCGCTCGCGGTAATGGGTTCGGTCGCGCCGATGACGACGCCGATCGACCCCCACCCGCGCGCCGACGCGTTGCGCACGGCCACGTCCCGGGCGAGCTGCCCGGCAACGGACCGGCCGCTGCCGCTCACCGACTGCTGAACCCCGCGCCCTTCGGGGTTGGAGGTCGCCGTGAGCACGAAGACGCCCTTCCCGTGCTGATGTGCGAGGTCGATGACGGGGTCGAGCGACCCCAGGCCCTGATAGGCGACGGCGGTCATCGCGTCGGACTCGAGCGGCGATCCGGGCGCGAGCCACGCCTCGCCGTAGGCGGCCGCCGTCGAGCCGATGTCGCCGCGCTTGACATCGGCGATCACGAGGAACCCCGCGTCGCGCGCGGTGCGAATGACCTCCTCGAGCACGGCGTAGCCCGCCGCGCCAAAGCGCTCGAAGAATGCGGCCTGCGGTTTGACGATCCCGACCCGGCCGTGCGCCGCGTCGATCGCGGTCATCGCGAGCGAGCGCGCACCCTGAGCGTCGTCGGCGAGGCCCCACTGCTCGAGCAGCGAGGCGTGCGGGTCGAGCCCCAAGCACAACCGACCGTGAGCATCCACGACCGATTGCAACCGCTCGCCGAAGGGCATCATGCGCGCGCCGCCCGGGCGATCGCGTAGTCCTGCAGGCTCGTCACCGTCACCGGCTCGGTGGCGGTCTCGAGCGAGGCGACCGCGGCACCGACCGTCGCGATCGTCGTGAACAGCGGCTTGTCGGCCGCGACGGTCGCCGTGCGGATCTCGATGCCGTCGGCGCGCGCCGATCGGCCCGAGGGCGTGTTGATGACGATGTCGACCTCGCCCGCGTTGATGAGATCGACGATCGAGGGCTCGCCGTCGGCCGCCCCGCTGTGCTTGCGCACGACGCGCGCGGCGATGCCGTAGCGCGCCAGCACCTCGTTCGTGCCCTCGGTCGCCCACAGCTCGAAACCGAGCTGGTGCAGACGCAGCGCGGGCAGCACGACCGCGCGCTTGTCGCGGTCGGCGACCGAGACGAACACGACGCCGTGCTTCGGCAGCCCGCCGTAGGCGGCGTCCTGGCTCTTGGCGAAGGCGCGCGGGAAGTCGCGGTCGATGCCCATGACCTCGCCGGTCGAGCGCATCTCGGGCCCGAGCACCGAGTCGACGATGACGCCCTCGCGCGTGCGGAACCGCTTGAACGGCAGCACCGCTTCCTTGACCGCAACCGGCGCGTCGAGCGGCACGCTCGAGCCGTCGCCGGCCGGCAGCAGGCCGTCGGCGACGAGCGAGCGGATGCTGCGGCCCGTCATCACGAGCGAGGCCGCTTTCGCGAGCGGGATGCCGAGCGCCTTCGACACGAACGGCACCGTGCGCGAGGCGCGCGGGTTGGCCTCGAGCACGTACAGCACTCCCGCCCCGATCGCGAACTGCACGTTGATGAGGCCCCGCACGCCGATGCCCGCGGCGATGCCCCGGGTCGCCTCGCGCACGCGGTCGATGACCGAGGCGCCGAGCGTCACGGGCGGCAAGGTGCAGGCCGAGTCGCCCGAGTGCACGCCGGCCTCCTCGATGTGCTCCATGATGCCGCCGATGTAGAGCTCATCGCCGTCGTAGAGCGCGTCGACGTCGATCTCGACGGCGTCGTCGAGGAACCGGTCGACGAGCAGCGGCTGCTCGGGCCCGATGATCGCCTGATCCTTCACCCGGTCGAAGTAGTCGACGAGGCTCGCGCTGTCGTACACGATCTCCATGCCGCGCCCGCCGAGCACGAAGCTCGGGCGCACGAGCACGGGGTAGCCGATGCCCTCGGCGATCGAGACAGCGCTGTCGACGTCCGTCGCCGTGCCGTTGCGCGGAGAGGTGAGGCCGGCCTCGTCGAGGATGCGCGAGAACGCCCCCCGCTCCTCCGCCAGGTCGATCGCGTCGGGGCTCGTGCCGAGGATCGGGATGCCCGCGCGCTCGAGCCCGTGCGCGAGGCCGAGGGCGGTCTGGCCGCCGAGCTGCACCACGACGCCCACGAGCTCGCCGGTCGCCGATTCGGCGTGGATCACCTCGAGCACGTCTTCGAGCGTGAGCGGCTCGAAGTAGAGGCGGTCGCTCGTGTCGTAGTCGGTCGAGACCGTCTCGGGGTTGCAGTTGATCATGATCGTCTCGAACCCGGCGTCGCGCAGCGCGAAGCTCGCGTGCACGCAGCTGTAGTCGAACTCGATGCCCTGGCCGATGCGGTTCGGGCCCGAGCCCAGGATCACGACCTTGCGGGCGTCGCTCGGGGCGACCTCCGTCTCGTCGTCGTAGCTCGAGTAGTGGTACGGCGTGAGCGCCGGGAACTCGCCCGCGCACGTGTCGACGGTCTTGAAGACGGGCCGCACCCCCGCCGCCCAGCGCGCCTCCCGCACAGCGGCCTCGTCGAGCCCGCGCAGCTCGGCGATCTGCGCGTCGCTGAACCCGTGATCCTTCGCGTGACGGATGACGTCACCGGTCAGGGCAGGGGCGGCGGCGATCTCGTCAGCGACCTCGTTGATGAGCACCATCTGATCGAGGAACCACGGGTCGATCCCGGTGGCGGTGAAGAGCTCGTCGATGCTCGCGCCCGCGCGCATCGCCTGTTGCACGGTGACGATGCGGCCGTCGGTGGGGATGCGGGCGGCGGCGATCAGAGCATCCTTGTCGCCGGGCTCGCCGGTCCAGTGGAAGCTGCTGCCGCGTTTCTCGAGGCTGCGCAGTGCCTTCTGCAGGGCGGTGGAGTAGTTGCGGCCGATCGCCATCGCCTCGCCGACCGACTTCATGGTCGTCGTGAGCTCGACATCGGCGCCCGGGAACTTCTCGAATGCGAACCGCGGAACCTTCACGACGACGTAGTCGAGCGTCGGCTCGAAGCTCGCGGGCGTGACCTTCGTGATGTCGTTGGGGATCTCGTCGAGCCGGTACCCGATCGCGAGCTTCGCGGCGATCTTCGCGATCGGGAAGCCCGTGGCCTTCGAGGCCAGCGCGCTCGAGCGCGAGACGCGCGGGTTCATCTCGATGACGATCACCCGGCCCGTCGCCGGGTCGACCGCGAACTGCACGTTGCAGCCGCCCGTGTCGACGCCCACGTCGCGGATGATGCGGATGCCGATGTCGCGCAGGTTCTGATACTCGCGGTCGGTGAGCGTGAGTGCGGGCGCGACCGTGATCGAGTCGCCCGTGTGCACGCCGACGGGGTCGACGTTCTCGATCGAGCACACGACGACCGTGTTGTCGGCGTTGTCGCGCATGAGCTCGAGCTCGTACTCCTTCCAGCCCAGGATCGACTCCTCGAGCAGCACTTCGGTCGTCGGCGACTGGTGGAGGCCGTCGGTCACCATCCGGACGAGCTGCTCACGGTTCTGCGCGAAGCCCGAACCGAGGCCGCCCATCGTGAACGACGGCCGGATGACGAGGGGGTAACCGAGGTCGTCGGCGAACGCGACAGCCTCGTCGACCGTGTGGGCGATGTGACTGCGCGCCACGTCGGCACCCGCGTCGAGCACGAGCTGCTTGAACAGCTGACGGTCCTCCGCCTTGTGGATCGCCTCGAACGAGGCCCCGATCAGCTCGACGTCGTATTTCGCGAGGATGCCCCGCTCGTGCAGCGCGATGGCCGCGTTGAGGGCCGTCTGGCCGCCGAGGGTCGGGAGCACCGCATCCGGCTTCTCTTTCGCGATGATCGCCTCGATCACCTCGGGAGTGATCGGCTCGATGTAGGTCGCATCGGCGAAGTCGGGGTCCGTCATGATCGTCGCCGGGTTGGAGTTGACGAGAATGACGCGGATGCCCTCCGCGCGCAGTACACGGCAGGCCTGAGTACCCGAGTAGTCGAACTCGGCCGCCTGGCCGATGACGATCGGGCCGGAGCCGATCACCAGGACACTGTTGATGTCGTCGCGCTTGGGCATCAGTTGCTGGCCTTCGGGGTCGAGGTGTGGGCCACGACGAGCTCGCGGAACCGGTCGAACAGATACGTGGAGTCGTGCGGGCCGGCCGCCGCCTCGGGGTGGTACTGCACCGAGAAGGCGGGGATGTCGAGCGCGCGGAGGCCCTCGACGACCTGGTCGTTGAGCCCGATGTGGCTCACCTCGACGCGACCGAAGCCCGCCGGGCTGACCACCACCCCCTCGAGCGGGGCATCCACCGCGAAGCCGTGGTTGTGGGCGGTGATCTCAATGCGGCCGGTCGCCTTGTCGAGCACGGGCTGGTTGATGCCGCGGTGCCCGTAGGGCAGCTTGTAGGTGCCGAAGCCGAGCGCGCGGCCGAGCAGCTGGTTGCCGAAGCAGATGCCGAAGAAGGGCAGGCCCTCGCGCAGCACTCCCTGCAGCAGTTCGACGTGGGCGGCGCTCGCCGCGGGGTCGCCGGGGCCGTTCGAGTAGAAGACGGCGACCGGCTCGATCGCCCGCAGCTCGTCGAGCGTCACCGACTGCGGCAGTACGTGCACCTCGAAGCCGCGCTGAGCCAGCTGGCGCAGCGTCGACTCCTTCACGCCGAGGTCGAGCACAGCCAGGCGGCCGATCGACGGCCCGTCGGCGGGGATGACGGTGGCCGACTCGACCGAGACCTCGGCCGACAGGTTGCGGCCCGTCATCTCGGCCGACGACCGCACGATCGCGAGCTGCTCGTCGTCGCTCAGGGCGGCGTCGACGCCCGAGAAGATGCCGGCGCGCATCGCCCCGCTCTCGCGGATGCGGCGCGTGAGCGCGCGCGTGTCGATGCCGCTGATGCCGACGATGCTCTGGCCCTCGAGGTCGTCGTCGAGGCTGCGCGTCGCGCGGTGGTTCGAGACGCGGCGGGCGGGGTCGCGCACGACGAACCCCTCGACCCAGATGCGCCGCGACTCGGGGTCGTCGTCGTTCATGCCGGTGTTGCCGATGTGCGGCGCCGTCATGACGACGATCTGGCCCGCGTAGCTCGGGTCGGTGAGCGTCTCTTGGTAGCCGCTCATGCCGGTGGCGAAGACCGCCTCCCCGACGGTGCGACCCTCGGCGCCGTAGCGGCGGCCGACGTAACGGGTGCCGTCTTCGAGCACGAGCACGGCCGGGGAACTGGTCACGATGCGATTCCTTCTGCGGGGTCGGTGGCGGGAGCGGGAGTCAGTGCCTGCAGGGCGGCGACAAGGGCGGCCGCGTCGGCCGCCTCGGGGATGCGCAAGTAGCTGTCGACGGGGGTCGCGCCGAGCATCCACCCGATGAGCACGAGGCCGTCTCGCTCGACGACGCGGTCGATCGCCCAGGTGGCGCGACCGGCCCCGCGCAGCGCGGCGGGCTCGATGAGGATCGCCTGCTGACCGCGCACGGTCAGCACGAGGCCCTCGGGATGCACGCTCGCGGTCGCCCGCGCGCGGAACCCGAGCCCGTGCACCGCGACGCGCTCCAGGGGCTCGTCGGCGGCCGTCGTCGCGACGTACCAGCCGTCGGCGACGATGGATGCGGGCGCGAGTGTCGCGGGAGCGGGCGTCGGGCGCGGCAGCCCGGCCTGGCGACGCATGCGGGCGCGCCAGCCGAGCAGCATGAGCACGAAGACGCCGAGGATGACGGCGGCGATGATGAGCGTGGGCAGCAGCCTATCCACGGGCGACCTCCTGGTGAGCGGCCGCGACGGCCTCGGGTTCGACGAGGGCTCCGTCGTCGACGGTCAGCACGCCGCGGTGCACCGTGTGCACGACGCGGCCGGGAAGCTGCCGCCCGGTGTACGGGGTATTGGTGCTGCGGCCCCGCAGGTCGGCCGTGCTCCACTCGCGCGCGTGCGACGGGTCCAGGAGGGTGATGTTGGCGGGCGAGCCGATCTCGAGCGGATGCGCGTAGCCCTCGAGCCGCCCGATGCGTGCCGGCGCGCTCGAGAGCACGCGGGCGACATCGGCCCAGCTGAGCATCCCCGTATCGACGACGGCCTGCTGCACCACGCTGAGCGCCGACTCGAGGCCGACCATGCCGAAGGCCGCCTCGGCCCACGTGCACTCCTTTGCCTCGACGGGGTGCGGGGCGTGGTCGGTCGCGACGATGTCGATCGTGCCGTCGGCGAGAGCGGCGCGCAGGGCGAGCACATCCTCGTCGCGGCGCAGCGGCGGGTTGACCTTGAAGCGCGCGTCGTATCCGCGCGCGAGATCCTCGGTCAGCAGCAGGTGGTGGGGAGTGACCTCGGCCGTCACGGCGATGCCGCGGGCCTTCGCCCAGCGCACGACGTCGACCGAGCCGGCGGTGGAGAGATGGCACACGTGCAGGCGCGCGCCGACGTGCTCGGCGAGCAACACATCGCGGGCGATGATCGACTCCTCGGCCACGGCGGGCCAGCCGGCGAGGCCGAGCTCGCCCGACAGCACGCCCTCGTTCATCTGGGCGCCCGCCGTCAGTCGGGGCTCTTGCGCGTGCTGGGCGACGACGCCGTCGAACGTCGCGACGTACTCGAGCGCGCGGCGCATGAGCAAGGGGTCATGCACGCACATCCCGTCGTCGCTGAACACGCGCACGCGCGCCTCCGACCGCGCCATGGCGCCGATCTCAGCGAGCTGCTCGCCTGCGAGACCGACCGTCACCGCTCCGACGGGCCGCACGTCGGCGTAACCGTGGCGCTGCCCGAGCCGCTGCACCTGCTCGACGACGCCCGCGGTGTCGGCGACGGGCGAGGTATTGGCCATCGCGTGCACGGCCGTGAAGCCGCCCGCGGCGGCCGCGCGCGTGCCGGTGAGCACCGTCTCGCTCGCTTCTCCCCCGGGCTCGCGCAGGTGCGTGTGCAGGTCGACGAGTCCGGGGAGGGCGACGAGCCCTCGGGCGTCGATCACGTGCTCGTCCGACTCGGGCGAGAGCGATCCGCGAGCGGCGATGAGTCCGTCGCGCACACGGAGGTCTTCTGCGTGCGCGCCGAGCATCGCGGCACCCCGAATGAGGAGGCCGGTCATCCCTCGCCCCCCGTCGGCTCGGCGGTGCCGGTGGAGCCGGCGACGAGCAGGTAGAGCACGGCCATGCGGATCGACACCCCGTTCGTGACTTGAGCGAGCACCGTCGACCTCTCGGAGTCGGCAGCGGCGGACGAGATCTCCAGTCCCCGATTCATCGGGCCGGGGTGCATGACCATCGTATCGGGGCCGAGGAGTGCGAGCCGCTCAGCGGTGAGTCCCCAGACGCGCGCGTACTCGCGGGCGGAGGGGAAGTACGCGTCGCGCATGCGCTCGCTCTGGATGCGCAGCATCATGACCGCGTCGGGAGCGCTCGCGAGCGCGTCGTCGAGGTGCTCGTGCACCGTGACGGGCCACTGCGCGACGCCGTGCGGCTGCAGGGTCCGCGGGGCGACGAGGTGCACGTCGGCGCCGAGCGTCGTGAGCAGCCAGACGTTCGAGCGGGCGACGCGCGAGTGCAGGATGTCCCCGACGATCGCGACGCGCAGGCCCGCAAGATCGCGCCCGCGGGCCTCAGCCCCGAACCGTCGGGCACGGATTGTGTAGGCGTCGAGCAGCGCCTGGGTCGGGTGCTCGTGCGTGCCATCGCCGGCGTTGATGATGGCGGCGTCGATCCAGCCGGCGTGGGCGAGCTGATGCGCGGCACCGGAGTCGTGGTGCCGCACGACGATCGCATCGGCACCCATCGCCGCGAGCGTCTGGGCGGTGTCCTTCAGGCTCTCGCCCTTCGAGACGCTCGAACCCTTCGCGCTGAAGGTGATGACGTCGGCGCTCAAGCGCTTGGCAGCCGACTCGAACGAGAGGCGCGTGCGCGTCGAGTCTTCGAAGAACAGGTTGACGACCGTCTTGCCGCGCAGCGGCGGAAGCTTGCGCACCTCCCGGTCGGCGGTCTGCGCCATGTCCTCCGCGACATCGAGGATGCGGATGGCGGTCTCACGATCGAGGTCACGCGTGCTCAGCAGATGCTTCATGGCTTGATCGTCACCTCATCGACCCCGTCGATCTCGACGAGGTGCACCGAGACCCGCTCGCTCGTGGCCGACGGCAGGTTCTTGCCGACGAAATCGGCGCGGATGGGCAGCTCGCGGTGCCCGCGATCGACGAGCACCGCGAGGCGCACGACGCGGGGCCGCCCGTGGTCGACCAGCGCGTCGAGCGCGGCGCGGATAGTGCGGCCCGAGTACAGCACGTCGTCGACGAGGACGACGATCGCGTCGTCGATGCCGTCGGCGGGAATGCGCGTCGGCGCGGGAGTGCGCGTCGGAGTGCGGGCAAGGTCGTCGCGGTAGAGCGTGATGTCGAGTGCTCCGGCGGTCGAGACGCCCGGCTCGATCTCCTCAACGATGCGCTGAATGCGGTCGGCGAGCGTGGCCCCGCGGGTCGGGATGCCGAGGAACACGAGGCGGCCGTCGCCGCGCCGGCTCTCGAGAACCTCGTGGGCGATGCGGCGCAGAGCGCGCGTGATGTCAGCGTCGTGCAGCACGGTGCGTGCGACCACTCTGACCTCCTTTCCCGCCTCACAGGACGGTGGTTAAAGGACGTCGAACGCGCTCAGTCTAGCCCGATCAGCCCCAGCGCTTGAGCAGGGCGCGCTCTCCGATGCCGACGATCGCGTCGGTGGTCTTGCCCAGGACGCCGAGCAGGATGATCGCGAGGAACAGGCGGTCGATCCGCCCGTTGTTCTGCGAGTCGATGAGCAGGAACCCGAGCCCCATCGACGAGCCCGCAAGCTCGGCCGCCACGAGGAACAGCCATGACTGCACGAGCGCGAGCCGCAGGCCCGAGACGACCGAGGGCACGACGGCCGGAAGCTGCACGGCGGTCAGCAGCCGAAACCGCGTGAGTCCGAAGGCGCGACCCGCCTCGACGAGGTGGGGATCAACGTGTCGCAGGGCTCCCGCCACGGTCGTGAACACCGGGAAGGCGGCTCCGATCGCGATGAGGGTGATCTTCGGAGGCTCGAAGATGCCCATGAGGATGACGAGCAGCGGCAACCAGGCGAGTGAGGGCACCGCGCGCAACGCGCCGAGCGTCGGGTTGAGCAGCTTCGAGGCGAGCGGCGACAGGCCGACGAGCGCGCCGATCGCGAGTCCGATTGATGCGCCGATCGCGAAGCCGATCAGCACGCGCTGCAGCGAGATCAGGATGTATGTGCCGAGCAGCCCGGACTCGGCGAGCTCGACACCCGCCAGCACCACTTGAGGCGGCGAGGGCAGCAGGTAGTCGGGCACGCTCGGCGACTCGGCCGCGATCCACCAGGTCGCGAGGATCAGAACGGGGACGACGAGCCCGAGCAGAACGGTTCCGATCGTCGCCCGCGACCGCGAGCTCTCGGAGATCGCGGTTCCCGCGGCGGAGTAGCCGAAGCTGCTCACGAACTGGAAGAGCGACGCCGAACGGCGCCCCTCGGTGGAGGGGCGCCGGACGGGAACGCCGCCGCGTTCGTCGAAGCTCATGCTTAGCCGATCGCATCCGGATCGGCGGCCACGGCGAAGGTGTCGTTGAACAGGGCGTCGAGCGCGTCGTCGATGAGCTGCTGGTTCGGTACATCGCCGCTCTCGACGAAGATCGGGCCGATGATCGCGAGCACATCGCGCTGCGTCTGACCGGGCACGTTGTCGATGTCGATGACCGTGCGGGCGATCGTCGCCTCGGCGATCGCGATATCGATGCCCGCGACCTCGGCGAGGATCGCCGCGGTCTCCTCCGGGTTCTCGAGCGCCCACGCGCGCGCCTTCTCGTAGGCGTTGACGACGAGCTGCGCGAGGTCGGGGTTCGCGGCGATGAACTCCTCCGTCGCGTTGAGGAAGCCGTAGGAGTTGAAGTCGACGTTGTCGTAGATGATCTCGGCGGCGCCGTTGTAGACCGACGTCGAGAGGAGCGGGTCGAGCCCCGACCACGCGTCGACCGCCCCGGTCTCGAGCGCGGTCTTGCCATCGGCGTGCTGCAGGTTCTGCAGGCTGATGTCGGAGAGCGAGAGCCCCGCCTCGGCCAGCGCCTGCAGCAGGAAGAAGTACGGGTCGGTGCCCTTCGTCGCGGCGACCGTGCGCCCCACGAGGTCGGCGACCTCGGTGATGTCACTGCCGGTCGGCACGGCGATCGCCGCCCAATTCGGCTGCGTGTAGATGCTGATCGCCTGAATGGGGCTTCCGTTCGACCGCGCGAGCAGCGCGGCGGAGCCCGCCGTCGAGCCCACGTCGATGGCGCCGGCGCGCAGGGCCTCGTTGGCCTTGTTCGAGCCGGCCGACTGCACCCACTCGACCGTCACGTCATCGCCGAGCTCGGCTTCGAGCCACCCCTGGTCCTTGATGATGAGGCTCAAGGGGTTGTACGTCGCGAAGTCGAGGGTCAGCGTCGTGTCCGACCACTCCGAACCCTCGGCGGGTGTGCCGGTCGAGGCGCCCTCACCGGCGACGCAGCCGGTCATGGCCATGGCGGACACGGCGACGGTCGCGGTCAGCAGGGTCAGACGGGTGCGGGTGCTCATGATGGCCTTTCGGTGATCGGTCGGATGACCGGGTGGTGGGGTGGAGGTGCGGGTGGTGCGGTCGAGGGGCGGCTAGCCGCCGTGATGGCTCGGCACGCCGAGCGCATCGAGGAGCTTCGCCCGGAGGCGCGTGAGCACGACCGACGCGCGGTCGCGCGGTCGCGCACCCGGCACGTCGAGGATCATGCTGATCGTGGCGCCGGGCCGGTCGTGGCGGGTCCCGAGCAGCACGACCCGATCGGCGAGGGCCAGGGCCTCGTCGACATCGTGCGTGACGAGCACGATCGTCGCCGGCTCGGCCCGGTGGATGTCGACGAGCAGATCCTGCATCGTCAACCGGGTCAGAGCATCCAGCGCCCCGAAGGGCTCGTCGAGCAGCAGGACGCCCGGACCGCGCGCGAGAGCCCGGGCGAGCGAAACGCGCTGGGCCATGCCGCCCGAGATCTCCCGCGGCTTCAGGCTCGCCGCGTGGCTCAGCTGCACGAGTTCGAGCAGTTCGGCGACACGCGCGGCCCCCTGAGGGCGGTCGACGCCGCGCGGCAGGCCGAGCTCGACGTTGCGCGCCACCGTGCGCCAGGGCAGCAGGCGCGGCTCTTGGAAGGCGACAGCCGACCGCTGGTCGGCGGGCGTCACGGGAGTGCGATCGATCGTCAGCGTGCCGGCGGTCGGACGGTCGAGCCCGCTGATCTGGCGCAGCAGGGTCGACTTGCCGCAGCCCGAGGGGCCGAGCAGGGCGACGATCTCGCCCGGGGCGATCTCCAGCTGCACGTCACGCAGCACCGTGCGAGCCTCGCCACCGCGTGCCGCGGGGAAGGTGCGGCCGATGCCGCGCAGCGAGACCGGCAGAGCCGGGGATGCTGCGACGGACGTGCGCGAGGGGGACGACATGACGCCACCGTACGAGCGGTGTTCGCGCCGCGGCAAACCGGCTCGACACGCGACGACACGGAGTGCAACACAACGTCACACAGGCGTCACAGACGCCCCCGGCTCAGGCGCGGACGTCGTCGGCGATCGAGCCGAGCACGCCGTTCACGAAGGGGGCGCTGTCGTCGGTCGAGAGCACGCTCGCGAGCTCCATGGCCTCGGCGATCGCCACGGCCGTGGGGATCTCGGGGTTGTCGCGCAGCTCCCAGGTGGCCATGCGCAGGATGGCGCGGTCGACGACGGGCATGCGCGCGAGGGTCCATCCCACGGCGTGCTGCTCGATAAGGGCGTCGATCTCGTGGCGCGCCTCGTCGACACCGCGCACGATCTGCTCGGCGTACGGCCAGCTCGAGGCGCGCTGCGGCGCCGCGGCTGCCCGGCGAGCCTCATCGCCGAGAACCTCGGCGATCGGCACCTGCCGCACATCGGCGATGTAGAGCATGTCGAGAGCCCGCTTGCGGGCCTTGCTGCGGGCGCTCACTACTCGCTGACGCGGCCCAGGTAGTCACCCGACCGGGTGTCGACCTTGACCTTCGTGCCCGTCTCGAGGAACAGCGGCACCTGGATCTCGTACCCCGTCTCGAGCGTCGCGGGCTTCGTGCCGCCCGTCGAGCGGTCGCCCTGCAGGCCCGGCTCGGTGTAGGTGACCTCGAGCACGACCGAGGCCGGCAGGTCGAGGTAGAGCGCGGCACCCTCGTTCATGGCGATCGTCACGATCTGGTTCTCGAGCATGAAGTTCGCGGCATCGCCGACGACCGAGGCCGGCACGGTGACCTGCTCGTAGTCGGTCGTGTCCATGAACACGTAGTCGGCGCCGTCCTGGTACAGGTACTGGTAGTCGCGGCGGTCGACCGTTGCGAACTCGACCTTGGTGCCCGCGTTGAACGTCTTGTCGACGACCTTGCCGCTCATGACGTTGCGCATCTTCGTGCGCACGAAGGCGCCGCCCTTGCCCGGCTTGACGTGCTGGAACTCGATGACGTTCCACAGCTGCCCGTCGAGGTTGAGCACGCTGCCGTTCTTGATGTCGTTCGTGGTCGCCATGAGTTCGAGAGTTCCGTTCCGGTGAGAAGCAGTGGGGTCGGGCACGCGCGAGCGCGCCGCCGCGAAAGTCTAGTCGACGGGCGCGCGACTGCCCTTACGGCAGGCGCAGCAGGTGGTCGAGCGCGAGGCGGTACGAGCCGAACCCGAAGCCCGCGATGACCCCCGTCGCAACCCCCGAGATGACGCTCGTGTGCCGGAACTCCTCGCGCGCGTGCGGGTTCGACAGGTGCACTTCGATCACCGGGATGCCCGCCTCGGTCACGAGGGCGACCGCGTCCCGCAGTGCGTAGCTGTAGTGCGTGAAGGCCGCAGGGTTCAGGATGACCGGCGTGCGAGCATCCACCGCCTCATGCAGCCAGCCGATGAGCTCGGCCTCATCGTTGGACTGTCGCAGGTCGATCTCGACCCCCTCGGCCGCGGCGCCGAGCTCGGAGCGCAGCTCGTCGAGCGTCGCCGTGCCGTAGATTGCGGGCTCGCGCGTGCCGAGACGGTTGAGGTTGGGCCCGTTGAGCACGAGCACGCGGGTGACGGCGGTCATGGCGTCACCCTACCGGCGCGCGAGCTCACTCCCCCACCTCCTGGTAGGCGGCGAAGAGCATCGACTCGTCGGTGCCGTTGAGCACGCGCGGGCGGGCGACGTCGTCGAGCACGATGAAGCGCAGCATGCCGGCGCGGGTCTTCTTGTCGCGCTGCATCGTGGCGAGCAGGGTCTTCCAGCGGCCCAGCGGATAGCCGGTCGGCAGCGTCAACGAGGCGAGGATGCGGCGCGTGCGGTCGACCTGCTCGGCCGGCAGCGAGCCGGCGAGGTGCGAGAGCTCGGCGGCGAAGACCATGCCGATCGCGATCGCCGCGCCGTGCCGCCAGCGGTAGCGCTCGGCGTGCTCGATCGCGTGGCCGAGCGTGTGCCCGTAGTTCAGGATCTCGCGCTGGCCCTGCTCGGTGAAGTCGTCGCTCACGACGGCGGCCTTGACCCGGATGCTGCGCTCAATGAGCTCGCGGAAGATCGGGCTCTCGCGGTCGGTCGCGACGCTCACATCGGCCTCGAGCAGCTCGAGGATGACCGGGTCGGCGATGAAACCGCACTTCACGACCTCGGCGAACCCCGCGAGGATCTCGTTCTGCGGCAGCTCGGCGAGCAGGTCGAGATCGACGATCACCGCGGAGGGCGCCCAGAACGCACCGACGAGGTTCTTGCCCTCCGCCGTGTTGATGCCGGTTTTTCCGCCCACGGCGGCGTCGACCATGCCGAGCACGGTCGTCGGAACCTGCACGACCGCGACGCCGCGCAGCCAGGTGGCGGCGACGAAGCCGGCGAGATCGGTCGTGGCTCCCCCGCCCAGGCCGACCACGGCATCCGTGCGCGTGAAATCGGTCTGGCCCATGATCTGCCAGCAGAAGGCGGCGACCTCGATGCGCTTCGCGCCCTCAGCATCGGGCACCTCGGCGAGCAGCACCTCGACGCGGCCCGCGAGCTGCTCGCGCAGCGCCTCGGCCTGCGCGGCGAGCGGCGGAGCATGGATGACGAGCACCTTCGCGGCCGCGGGCGGCAGCACGGCGGCCAGGTCGGCGACCAGTCCGCGGCCGACGCGGACGTCGTAGGACGAGGCTCCCGTGACGGGGATGACGGTGATGTCGGTCATGATCCTCCGGCCGCGGCGGCGCGGTCGCACGCCCACTCGGCAATCTCTTCGGCGATGTGGTCGATGGGGCGCGACGAGGTGTCCCACGTGGCGACGGCGAGGGCGGTGTAGGTCGGCATCCGGCTCGCGACAAGGTCGACCCAGGCGCCGATGCCGTCGCGCACGAGCGGACGGGTCTCGGGGTCGAGCCGCTCGGCGGCCGCCTCGGGGCTGATCGTGAGCAGCACGACCGGCAGGCCATCCACGGCCTCGGCGATGCTCGGCGTCATGACGGCGCCCCCGCCGAGCGAGACGACCGCGCCGGGCTGCCGCAGCGCTTCCGCGACCGCGTCGGCCTCGAGGGCGCGGAACGCGGCCTCCCCCCGCGTCGCGAAGATCTCGGGGATCGGGCCGTTTGCGGCGACGATCTGCTTGTCGGTGTCGATGAACGGTGCTTCGAGGATGCGCCCCAGGCGCTTGCCGACGCGCGACTTCCCGGCGGCCGGAGGGCCGATGAGCACGACGAGCGGGCCGCGAACGGGCCCGGGTTCGACGGCGTCAGCCACGACCGTCGGAGACCGCCGTCGTGAGGGTCGCGGGCATCGCCGCGAGGTAGCCCTCGAAGTTGCGGCGGGTCTCGGCGATCGAGTCGCCCCCGAACTTCTCGAGCACGGCCTCGGCGAGCACGAGCGCGACCATGGCCTCGGCGACGACGCCCGCGGCGGGCACGGCGCACACGTCGGAGCGCTGGTGGTGAGCGGGGGCGGCCTCGCCCGTCGAGGTGTCGACGGTGCGCAGTGCGTGCGGCACGGTCGCGATGGGCTTCATGCCCGCACGCACGCGCAGCACGGTTCCCGTGCTCATGCCGCCCTCGGTGCCGCCCGCGCGATCGCTCAGCCGCTCAATGCGGCCGTCGTCGACGACGAGCTCGTCGTGCGCGGCCGAGCCACGGCGGCGCGTGGTCTCGAAGCCGTCGCCGACCTCGACACCCTTGATGGCCTGGATGCCCATGAGCGCAGCGGCGAGCTTGGCGTCGAGACGGCGGTCCCAGTGCACGTAGGAGCCGAGCCCCGGCGGCACGCCATAGGCGAGCACCTCGACGACGCCGCCCAGGGTGTCGCCCTCCTTGTGGGCCGCGTCGACTTCCGCGACCATGGCCGCGCTCGTCTCGGGGTGCAGGCACCGCAGCGGATCGGCGTCGAGGCGATCGACGTCGTCGGGCAGCGGCAGGGGCGCGTCATCGGGCACGCGTACCGGCCCGATCGCGAGCGTGTGGGCGACGAGGCGGATGCCGAGCTCGCCGAGGAACGATCGCGCGACCGCGCCGAGCGCGACGCGCGCCGCCGTCTCTCGCGCACTCGCGCGCTCGAGCACGGGGCGCGACTCGTCGAATCCGTACTTCTGCATGCCGACGAGGTCGGCGTGGCCGGGGCGCGGCCGCGTGAGCGGCGCACCGCGCGCGCCGGTCAGCTCGGCCGGGTCGACCGGGTCGGCGCTCATGATGGTCGTCCACTTGGGCCACTCGGTGTTGCCGATGCGTAGGGCGATGGGGCTGCCCATGCTCCGCCCGTGGCGCACGCCACCCGAGATCGTCAGCTCGTCCTGCTCGAACTTCATGCGGGCACCGCGCCCGTAGCCGAGCTTGCGGCGCTGCATGTCGGCCTGGATGGCCTCGCGCAGCACGGGCACGCCCGCGGGCATCCCCTCGAGCACGGCGATCAATTCAGGGCCGTGGGATTCCCCGGCGGTCAACCAGCGCAGCATGCCCCCATCCTCCCATGATCGATGGAGGCAGGATGCCGCGAGCCGCCTCAGACGGCGTCGAGCGCCGCGCGCATCGCGGCCTCGACACCCGCCTCATCGCCGAGCGGCGAATCGGTCTGGCCCGAGACGAAGAACCGCACCTGGCGCACGGCCTGGTGCAGCAGCATGTCGCGCCCCGAGGCCACGCGCCCACCGACCTCGAGCCACTGGGCGGCGAGCGGTCCCGGCCAGGGGTGGTAGGTCACGTCGAGCGCGACCGCCGTGGTGCGGGCGTCGAACGGCAACTGCTGGCGCAGACCGACGCCGTTCGGAAGCGTCCACGCGACCACGTCGGCACCTTCGACGACGTGCTCGAGATCGCCGAGCCGCACCACGTCGAGCTCGAGCCCCAGATCGTCGGCAAGCTGCGCGAGCGCTGCGGTGCGGGCGGGTTCGCGCACGGCGACGGTTGCGCTGCGCACCCCGAGGCCGTCGAGCGCCACGAGCACCGAGCGGGCCGTGGCTCCCGCTCCCGCGACGACGGCGTGCCGTGCGTTCTCGAGCCCGGCATCGAGCAGCGACCGCTCGATGCCAGCGACATCGGTGTTGCGCACGATGCGGCGTCCGTCGTCGGCCAGCAGGAGGGTGTTCGCGGCGCCGGTCAGCGAGACGGCGTCGTCCCATTCGTCGGCGAGACGGTACAGCTCCTCCTTGAGCGGCATCGTCGCCGACAGCCCCCGCCAGCTGCGGTCGAGACCGTCGACGAAGCCGCGCAGCTCATGCTCGCGCACCTCGTGCCGGTCGTACCGCCAGTCGAGGCCGAGCTGCCGGTAGGCGGCCGTGTGCAGCACGGGCGAGAGCGAGTGCTCGACGGGGTGCCCGAGCACCCCGAGACGCCTAGGCACAGTAGGCCGCATTCTCCTCACTCGCCCGGCACCAGGCGCGCAGCTGCGCCACGCCCTCCTCGTGCTGCCCGATCGTCTCGGAGAACTTCGTCTCGCCCGTCGCGAGGTTGACCGTCACGAAGAAGAACCAGGGACCGTCGGCGGGGTTGAGCACCGCGTCGATCGCGACGTCGCCCGGTGCCGCGATCGGCCCGATCGGCAGCCCCTCGATGACGTAGGTGTTGTACGGGTTGTCGGCATCGAGGGCGTCGCCGCTCGACCACACCGAGCCCGTCTCCCCCGCGCCGTACTGCGTCGACGAATCGAACTCGAGCCGCCAGCCGTCGGCGAGCCGGTTCTCGATCACGCGCGACACCCGGTAGAAGTCGTCGGCCAGTCGGGCTTCGCGCTGGATGAGCGAGGCCTTCGTCAGCACCGTGTGGCGATCCTCGACCGCGACCCCTGCCGCATCGAGGCGCGAGAACATCTCGTCGACGAGCGTGCGGATGTGGTCTTCGGCGGTCGTGTTCGGCTCGAAGGTGTAGGTCGCGGGGAACAGGTAGCCCTCGATGTTCGGGGCGACGTCGGGGATGCCGTAGATCGAGGGATCGGCGATGGCCGCCTCGTAGTCCGCGAGCGGCAGGCCGGTGCCCGCCGAGAGCGCCTCGATGACCTCACCCGCGCGCAGACCCTCGCGCACGGTGGCGCTCAGCTCCACCTTGTTGGCCGGGTCGAGCAGCGCATCCAGCGCCGACTGCGCCGACATCTCCTCCTGCAGGCGGTAGGTGCCCGGGATGAACGCGATGGAGTCGTCCGCGAGCAGCAGATCGTAGAACGCATCGAAGGTCATGGTCACGCCCTGCTCGACGAGCGACGTCGCGACATCGGCGCCGATCTCTCCCGAGTAGATGGTCACGAGCACCTCCGTGCCGTTCCCGGTGCCCGCGTAGTCGTTCGGCAGTTCCCAGCCGAGCACCTCGCGCACTTGCTCCTCGTAGTTCGTCCAGACGTACCACGCCCCGGCCGCGGCGATGCCGGCGAGCAACGAGAGGATGCCGAGCACGACCCAGGGCCACCGCCGACGTCGGCGCGGCGCGCCACCCGCCGTGCCGCGACCGCGCCCGCCGCCCCGACGCGATTCGCTCTCGCGCGCGGCCCGACGGCTGGCCGGGGCCTCGCCGTCGCTCGGCGCCGTCGCCGTCGTCGCGGGCGCGCTCGGCGCGGCGCCCGGCTCGCTCGGCTGCGAGCGGAAGATGGCGTCCCAGGGATCGTTATCGGTCACGCGGTCGGTCGTCCTTCGTGCGGCTCGACGAGCGCGCCGGGCGGGTTCCCGGTCGAGCGCTCGAGGTCGAGGGCGTGCTGGAGCAGGATAACAGCGGCGGCCTGGTCGACCACGGAGCGCGAGTTCTTCGCCGTTCGCCCCGCCTCGCGCAATCCGCGCGCGGCGCTCACGGTCGTCAACCGCTCATCGACGAGGCGCACGGGCACCGGCAGAACCGCGGCGAGCTGCTCGGCGATGTCGCGCGAGTCGGCCGTCGACGCCGTCTCGGCGCCGCTGAGCGACAGCGGGACGCCCACGATCACCTCGATCGCCTCGTGCTCCATGACGAGACTCCGGATGCTGCCCACGGGCTCCTCGCGCCGGGCGAGCGTCTCCACCGGCGTCGCGAGCATGCCGTGCGGGTCGCTGCGCGCGACGCCGACGCGGGCACGGCCCACGTCGATGCCGAGCCGCACGCCCGTGCGCACGATCAGTGCCGCAGCTCGGCCAGCACGGCTTCGATCGCCGCGGGGATCGCCGAGGGGTCGACGCCCCCGCCCTGGGCGAGGTCGTCCTTGCCGCCGCCGCCGCCGCCGAGCACGCCCGAGGCGGTGCGCGCGAGCGCCCCGGCCTTCGCGCCGGCGTCGCGCGCCGCCGGCGTCGTCGCGACGATGACCGTGGCCTTGCCCGCGACCTCGGCGGCGAGCACGACGACCGTGGGGCCGTCGTTCAGGCGGCCGCGCACGCTCGTGGCGAGCATCCGCACATCGTCGGCTGACCCCAGCGCGCCGAGGTTCTCGGCCACGACCGTGTAGCCGCCGAGCGTCGTCGCCGCAGCGACAAGCGCGGGTACGCGTTCGGTCAGGCGCGCCGACTCGTACTGCGCGATCGTCTTCTCGGCCGCCTTGAGCTGTGCGCTCAGGTCGGCGATGCGGTCGGCGAGTTGGTCGCGCGGCGTCTTGAGCGAACTCGTGAGCTGCTGCACGAGCGCGCGCTCGGCGGCGAACTCGCGGAAGGCCTCGAGGCCGACGAGCGCCTCGACGCGGCGGTTGGTCGAGCCGACCGACGATTCGCTGACGAGGCTGATCATGCCGATCTCGGCCGAGGCTGCCACGTGGGTTCCCGCGCAGAGCTCGCGCGACCACGGGCCGCCGATATCGACGACGCGCACGGTGTCGCCGTACTTCTCGCCGAACAGCGCCATCGCGCCGAGCGACTTGGCCTCGTCGAGCGCCATCACGCGCGTCGAGACGGGCAGGTTGTCGCGCACGGCGATGTTGCTGATCTCTTCGATCTCGCTGCGGGTCGCCGGGCTGAGCGCCTGGTTCCAGCTGAAGTCGAGGCGCATGTAGCCGGCCTTGTTGTACGAGCCCGACTGGTGCGCATCGCTGCCGAGCGTCTGCCGCAGCGCCGCGTGGATCACGTGGGTCGCCGAGTGCGCCTGCGTGGCCGAGCGGCGGTAGACCGGGTCGACCTGCGTCGTCGCGGCATCGCCGACGTGCACCTCGCCCGAGCGCACCTGAACGGTGTGACTGATGAGCCCCTTGACGGGCTTCTGCACGTCGAGCACCTCGAGGTCGAAGCCGGTGCCGACGATCGCGCCCTCATCGCTGTCCTGACCGCCCGACTCCGCGTAGAGCGTCGTCTCGGCGAGGATCACCTCGGCGATGTCGCCGGCCTGCGCGACCGGCACGCTCTGGCCGCCGACGAGGATGCCGAGCACCGTCGTCTCGGCCTGCAGCTCGTCGTAGCCGAGGAACGCGGTCTCGCCCGCGGCGCGGAACTCGCCGTACACGCCGAGGTCGGCCAGCGCACCCTTCTTCGACTTCGCGTCGGCCTTCGCGCGCGTGCGCTGCTCGGCCATGAGGCGGTCGAACTCGGCGCGGTCGACCGTGAGGCCGTTCTCCTCGGCCATCTCGAGCGTGAGGTCGAGCGGGAAGCCGAAGGTGTCGTGTAGCTGGAAGACCGTGTCTCCCGGCAGGGTCGACGCGCCCGACGCGGTCGTCTCGGCCACGGCGAGGTCGAGGATCGTGGTGCCGGCCGCGAGCGTACGCAGGAACGCCTCCTCCTCACCGAGTGCGAGCCGCGAGACGCGGTCGTAGTGCTCGGTGATCTCGGGGTAGGCGGCGCTCATCGCGTCGCGCGAGGCGGCGAAGAGCACGTCGAAGCTCGGCGCGTCGACCCCGAGCAACCGCATGGCGCGGATGCTCCGCCGCAGCAGGCGGCGCAAGATGTAGCCCCGGCCCTCGTTGCCCGGTGCGACGCCATCCGTCATGAGCATGAGGGACGAGCGCACGTGGTCGGCGATGACGCGCATGCGCACGTCGTCGCCGTGGTCGGCGCCGTAGCGGCGCCCGGAGAGCTCGGCCGCGGCATCCAGCACCGGACGCACTTGGTCGATCTCGTACATGTTCTCGACGCCCTGCGTGAGGAACGCGACGCGCTCCATGCCCATGCCGGTGTCGATGTTCTTGTTCGGCAGCTCGCCGAGGATCTCGAAGTCGTTCTTGCCCGTGCCCTCGCCGCGCAGGTACTGCATGAAGACGAGGTTCCAGATCTCGACGTAGCGGTCGTCATCCGTCGCGGGACCGCCGTCGACGCCGTACGCGGGCCCGCGGTCGAAGAAGATCTCCGAGCAGGGGCCAGCGGGGCCGGGCTGGCCGGTCGACCAGTAGTTGGTGTCCATGTCGAGGCGCTGAATGCGGTCGTCGGGCAGGCCCGCGATCTTCTTCCAGAGCGCGATGGCCTCGTCATCGTCCTTGTAGACGGTGACCCAGAGGTCCTTCTCGTCGAAGCCGAGGCCGCCGTCGCTCTGCGACGTCGTCAGCAGCTCCCAGGCGTACCCGATCGCGCCTTCCTTGAAGTAGTCGCCGAACGAGAAGTTGCCGTTCATCTGGAAGAACGTGCCGTGGCGCGGCGTCTTGCCGACCTCTTCGATGTCGTTCGTGCGGATGCACTTCTGCACGCTCGTCGCGCGCGGGTAGGGCGCGGGCACGACGCCCGTGAGGTAGGGCACGAACGGCACCATGCCGGCGACCGTGAAGAGCAGCGTCGGGTCGTCGCTGACGAGGGAGGCGGAGGGCACGACCGTGTGACCGCGGGTTCCGAAGAACTCGAGCCACCGGCGCTGGATGTCGGCGGTCTGCATGAGGGGCTGTGGCGTCCTGAGTCGAAAAGGGGCGGGGCGCGGAGCCCCGCCGGCTACTTGAGGCGGCTGGTGAGGTCGGCGATGGTGTCTTCGGCCTCGGCGACGGCGGCACGCAACTCGGCCTCGCGCTGCTTGTAGCCGTCGACGACGGCCGAGCCGAACTCGCGGGCCTTGGCGTCGACGTCGTCGAAGAACTGCTTGCCCTGCGGGGTCTTCGAGACCTGGTGGGCGGCGACGAAGCCGAGCGCAATGCCGACGATGAGCCAGGCGGCGTTCTTCATGGGTGCTCCCTCGTGAGAAGTCGGATGTGGTGGGCTCCCAGCCTAGCGGCCGAACGCGAACGGGGGCCCGGCCACTGGCCGGACCCCCGTTCGACGGAGCGTGATGCGAGCGACTAGCGCGCGGCGTAGTACTCGACGACGAGCTGCACTTCGCAGGTCACGGGGACCTCGGCGCGCTTGGGGCGGCGCACGAGGCGCGACTGCAGCTTGTCGAGCTCGACCTCGAGGTAGGCCGGAACCTTGGGCAGCACGTCGACGTGACCGCCGGCGGCCGCGACCTGGAACGGCTCGGTGCCCTCGGAGCGCGGCTTGACGTGGATCAGCTGACCCGGCTTGACGCGGAACGAGGGGCGGTCGACGAGCTGGCCGTCGACCATGAT
This sequence comes from Microcella humidisoli, assembly GCF_024362325.1. Classification (NCBI taxonomy): domain Bacteria; kingdom Bacillati; phylum Actinomycetota; class Actinomycetes; order Micrococcales; family Microbacteriaceae; genus Microcella; species Microcella humidisoli. Next base: position 2,465,427 of record NZ_CP101497.1, read on the forward strand.
GTGACGGTGCACGACCATCTGGCGCGCCTGCGCCGTGGTGCGGGCGAAGCCCGAGCGCAGCACGAGGGCGTCGAGACGCATCTCGAGCAGCTCGACGAGGTTCTCACCCGTCAGGCCGGCCGAGCGGCGGGCCTCGTTGAACGCGATCTTGAGCTGGGCCTCGCGGATGCCGTACTGGGCGCGGAGACGCTGCTTCTCGCGCAGACGAACGGCGTAGTCGCTGTCGGCCTTGCGCTTGGTGCGGCCGTGCTCACCGGGAGCGTAGGGGCGCTTCTCGAGGTACTTGGCGGCCTTCGGGGTGAGGGCGATGCCGAGCGCGCGGGAGAGGCGGGTCTTGCTGCGAGTGCGTGACTTGGTAGACACGGTTTCCTTCCATGGGCGTGGCCGAGAATTTCAGCGGCTCACGGGCGTACACCGCTCCGTCCGGTCCGAACGCACGCCGAGGCGCTTCGGTGGAAGCTTCGAGGGAGGGTGTGCCCATATCTGACGGGCCGAGCAAGCCTACCAGAGCCGGGGCGCGCGCTCGTCAGTCGGCCGCATCCCCGCGGGTGATCGCGCGCAGCTTCGCAAGGCGGGCGGCGATCTCGCGCTCGTGCCCGCGCTCGGTCGGCTGGTAGTACTCGGTGCCGACGAGCGGATCGGGCAGGTACTGCTGCTCGGCCACCCCGACGGGCTCGTCGTGCGGGTACACGTATCCCTTGCCGTGCCCGAGCCGCTTCGCGCCCGGGTAGTGGGCGTCGCGCAGCGGTTTCGGCACGCGGCCCAGCCGGCCCGCGCGCACATCGGCGATCGCGGCGTCGATGCCGACGTAGGCGGCGTTCGACTTCGGTGCCGTCGCCAGGTAGACGACCGCCTCCGCGAGCGGGATGCGCCCCTCGGGCATGCCGATCAGCTGGACGGCCTGCGCCGCGGCGACGGCGATGGGCAGGGCCTGCGGGTCGGCCGTGCCGATGTCTTCTGCCGCCGAGATGATGACGCGGCGGGCGATGAACCGCGGGTCCTCCCCCGCTTCGATCATGCGGGCCAGGTAGTGCAAGGCGGCATCGGGATCGCTCCCCCGGATCGACTTGATGAAGGCGCTGATGACGTCGTAGTGCTCGTCGCCCTGCTTGTCGTACCGCAGCAGCGCCCGATCGACGGCCGCAGCGACGATCTCCGCCGAGATGACGGGATGCCCCTCGCGGGTCTCCCCGCCCGCCGCAGCCGACTGGGCCCCGGCCTCGAGCGCGGTCAGCGCCCGCCGCGCGTCGCCCGAGGCGAGCCGCACGATGGCCTCGCGCGCCGCTGGCTCGAGCTCGACCCGACCGGCGAGGCCGCGCGGATCGATGACCGCGCGGTCGACGAGCACACCGAGGTCGTCATCGCTGAGCGCCTCGAGCGTCAGCAGCAGACTGCGGCTCAGCAGCGGCGCGATGACCGAGAACGAGGGGTTCTCGGTCGTTGCCGCGATGAGGATCACCCAGCCGTTCTCCACGCCCGGCAGCAGCGCGTCCTGCTGCGCCTTCGTGAATCGGTGGATCTCGTCGAGGAACAACACGGTCGACGTGCCGTACAGATCGCGGTCGGCGAGAGCGCGCTCCATGACCTCGCGCACGTCCTTGACCCCGGCCGTCACTGCCGACAGCTCGACGAACCGCCGGCCGCTCGAGCGCGCGATCGCCTGCGCGAGCGTCGTCTTCCCCGTGCCGGGCGGGCCCCAGAGGATGACGGAGACCGCGCTCGGGGCACGGCCGGGATCGTCGCTCGCGAGGCTCACGAGCGGGGATCCGGCCCCCAGCAGATGCCGCTGACCGGCGACCTCGTCGAGGCGCGTCGGCCGCATGCGCACGGCGAGGGGAACCGCGGCGCTGCCGAGGCCCGGCTGAGCATCCATGCCCCCAGGCTACTGGCCCGCCCCGACCCGACCCGGGCGCGCGCACCGGGCGGGAGTGCTCGACTAGAGTTCACTGCGGCGCGGCCGCACGAACGGCGTCCGCCGTCGGATGGAGGAGCAGTGGCAGCCGCATCGGCCAACAACCGCGAGACGCAGGACCGCCTGCGCCGCTACCAGGCGCGTCAGACCGTGCACGAGACCAAGACCGCTCGCCGCAAGCGCGACAACCTCGTCGGGGTGCTCGCGATCGTCGTCGTCGGAGCCCTGGCCGCGACCGCACAGATCGTCTACTTCACGGCCGGACCGGGCACGCCGGAGCCCGTCGCGAGCGCCAGTCCCGCGCCGACCGACCCCGCAGCGGTCGCCCCCGACCCCGCGCTCAGCGAGTTCCGCACGTGGACCGGCACCATGACCCTCAACGAGGGAATCGAGCTGGAATACGAACTCGACGGGCTCGCGGCACCGCAGGCCGTCGCCTCGTTCGCGAGCCTCGTGCAGAGCGGCTTCTACGACGGTCTCAGCTGCCACCGCCTCACGACCCAGGGCATCTTCGTGCTGCAGTGCGGCGACCCCAACGGCGACGGCACCGGCGGCCCCGAGTACCGCTTCGGCCCCATCGAGAACCCGCCGCTCGACGACGTCTACACGACGGGCGTCATCGCGATGGCCCGCCAGGGTGGCGACGGCGCGAGCATGGGCAGCCAGTTCTTCATCGTCTACGACGAGTCGACGATCCCGGCCGACGCCGCGGGCGGGTACACGATCATGGGCCGCATCACGAGCGGCCTGGATGCCCTGATCGCCGACGTCGTGGCCGCGGGCGTCGAGGGTGGTGCGCCCGACGGCGCACCGGCCGTGCCGACGGTCATCTCGGGCATCACGATCCAATAGCGATCAGCGGCGGCAGGGCCCCGGCCCGAGCCGTGCCGCCGACCGTGCCATATGCTGAAAAACCGCGCGGACACTGCCGCGCGCGTGCGCACTCGATGAGGATGAAGCAGACGTGTCAGCGAACGAGAAGAGCCCCTGGGGCCGGGTCGATGAGACCGGCACCGTGTACGTCACCGACGCGGGTGTCGAGCGCGCGGTCGGGCAGTACCCCGACGGGACGCCCGACGAGGCGCTCACGTACTTCACCCGCAAGTACGTCGAGCTCGAGGGCCAGGTGCGCCTCCTCGAGCAGCGGGCGAAGGCCGGCGCTCCCGCCGCCGACGTCGCCAAGACCGTCGCGACCCTGACCGCCGCGCTCGAGGCCCCGGCCGCCGTCGGCGACATCGCGGCGCTGCGAGCCCGGGTGGGGGCGCTCACCGAGACCGTCGAGAAGCTCACCGAGGAGCAGAAGGCCGAGGCCGCCGCCGCAACCGAGGCCGCGGTCGCCGAGCGCACCGCGATCGTCGAAGCGGCCGAGGCACTCGCCGCGAAAGACCCGCAGTCGGTGCAGTGGAAGCAGGCCTCGAGCGAGCTCGACGCCCTGTTCTCGCGCTGGAAGGACCACCAGGCGAACGGACCGCGACTGCCCAAGAAGCAGGCCGACGACCTCTGGAAGCGGTTCCGTGCCGCGCGCACGACGGTCGAGACCCACCGCCGCGCCTTCTTCGCCGGGCTCGACTCCGAGCACAAGGAGGTGCGCGCCCGCAAGCAGGCGCTCATCGACAAGGCCGTCGCCCTCGCCTCGCAGGGCACCGGCGGCATTCCCGCCTACCGCCGCCTGCTCGACGAGTGGAAGCTCGCCGGGCGCGCCGGCAAGAAGGTCGACGACGCGCTGTGGGCCCAGTTCAAGGCCGCAGGCGACGCCCTCTACGCCGCCAAGGCCGAGGTTGACGCGCGTGAGAACGAGGAGTTCGCGGGCAACCTCGCTGTCAAGCTGGCCCTGCTCGACGAAGCCGCTCCCCTGCTCACCGCGACCGACCGGGTGCAGGCGCGCGCGACGCTGTCGAACATCCAGCGCAAGTGGGACGCCGCGGGCAAGGTGCCGCGCGACCAGGTGAAGGTGGTCGAAGACCGCATGCGCCAGATCGAGCTCGCGGTGAAGAAGCTCGAAGAGGAGCACTGGAATCGCTCAGACCCCGAGAAGAAGGCGCGCTCGGAGGGGCTCGCCGCGCAGCTCGAGCAGGCGATCGCCGGGCTCGAGGCCGATCTCGCCGCGGCGACGGCGGCGAAGGACTCCAAGCGCATCGCCGAGGTCACCGAAGCTCTCGAGGCGCGCCGCGCCTGGCTGAGCGCTGTCGACCGCTGAGCGCTACTCACGCCTGTGCGCTGCTGACGCCTGAGCGCTGCTGACGCCTGAGCGCTGGTGACGGCGGAGCGCGGCCGGGGGCTGAGCGCGGCCGACTGCAGGCCGGCGATAGGCTCTGCGGTCGTGGTCGCCCGCGGGTTCTCCACAGCAACCGCGCTGGGCGCCCACGAACGACCGCGAGGGTGCACACTCCCCCGCATGGTGCCTGCCTCTCTCATCCTCCCCGGACCGCTCGTGAGCGCGAGCGAGTGGCGCTGCGCGGTGCTCGACGGCGAGCTCGTCGCGCTCGGCGATGGGTTCCTGCCGATCGATGCGCCGTTGACCGCCCGCGAGCGCGCCGCGTCGCTCGCCCCGGCCCTCATCGACGACCGTGTGGTCATCGCCGACCGCAGTGCCGCCTGGGTGTGGGGGTGGGCGCCCCCGCCGCCGGTCGTGTCCACGTGCGTCTCGATCCAGGCGCGCATCCCCTCGCCCGATCGGCGGCGGCTGCGGGCCCGCGAGGTCGTCATCGAGGCCGATGAGCTGCGGATGCTCGGCGCGGTGCCCGTGACCGCGCCCCTGCGCACTCTGCTCGACCTGGCTCGGCACGACCACGATGCGCACATCGTCGCCCTGCTCGCGGCAGGTCTGCGCGCGCACGGAGTCACGAGAGCTCAGCTCGACGCCGCGCTCGCGCGCCGCCCGAGTCTGTCGTTCGTGCGCCCCGCGCGGGCGCGACTGCTGGCCGCCCTCGCCGCGGCGACCGATCACCCGTTGCTGACGCGGTAGACGTCGTAGACGGCGTCGATGCGCCGAACGGCATTGAGCACGCGGTCGAGGTGCGTGACATCGCCCATCTCGAAGACGAAGCGGCTGAGGGCCAGTCGGTCTTTCGAGGTGCTGACGCTCGCCGAGAGGATGTTGACGTGGTGCTCGGAGAGCACGCGCGTCACGTCGCTCAGCAGCCCGCTGCGGTCGAGGGCCTCGACCTGGATCTGCACGAGGAAGACACTCTTCGCGGTCGGTGCCCACTCGACCTCGATCATGCGGTCGGGCTCGGTGAACAACGACTGCACGTTGCTGCAGTCGGCGCGGTGCACGCTCACGCCCTGGCCGCGCGTGACGAAACCGACGATGCCGTCACCGGGAACGGGTGTGCAGCACTTGGCGAGCTTGACGAGAATATCGGGGGCCCCGCGCACGAGGACGCCGGAGTCGCTCGTGCGCACGGGCGTGCGACCGCGCGTCGGCACGCTGAAGGGCTCGTCGTCGCTCTCGGCCTCGACGTGCAGCGCGGCGAGGATCTTCTCGATGACCGACTGGGTCGACACGTGGCCTTCGCCGACGGCGGCATAGAGCGACTCGACCGTCTCGTAGCGCAGCTGCGAGGCGACGTGCGCGACCGCGTCTTGCGACATGAGGCGCTGCAGGGGCAGGTTCTGCTTGCGCATGGCGCGCGCGATCGCGTCCTTGCCCTGCTCGACGGCCTCGTCGCGGCGCTCCTTCGTGAACCACTGGCGGATCTTCGACCGCGCGCGCGTGCTCGTGACGAAGTTCAGCCAGTCCTGGCTCGGGCCCGCATCCGGATTCTTCGACGTGAAGACCTCGACCGAGTCGCCGCTGTTGAGCACGGTCTCGAGCGGCACGAGCCGCCCGTTGACCTTCGCCCCCATCGTGCGGTGCCCGACCTCGGTGTGCACGGCGTAGGCGAAGTCGACCGGCGTCGCGCCCGCGGGCAGGCCGATGACCTTGCCCTGCGGGGTGAAGACGTAGACCTCCTTCGCGCCGATCTCGTAGCGCAGGTTGTCGAGGAACTCGGTCGGGTCGCTCGTCTCGGCCTGCCAGTCGGAGATGTGGGCCAGCCACGCCATGTCGGTGTCGGAGCGCTCGGTGCCGGCCTCGCCGCGGCTCGAGCCCGCCATGCGCTCCTTGTACTTCCAGTGCGCGGCGACACCGAACTCGGCGCGCTGGTGCATCTCGTGCGTGCGGATCTGCAGCTCGACAGGGCGCCCGCCCGGGCCGAAGACGGTCGTGTGCAGCGACTGGTACAGGTTGAATTTGGGCGTCGCGATGTAGTCCTTGAAGCGGCCCGGCATCGGGTTCCAGCGCGCGTGCACGGCACCGAGCACGGCGTAGCAGTCGCGGATCGAGTTGACGAGGATGCGCACGCCCGTGAGGTCGTAGATCTCGTCGAAATCGCGGCCGCGGTGCACCATCTTCTGATAGATCGAGTAGTACTGCTTGGGTCGCCCCTTGACGTCGGCCTTGATCTTCGACTGCCGGAGATCGTCCTTCACCGCGTCGATGACCTGCTGCACGAAGGCCTCGCGTTCGGGCGTGCGGTTGCGCACGAGGCTCTCGATCTCGACGTAGATCTTCGGCTGCAGCACGGCGAACGACAGGTCTTCGAGCTCCCACTTGATCGTCTGGATGCCGAGTCGGTGCGCGAGCGGCGCGTAGATGTCGAGGGTCTCTTGCGCCTTGCGCTGGGCCGAGGCGCTCTCGACGAAGCCCCACGTGCGGGCATTGTGCAAGCGGTCGGCGAGCTTGACGATGAGCACACGGATGTCTTTCGACATCGCGACGATCATCTTGCGCACCGTTTCGGACTGCGCGCTGTCGCCGTACTTGAGCTTGTCGAGCTTCGTCACGCCATCGACGAGCATGGCGATCTCGTCGCCGAAGTCGCGCCGCAGCTCGTCGAGGCTGTAGCCCGTGTCCTCCACGGTGTCGTGGAGGAGGGCGGCCGCGATCGTCTTCGCGCCGATGCCGAGATCGGCGAGGATCTGAGCGACCGCGAGCGGGTGCGTGATGTACGGCTCGCCGCTCTTGCGCGTCTGGCCCTCGTGGGCGCGTTCGGCGACCTGGTACGCGCGCTCGATGAGCGCGAGATCGGCCTTGGGGTGCTGCGCCCGCACCGTGCGGACGAGCTTCTCGAGCGCTCCCCCCGACTGCGAGCGCGAGAAGATGCGCGGCAGCAGCGCGCGCAGGGACGCACTGCTCTGCTGCGTCGTGTCGGTCATCCGCGCGCCCTCCACGTCGATTCTACGGCGTGGCGGTCCGGCCGGCCGACGAGGGGATGCGGGAGCCGCGACTCAGCGAACCGCGCCCGACTCGGTGCGCGCGACGCGCGGACGCGTGCCCTGCTTCTTGAGCTCCGGCTCGTTCTGACGCAGGTGCACGTAGAGCGGGGCCGCGAGGAAGATCGACGAGTAGGTGCCGACGATCGTGCCGACCGTGAGCGCGAGCGCGATGTCGCGCAGGGTTCCCGCGCCGAGCAGCAATGAGCCGATGAACAGGATCGACGCCGTCGGCAGCACCGCGACGATCGACGTGTTGATCGAGCGCACCAGGGTTTGGTTGACCGCGAGGTTCACCGACTGCGCGAACGTGCGGCGCGACTCCACGCCGTCTTCGCTCGTGTTCTCGCGCACCTTGTCGAAGACGACGACCGTGTCGTAGAGCGAGTAGCCGAGGATCGTGAGGAAGCCGATGACGGCCGCGGGCGTGATCTCGAGCCCGAAGACTCCGTACACACCAGCGGTGATGATGAGGTCGTGGAAGAGGGCGATGATCGCGGCGAGTGACATCTTCCAGGTGCGGAAGTACACCGCAAGCACGAGGCTCGCGAGCAGCAGGAACACCACGAGGGCGATGATCGCCTGGCGCGTGATGTCGGCACCCCAGGTGGCACCGATGAACGAGGAGCTGACGTCGGACTCGGCGACACCGTAGGCCTCTGCGAGGGCGGCGCGCACCTCCTCCGTCTGAGCGGGGGTGAGCTGCTCGGTCTGCACGCGCACCGAGTCGCCCCCGACGATCGAGGCGCGGGGGTTCGCGCCCGGAACGACCGAGGCGACCGCCTCGTCGGCGATCGCGGTCGCGGATGCGGTTCCCTGCTCGACCACAGAGGTGCTCTGCACGCGGAACTCCGAACCGCCGCGGAACTCGATGCCGAACACGAATCCGCCGCGGAGGGCCGTCAAGCCGATCGCGAGGAGGACGAAGACGGCCGCGATGATGTACCAGGTGTTCCGGCGCCCGACGAAGTCGAACGAGCGCTGCCCGGTGTAGAGGTCGTTGCCGAACTGCGTGAGCTTGCTCATCGCGAACCCTTCCCTTCGCCGCTCGACTCGGCGGCCTTTCGCTCGGCGATGGTCTGCCGCTTCTGCGCCTCGCGACTGCTGCTCGCGACCTTGGTGCTCGTGACACCCACCGGGGCGCGGAACTGTGCGCGACCGCGGTACACGGCTCCGAGCGCTTGCGGGTCGAGCCCGCTGAGCGGGTGACCGCTGCCGAAGAACCGCGTACGGGCGAGCAGCTGCATGAGCGGGTGCGTGAACAACGCCACCACGATGAGGTCGACGATCGTCGTGATGCCGAGCGTGAAGGCGAAGCCGCGAACGTTGCCGACCGCGAGCACGAACAGCACGGCTGCCGCGAGGAAGTTGATGACGTCACTGATGAGGATCGTCCGCCAGGCGCGCTTCCAGCCCGCCTCGACCGCCCCGTCGACGCTGCGCCCGTCGCGCAGTTCGTCGCGGATGCGCTCGAAGTACACGATGAAGGAGTCGGCGATGACGCCGATCGAGATCACGAGACCGGCGACGCCGGCGAGCGACAGACGGAAACCCTGCTGGTTCGAGAGGTACGTGATGATGAGGTACGTCACGATGCCGGCCACGATGAGTGAGGCGAGCACGACGCCGCCGAGCGCGCGGTACTGGAAGAAGGCGTAGAACGCCACGAGGATCAAGCCGACGATGCCGGCGATGATGCCGCTCTGCAGCTGCGAGACGCCGAGCGTCGCACTGATGTTCTCGCTCGACTGGATCTCGAAGCCGATCGGCAGAGCGCCGAACTTCAGCTGGTCGGCGAGCGTCAGCGCGCTCTCCTCCGTGAAGTTGCCGCTGATCTGCGGCCGGCCGTCGGTGATCGCGCTGATCGTGCGCGGAGCGCTGATGACGCTGCCGTCGAGCACGATCGCGAACTGGTTCTGCACGCCGACGAGGGCGACGAGCCGCTCGGTCACGGCGCGGAACTGCGCGGTGCCCTCGGCGTCGAATTCCATGAACACGCCCCACTCGTTCGTGGTGACGCCCGTCTGCGACGAGATGAGGCCAGCCCGCGCATCCGCGATGCGCTCGCCCGCCACCTCGACGGGACCGAGGATGTACTTGATCGAGCCGTCTTGCTCGCACGTGATGAGCGGCTCATCAGCGGGGGCGACGTTGGCGCCGATCGCGTTGACAGTCGCGCAGTCGAAGGTGTCGAACTGCTCCTGCAGCTCCGGCGTGATCCAGGCCAGATCGCTCGCATCGGTCGGGCTCGCGCTCGGCGTGGGCTCGGCAGTCGGGTCGGCACTGGGTTCGGCACTGGGTTCGGCACTGGGCGAGGCCGAGGGGTCGGTCGTCGGATCCTCCGCGCCCTCCTCGCCGATCGTCGAGTTCGAGGGCAGATCGGCGACCAGCACCGGGCGGAACTCGAGCTTCGCCGAGCTCGAGATGCGCTCGCGCGTCTCGTCGTCGGGCTCGCCCGGGATCGACACGACGATGTTCTGGTTTCCCTGCGTGTTGATCTCGGCTTCGCTGACGCCACTCGCGTCGACGCGCTGGCGGATGATGGCGACGGCGCGCTCGAGCTGCTCCGCCGTCACCGCCTCGCCGCTCGACAGCTGCGGGCTGAGCGTGATCTGCGTGCCGCCCTCGAGGTCGAGAGCGAGCTTCGGAGTCCACTGGCCGTTGTTGAAGAGCACGCTCGCCCCGTTCGCCGCGATGAGGGCGATGATGATGACGAGCAGCCACACGAGGGAACGGATGGCCTTGCGCTCGGTGGTAGTTCTGGCCACCTCAGGTACTCATTTCTGCCGGGGAGGGCGGGCACGCCGCAGAGCGGCGCGCAGCGCGCGGGAAGCGGTGGGGTCTAGCTCTCGGTCTTCTTGGTGCGCTTGGGCTTCTCGGCCGGAGCGTCGAGGCTCGACTCGTTGAGAACGGGGGCGCCCTCGGCGACCATCTCCTCCGAAGCCTCCTCCTCGAGCGCGACATCGTCTTCGATGACGCGGGCGAGGGTCTGGCGGTGCACGCGCACGGTGCTGCCGGGGCTCGTCTCGATGGTGGCGACGTTGGCCTCCTCGTCGATGCTGACGAGCGTGCCGAAGAGACCGAAGTTGGTCATCACCTCGGCGCCGGGCACCATCTTCTCCTGCAGCAGCTCCAGGTCTTGCTTGCGCTTGCGGGAGTTGCGGAACATGAAGAAGATCAGCAGGGCGAGCACGCCCAGCATGACGATGGTCAACGGGTCCATGAGGGGACTGCCTTTCAGGAGTTCGGGAGATCTCAGCGATCTGCGCCGGGGCGCCGGGGCCGGTCAACGAGCGGATGCTCGGTCGAGGGCCAGCGATAACTATAGGTCATCGGCCCCGGTCGGCCGTGGCGGGTGGCCGAGGTGGGCCCAGGCTCGGGCTGTGGCGACGCGACCGCGGGGCGTGCGCGAGAGCAGGCCCGTGCGCACGAGGAACGGCTCGACGACCGCCTCGATCGTCTCGGCCTCCTCCCCCACCGACACGGCGAGGGTCGAGAGCCCGACGGGCCCACCGTCGAAACGTTCCACGATCGCCGCGAGCACGGCGCGGTCGAGACGATCGAGTCCTTGCTCGTCGACGTCGTACAGCTCGAGGGCGGCGCGCACCGCGGTGCGGTCCGCCGCTCCGCCGTGCACGAGAGCGTAGTCGCGCACCCGGCGCAGCAGCCGGTTGGCGATGCGGGGCGTGCCGCGCGAGCGGCGCGCGATCTCGGCCAGCGCATCCTCGTCGATCGCCAGCGTCAGCAGGCGTGCGGCGCGCACGAGCACCTGGTGCAGCTCCTCCGGCTCGTAGAACTCGAGGTGGGCGGTGAATCCGAAGCGGTCGCGCAGCGGATTCGGCAGCAGCCCCGAGCGGGTCGTGGCGCCGACGAGCGTGAACGGAGCGAGCTCGAGGGGGATGCTCGTGGCCCCCGCCCCCTTGCCCACCATGATGTCGACACGGAAGTCCTCCATGGCGAGGTAGAGCATCTCCTCCGCCGATCGCGCCATGCGGTGGATCTCGTCGATGAACAGCACCTCGCCCGGCACGAGCGACGACAGCACGGCCGCGAGATCGCCCGCGTGCTGGATCGCGGGCCCGCTCGTCATGCGCAGCGGGCGACGGCCCTCGTGCGCGACGATCATGGCCAGGGTCGTCTTGCCGAGCCCGGGAGGGCCGGCGAGCAGGATGTGATCGGGCGTGCGGTTCTGCAGGCCCGCGGCCTCGAGCAGCAGCTGCAACTGGCGGCGCACCTTCTGCTGACCGACGAACTCGGCGAGGCTCTGCGGCCGCAACGCGCCCTCGAAGGCGAGCTCGGCATCCGATTCGGGGGTCGGGCGCAGCACCTCGTCGGTCATGAGCCCCCTCCGGCTCCGTCAGACCGCCCGCGAGCGGGTCCCAGGATGCTCAGCGCGCGCCGCAGCAGCACCGCGAGCCCGGTCGTCGCGGCATCGGGGTCGGCCTCGACGACCTGCGCGGCGGCGTCGAGCGCGGTGCGCTCGGGCCAGCCGAGCCCCGTGAGCGCCGCGGCGAGCGAGGCGGTGACGGCGGCCGGCGCGGCGGGGCTCCCGACGGGGGCGGTGCCGACGGGCGCCAGGAGCTTGCCCGCGAGCGAGACCACGATGAGCTTCGCGGTCTTCGGCCCGATGCCGCTCACCGCGCGGAACGGCGCGTCGTCGTCGGCGGCGATGGCACGGGCGATCGCGTCGGGTGTCATCTCGCCGAGAACGCCCAGGGCCGACTTGGGGCCGACGCCCGAGACCGTGCGCAGCAGTTCGAAAAGGCCCAGCTCGATCTCATCGGCGAAGCCGTAGAGGCTCATGTCGTCCTCGCGCACGACGAGGGCAGTGTGCAGGCGAACGCTGTCGCCGACGCGCAGCTCGCGTGCGTGGCGCTCAGTCACCGCGACGGCGTATCCGACCCCGGCGACGTCGATCACGACGCGCGTTCCCGCGAGGACGATGAGGGTTCCCCGCAGGCTGGCGATCACCCGTCGAGCCTACGGGCGCGCGTCGCCTTCTCGGCCGCGCGCCACGCCTGCTGCGCGGGGGTCGGCGCGGCGCCGGTCGGCGCCTCCCCCGCGACCCGCGCGGCCGGGCTCGCGCCGCCGCGCCAGCCGTGGCAGATCGCGAGCGCCAGGGCATCAGCGGCGTCCGCAGGCGTCGGCGGAGCATCCAGTCGCAGAATGCGCTGCACCATCGCCGTGACCTGCTTCTTGTCGGCGCCGCCGTGGCCCGTGACGGCGGCCTTGACTTCGGTCGGCGTGTGCAAGGTGACGGCGAGACCGCGGGCGGCGGCGGCGTGCAGCACGACGCCGCTCGCTTGCGCCGTGCCCATGACGGTGCTCACGTTGTGCTGCGCGAAGACGCGCTCGAGGGCCACCGCGTGTGGACGGTGCTCGTCGAGCAGTGCCGCGAGCTCGTCGCCGATGGCCAGAAGCCGGCGTTCGAGCGCGAGCTCGGGTGGCGTGCGAATGACCGTGACGGCCACGAGGGTGGCGCGGCGATTCGGCTCGATGTCGACGATGCCGACCCCGCAGCGGGTCAGACCGGGGTCGACGCCGAGCACCCGCAGCACGCGGCTACTCGTCGTCGTCGAGCTCGGCGCGCACCTCAGCGCTCAGCGAGACATTCGTGAAGACGTTCTGCACGTCATCGAGGTCGTCCATCGCATCGACGAGCTTGAACAGCTTGCGCGCGGTGTCGGCGTCGGCCTCGATCTGCAGGTTCGCGACGAACTCAGCCTCGGCCGAGTCGTACTCGATACCGGCCTCCTGCAGCGCCGTGCGCGCGGCGACGAGCTGCGAGGGGTCGGTGATGACTTCGAAGCCGCCGCCCTGATCGATGACCTCTTCCGCTCCCGCGTCGAGCACCGCGAGCAGGATGTCGTCCTCGGTCACACCGTCGGTCTTGGTGATCGAGATGACGCCCTTGCGGCTGAAGTTGTAGGCGACGCTGCCGGGGTCGGCCATCGTGCCGCCGTTGCGCGACATGGCCGTGCGCACCTCGGCCGCGGCGCGGTTCTTGTTGTCGGTGAGGCACTCGATGAGCAGGGCCAGGCCGCCGGGGCCGTAGCCCTCGTACATGATCGTCTGATAGTCGACGGACTCGCCGGTGAGCCCCGCACCGCGCTTGATGGCGCGATCGATGTTGTCGTTGGGCACCGAGGTCTTCTTGGCCTTCTGCACCGCGTCGACGAGGGTCGGATTACCGCTCAGGTCGGCACCACCGATCTTGGCGGCGACCTCGATGTTCTTGATGAGCTTGGCGAACGACTTGGCCCGGCGACTGTCGATGATCGCCTTCTTGTGCTTCGTCGTCGCCCACTTGGAATGGCCGGACATGGGGCTCCTTGCAGGTCTGAAGATCAGTGCCAGTTTAGGGCAGGGCGTCTGCCCGGATTCCGGCGCGGCGCAGTTCGAGCCCGGCGAGCGCACGGATCGCGGCGGGATCGTTCGCGCGCCACGCCGCGGCGGGGTCGGGATGCACGGCGGCGAGCTCGTGCAGCGGCGCCCGGGCCACGGCCCGCGCGGCGAGCGTGTCGGCGGTCATGCCGCGGGCGATCATCGACCGCAGCCGGCTCGAGCGCAGGGCGAATCGCACGCGCGGCAGCACCCAGACGAGCGCGAGCAGCACGAGCGGGACGACCGCGACCGACCAGCCGACGCCGAGCGCGACCGCCTCGACGAAGGCCTGCTGCGCACGGCCAGCCTCGGCAACGGAGGCGCCCGCGCCCGCCGCCGCATCGAAGGGGCCACGGATACCGTCGCCGATGAGCGGCACCTCGCCGAGCGTCTCGGCGGCGTCAGCGAGCCCCGTCTCGAAGTCGAGGCCGGCCTGCTCGAGATCACGTCCGAAGGCACCAAGGGCGCGGATCGTCGCAGTGACCGCAGCCGCCGTGCTCACGACGACGATCACGAGCACGAGTCCGACGATGTCGGCGATGATCTGCCGTGTCCGGGCGGCCGGGTAGTCCGAGTAGAGGCTCATGCCCCCATCGTGTCAGGTGCGGCGCTCAGGAGGCCGCGGCGACGTGATCGAGGAACCGCGCGTGAAAGCGCGTCTCCCCGGCAACCTCCGGGTGGAAGGAGGTACCCATCAGGCGCCCCTGCTCGACGGCGACGACGCGCCCGTCATCGAGAGACGCGAGCACCTCGACCCCGGCACCGACCTCGTCGACAACCGGCGCGCGGATGAACACGGCATGCACGGGCGGCTCGCCGAGCGCCGGCACCGCGAGGTCGGTCTCGAAGGAGTCGAGCTGGGTTCCGAACGCGTTGCGGCGCACGGCGACATCCAACCCGCCCAACGACAGCTGGCCCTCGATGGCGTCGTGCAGGCGGTCGGCGAGCATGATGAGCCCGGCGCACGTGCCGTAGACGGGCATGCCGGTCGCAATGCGGTCCCGCAGCGGATCCCGCAGCCCGAACAGCCGGCTGAGCTTGTCCATGACGCTCGACTCTCCGCCCGGGATGACGAGACCGCCCACCTCGGCGAGCTGCGCCGGCGTGCGCACCTCGCGCACGTCGGCGCCCAGCTGCGCCAGCACCGCGACGTGCTCGCGCACGTCGCCCTGCAGCGCGAAGACACCGACGGGCGGGAGCGACCTACCAGCCACGCTCGGCGAGGCGGTGCGGCGCGGGCAGGTCGGCGACGTTGATGCCGACCATGGCCTCACCGAGACCGCGCGAGGCCTCGGCGACGATCGCGGGGTCGCTGTAGCCCGCCGTCGCCTTGACGATCGCGGCAGCGCGCGCCACGGGGTTGCCCGACTTGAAGACGCCCGAGCCGACGAACACGCCGTCGGCGCCGAGCTGCATCATGAGCGCGGCATCGGCCGGCGTGGCAACCCCGCCCGCGGTGAAGAGCACGACGGGCAGCTTGCCGGTCTGCGCGACCTCGGCGACGAGCTCGTACGGCGCCTGCAGCTCCTTCGCGGCCACGTACCACTCGTCAGGGGTCTTCGCCGACAGGGCCCGGATCTCGCCGAGGATCGTGCGGATGTGCTTGGTGGCCTCGGAGACATCGCCCGTGCCGGCCTCGCCCTTCGAGCGGATCATGGCGGCACCCTCGGTGATGCGCCGCAGCGCCTCGCCCAGGTTGGTCGCTCCGCACACGAACGGCACCGTGAAGGGCCACTTGTCGATGTGGTTCACATAGTCGGCGGGACTCAGCACTTCCGACTCGTCGATGTAGTCGACGCCGAGCGACTGCAGCACCTGCGCCTCGACGAAGTGGCCGATACGGGCCTTCGCCATGACGGGGATCGAGACGGTCGCGATGATCTCGTCGATCAGGTCGGGGTCGCTCATTCGCGCGACGCCGCCCTGAGCGCGGATATCGGCGGGCACGCGCTCGAGCGCCATGACGGCGACGGCGCCCGCGTCTTCAGCGATGCGCGCCTGCTCGGCGTTGATGACGTCCATGATGACGCCGCCCTTGAGCATCTCGGCGAGTCCGCGCTTGACGCGGCTCGAGCCGGTCTCGGTAGTGCTCATCAGGGTTCCCTTCGACGGATGGCGCGCTGGCGCGCGTATGCTTGAGGCCACGGATCACAATGACCTAGGCCAAAAGATACCATGGCCTATCCGGCAGACACCCCGAGCGATGGACCGCCACATGACCCTCGAGATCACCGGCCGTTCGGCCGCAGAGATCGCCGCCAGCGTGCGCGGACTGATCGAGCGCGGCACGCTGATTCCGGGTGATGCCCTCCCTCCGGTCCGCGACCTCGCGGACGACCTCGGTGTCAACCGCAACACCGCCACGGCTGCGTACCGCCAGCTCACGCAAGCGGGCCTCGTCGTCACGCGCGGCCGGGCCGGCACCCGCGTCGCCGATCTCGCGGCCGTCGCCCAGGAGGGCTTTGCTGCCGACAGCGTGCTGCGCGACGTCGCGACGGGGAATCCCGACCCGGCGCTCATCCCCGATCAGTCGCGGGCGCTCGCCGGCATGGCCGGCCATCGAGTGCTCTACGGCGAGCCCGTGATCGATCGCGACCTCGAACGCTGGGCCACCGGGTGGATGCGCGCCGACCTCGCACCCGCCGACGTGCGACTGACGGTCACGAGCGGCGCAGCCGATGCAGTCGAGCGGCTGCTCTCCCAGGCACTCGTCCGCGACGACGCTGTCGCGCTCGAGGATCCGTGCTTCCTCACCAGCATCCATACGGTTCGCGTGGGCGGCTATCGTCCAGTGCCGGTGCCGGTCGATGAGGAGGGGATGACCGTTGCCGGGCTCCGGGCGGCACTCGAGCAGGGCGTTCGTGCCGTCGTCTGCACTCCCCGTGCACAGAACCCCACGGGGGTGAGTCTGAGCGAGCGGCGTGCCGTCGAGCTGCGCGCGGCGCTCAGTGAGCACCCGTACGTGCTGGTCATCGAGGACGATCACTTCTCGATGCTGTCGCGCTCGCCGTTCCGCTCACTCATCGGACCCGACCATAAGCGCTGGGCACTCGTGCGCTCGGTCTCCAAGTTTCTCGGTCCGGACATGTGCCTCGCCGTGACGGCGTCCGACCCCGACACCGCCGATCGGCTCGCGATGCGGCTCACCCCGGGCACCACCTGGGTGAGCCACTTGCTGCAGCGGCTGACCCTCGCCCTCGTGTCCGACCCTGCTGTCGCCGCCGGCATTGCTCACGCCGGCGACCACTACGCCGACCGCAATGCCGCGTTCGCGGCTCGACTCACGGCGCTCGGCATCCCGACGTACGCCGGTGACGGCCTCAACCTCTGGGTGGCACTGCCCGTCGCAGCGCGCGAGGTCTCCGAGCTGCTCATGCGCCGCGGGTGGCTGGCACGAACGGGTGACGAGTTCTCTCTGGGCTCCGTACCCAGCACGCGCCGGCTGCGTCTCACGGTGCACGATCTCGACGACGCCGACGCCGGGCGTCTCGCCGCCGACATCGCGGCAGCCGTGAGGGCCGCTGGCGGACGGCTGCGCCCGACCCAGGTGGAATGATCGAGGAATGAAGGTCCTGTCCATCCAGTCCGCCGTGGCCTACGGGCACGTCGGCAACTCCGCCGCCGTGTTCCCCCTGCAGCGCATCGGCGTCGAGGTCATGCCGGTCTACACGGTCAACTTCTCCAACCACACGGGATACGGAGCGTGGCGAGGCCCGCTCATCAGTCCGGATGACGTGAGGGATGTCATCGTGGGAATCGAGGAGCGTGGCGCGTTCCCGACGATCGACGTGATTCTCTCCGGCTATCAGGGCTCGGAGGGCATCGCCGATGTCATCCTCGAGGCGGTCGCCCGCATCAAGGCGGCGAACCCCGACGCGATCTACGCCTGCGACCCCGTCATGGGCAATGCGACGAGCGGGTGCTTCGTGGCGCCCGCGATTCCGGTGCTCCTGCGGGAGCGCGTCGTGCCCGCCGCCGACCTGATCACCCCGAACCAGTTCGAGCTCGGCTACCTCACCGGAACCGAGCCTGACACCCTCGAATCGACTCTCGCTTCAGTCGACCGCGTGCGGGAGTCCGGCCCGCGCGTGGTTCTCGTGACGAGCGTCGAGCGCCCCGATCGCGACGACGGCACTCTCGAGATGCTCGCCGTCACCGACACCGGAGCGTGGATCGTCACCACGCCACGGCTGCCCCTGAAGGCCAACGGCTCGGGCGATGTCACCGCCGCGCTCTTCACCGCGCACTACCGCCGCACCGGTGACGCCGCCGACGCCCTCGCACGCACGGCCTCGAGCGTGTTCGACCTGCTGGAGAACACGTTGAACTCGGGCGAGCGGGAGCTGCAGCTCATCGAATCGCAGGAGGCATACGCCCACCCGCAGATGCAGTTCGCGGTGCGCCAGGTGCGCTGAGCCACCCCGTCGGCGACGGCGGGATCAGCGCGGCCAGGCCGCCGCGATCTGGACCCGCACCTCGTCGAGCAACCGCGGCATCGCCTTTGTGCCCGCGATGATCGGCATGAAGTTCGCGTCCGCGCTCCAGCGCGGCACGATGTGCTGATGGAGGTGGCTCGCGATGCCGGCGCCGGCCAGACGGCCCTGGTTCATGCCTATGTTGAACCCCTCGCAGCGCATGGTGTCCCGCAGCACCCGCATGGCGGTCTGCGTGAGCGTCGCGATCTCTGCCGTCTCCGCGTCCGTCGCCTCGTCGTAGAGCCCCACATGACGGTACGGGCACACGAGCAGGTGTCCGCTGTTGTACGGGTACAGATTCAGCACGACGAACGAGAACTCACCGCGTGCGACGATCAGCGACTGCTCGTCGGAGAGCGCTGGAGCGCGGCAGAACGGGCACGCGTCGTCGCTCTCCTGCCGGTGATGCGACTGGATGTACGCCATCCGGTGCGGCGTCCAGAGCCGCTCGTAGCTGTCGGGCACACCCACGAACTGCGAGGCCGGCTCCGCCTCGACGCCCGCCAGCGACGGCCGCTCCGCATCCTGATCGGTCATGGATGCTCGCTACAGTTCGGCCGAACGCGTCGAGATCGCCGTGGTGATGCGCGCGATCGCCTGCTCGACGGGCACGCCGTTGACCTGCGAGCCGTCGCGGAACCGGAAGCTCACCGCGCCGTTGGCGACATCCTCGGCGCCCGCGATGAGGAGGTAGGGCACCTTGCCGGTCGTGTGGGTGCGGATCTTCTTCTGCATGCGGTCGTCGGAGTGGTCGACATGGGCCCGCACACCGGTGGCCCGGAGCTTCCCGATGACCCCCTCGAGATACTCGGCGTAGTACTCCGCGACGGGGATGCCGACGACCTGCTCGGGCGAGAGCCAGGCCGGGAAGGCCCCCGCGTAGTGCTCGAGCAGGATCGCGAAGAAGCGCTCGATCGACCCGAGCAGCGCGCGGTGGATCATGATCGGCTGCTGGCGCGTGCCGTCGGACGCGGTGTACTCGAGCTCGAAGCGCTCGGGCTGGTTGAAATCGAGCTGCACCGTCGAGAGCTGCCACGTGCGGCCGATCGCGTCGCGCGCCTGCACCGAGATCTTGGGGCCGTAGAACGCGGCTCCACCCGGGTCGGGCACGAGCTCGAGCCCCGACTCGACGGCGACCTCGCGCAGCGTCTCCGTCGCCTGCTCCCACAGCTCGTCGCTGCCGACCGACTTCTCGGGGTTGCGGGTCGACAGCTCGAGGTAGAAGTCGTCGAGGCCGTAGCCGCGCAAGGTCTCGAGCACGAACTGCAACTGGCTCGCGACCTCGGCCTTCACCTGGTCGGGCGTCACGTAGATGTGCGCGTCGTCCTGCGTGAGGCCGCGCACGCGCGTCAAGCCCGAGAGCGTGCCGCTCTTCTCATAGCGGTACACCGTGCCGAACTCCGCCAGGCGCAACGGCAGCTCGCGGTACGAGCGCCCGCGGGCCCGGAAGATCAGGTTGTGGAACGGGCAGTTCATGGGCTTGAGGTAGTAGTTCTGCCCCTGCTTGGTGATGTTTCCCTCGGCGTCGCGCTCCTCATCGAGGTGCATGGCGGGGAACATACCCTCCTCGTACCACTGCAGGTGCCCACTGGTCTCGAAGAGGGCGCCCTTCGTGATGTGCGGCGAGTACACGAGCTCGTAGCCGTTCGCGAGCAGGCGCTCGCGCATGAAGTCCTCGATCTCGGCGCGGATGATGCCGCCCTTGGGGTGGAAGACCGCGAGCCCTGATCCGATCTCATCGGGGAAGCTGAACAGGTCGAGTTCGACGCCGAGCTTGCGGTGGTCGCGCTTGGCGGCCTCCTCGAGGCGGCCGAGGTGCTCGCGGAGGGCATCCTTCGACGGCCAGGCTGTGCCGTAGATGCGCTGCAGCTGCGGGTTCTTCTCGCTGCCGCGCCAGTAGGCGGCGGCCACTCGCATGAGCGACCAGCCGTTGCCGATCATGCGCGTGTTGGGCAGGTGCGGGCCGCGACACAGGTCTTTCCAGTAGACCTCACCGGTCTTGCCGTCGACGTTGTCGTAGATCGTGAGCTCTCCCCCGCCGACCTCGACGCTCTCGCCGTCCGCACCGTCGGCTGCCGCACCCTTGAGCCCGATGAGCTCGAGCTTGTAGGGCTCGGCCGCGAGCTCGGCCCGCGCCTCATCCTCGGTGACGACCCGGCGGACGAAGCGCTGGCCCTGGCGGATGATCCGGTCCATCGCCTTGCTCAACGCCGAGAGGTCGTCGGTCGTGAACGGGGTCGAGACATCGAAGTCGTAGTAGAAGCCGTCGGTGATCGGCGGACCGATGCCGAGCTTCGCCTCGGGGTTGATCGACTGCACGGCCTGTGCGAGCACGTGCGCGGCCGAGTGCCGCAGAATCGCCAGGCCGTCGGGACTGCCGATCGTCACCGGCTCGGCGACATCGCCCGGGTGCAGCCGGTGCGCCAGATCGCGGAGTTCGCCGGCCACCCGCATGGCCACGACCGAGCGGTCGGTGAAGATGCCGAAACCGTCGGTCGCCTGCGTGACCGCGACCGGCTCGGGAGCGGTCGGGACGGCGGCGGACTCGGGCGCGACGGGGTCGGACACGCAGGCTCCTCGTGGGGCGGATTGCTGGGGCGATGGGCGCGACCAACTCTACCGGCGCGCATCCGCCCGCTCGGCCGCGCCGATCAGCCGACGAACACGACCCAGGCGTCGGCGACCGACTGCATCCAAGCGAGCACGATCTCGCGATCGAGGGCCGCCGCCCACGCGATCGCGATCTGCAGCACGGCGACGAGGTCGACGAGGGCGTTCGTGACCGGCGTGCGCGCGCCCGGGATGAGGGTGATCGCGAGCAGCGTCAGCAGCGTGAAGGTCACGCCGGCGGCACCGGGGTGGAAAGCGCCGAGCAGGAAGGCGACGTTGAGCAGCAGGAACACGATCGTCGAGACCGGGATGGCGGCGGGACGTCGCACGATCGCCGCGACCAGCCACGAGCTCAGGACGGGAGCGGCGATGAGCCAGCCGGTCGGCGTCGAGTAGAGCGCTTGCAGCCCCGCGAGACCAGCCGGGATGCTCGCGATGATGCTGGCGACATCCTCTTGCGGCCACGGGGTGCCGAAGAACAGCATGTTGAGGAAGATGATCGTCGCGAACGCGCCGAGGGTGGGGAAGCCGATGACGAGCATGTTCGCCGCGCGCAGCCCCGGCGCCGACGGCCGGCCGTGGCGCAGGAAGGGCGACGCGAGCACGGCGACGAGCGCGTAGAGGATGCCCGAGGGGTCGCTGAGCGCCGCGATCATGAGCAGGATGCCTGCCCGGAACCCCGACTCGGTGCTGCCCCAGTTGACGAACCGCACGAGGTCGGCGAGGGCAAGGCCGAAGAACGTGATCGCGAGGAAGCCCGGCAGGTTCTCGAGCGCGAAGTAGGCGAAGAGCGGGTTCGCCGCGAGCGCGATGATGAGGATGATGCCCGTCGACCGCGGGATCGCTCTCTGCGCGATGATCTCCGCGACCTTCTGCAGCAGGAAACCCGCGGCGATCGCCCCGATGATGCTGAGTCCGAGTCGGCCGAAGGGGTTGCTCGCGGCGATCAGAATCGACGTGTGCGGGTACAGCAGCGCGAGCCACTCGGCGTCGCCCCGCGTCCAGTCGATCGCCGCCACATCGACGAGCAGATCGGCGTTGGGCGCCGACTCGGGGTACGGCACGAGTTCGAGCAGGAGCGCGATCGCGATGAGCGGGGCCATGAGGCCGAGGCGCAGCATCCAGCGTTGCACCGGGAATCGGGGGAAGGGGTCGTGACGCGTGCGCGGAGCGCGGCGGCTTGATCGGTCACGCACCATGGGGGCCTCAGTCGTGCTGGACATGCGTCGTCAGACCGTGCTCGGTCTTCTCCCAATAGTGCGGCTTGGTGATGAGCTGCCAGAGGCCCTTGTAAGCCGCGATCGAGTGCAGCAGCCAGTACAGCGGATTCAGCAGCGCCCACAGCACGAGGTGGAACGTGCCGCGCTTGTACGGCCCCATCATCGACAGGTAGATCATGATGACGTTGCCGATGACGAAATTGAGCAGGGTCAGCCAGAGCAGCCAGATCGGGAAGAGCTGTGCGAGAGCATCGACCGGCAGCACGATCGTGAACGCCGTGATCACGTAGAACGGGATCACCCCGAGGAACGTGGCTGGCGTGCCCGCGATGAGGAGCACGAAGCTCAGGAACCGCCGGAGCCCGATCTGGCGCACGAGGGCGAGCGGCTGGCGCGCGTGCACGAGCGTCGTCTGCATGTAGCCCTTGATCCACCGCGAGCGCTGACGGATGAAGTTGGGGATGGAGGTGTTGGCCTCCTCCATCGTCGTCGAATTGATGACCCCGACCCGGTAGCCGAGCGCGCTCGCACGGATTCCGAGGTCGGCGTCTTCCGTGACGTTGTACGGGTCCCACCCGCCGAGCTCGATGAGCGCGGACGTGCGGAAGTGGTTCGACGTGCCGCCGAGCGGAATGGGCAGGTCGCCGAGGTCGAGGCCGGCGAGCATGTAGTCGAACCAGTAGCTGTACTCGAGCGTGAACATGCGGGTGAGCGCGTTCTCGCGGTCGTTGAAGTAGTTCAGCGAGGCCTGCACGCAGACCGTCTCGTCGCCCCCACGACGGAAGGCGACGACGGCCTTCTTGAGCTGGTCAGGGTCGGGCGTGTCTTCGGCGTCGTAGATGACGAGCAGATCGCCCGTCGCGAAGTACAGCCCGACGTTGCATGCCCGCGGCTTCGTCTGCGGCTGGCCCTTCGGGATCGTGACGATTCGGAAGTGGGGCGGCGGATTCGAGGTGAGCACCGCATCCCGCGTCTCGTGGTCTTCCTCCTCGATCAAGATGAGCACCTCGAGCTTCTCGGTCGGGTAGTCGAGACCGCCGAGGTTGCGGATGAGCTGGCCGACGATGTTCGCCTCGCGGAAGACCGGCACGAGCACCGTGTACCGGGGCAGCTCGCGCTCGTCGAGCGCGTGGATCTGCGCCTTCGTGATGCGCTCGACGACGTCGTAGCGGGCCCCGCGCATGGCGACGATGAACTTGAAGCTCGTGCCCGCCAGGAACACCAGACTCGTGACGGTCATCAACACGATCACGGTCTCGACGGGCCGCAGCACCGCCGCAGCGACGAGCACGAGGGCGCCAACGGCCCCGATCACCTTCTGACCGCGGCTGAAGGTGATGCGCGCCGACATGGCGGGGTTCTGACGCCACAGTTCGTTCGCGGCCTCATCGGCGATCTCGGAGCGAAACAGCTTGAGGCACGCGTTCTTGATGTCCCACGACGTGGTGGCGACGAACTGCACCTCCGCACCGCCGAGTGCCTCACGGATGCTCGCCACACGCTCGGGAGCGACACCGCGTGCGGTCGCCACGAAGACGATGCCCGCGTCGTTGCGCCGGATCGGCAACCAGTTCTCGGCCAGATAGCGCTGACCGGAACCGCTGCGCACGAGCTCGTCGTCGAACTTCACCGCTTCGAGGTCAATCGGGTGGATACCCCACGATGCCGCCTCGGCGAGCAGCAGCGATTCGGAATCGAGCAGGCCCTCGCTGATGAGCACCTGGTCGATGTGGGCACCCGTGCGCTCTTTAACGAGCCGCGCGAACGCGAGGTTCTCTGACGAGACGAGACCGCTTTGCAGCAGGAGATCGGCGAACGCCTCACTGTCGGCGACGCGCGTCGCTGGAGCCTCTCCCCCCGGAGCCATGCCTCTAGCCTAGGCCGTCACCCGCTCGAATGCCCGCCCCAGAACGGGGTGCCATCCCTCGTGCTAGGCCACGGGCGCTGGGTCGAACGCGCGGGTCCGTGCCCGGATCCCCTCGACGACGAGAGCCAGCAGCACCCCCAGCATCGTGCCGGCGAGATTGGCGACCAGGTCGCGCGGATCGGAAATGCGAGCCGTCGGGATCTGCGCGATCTCGATCAGCGTCGTCAGCGCGAGGCCCGCGAGGATCGCGAGCCACCACCGGCGCGCGCCCACGACGAGCAGTGCGAGCGCGCCCCATGGCGCGAAGAGCAGCACATTCGCGGCGAACTCGAGCACCGACCCGGTCGTCCAGGTGGCTGGGTCGAACCACTCGCGCCACGCGAGGACACCCCTCGCCGACTGGGATCCCACGAGACGCTGAGGCACAGGACCGAGGGTCACGAGCAGCACGAGAGCCGTGTAGGCGAGACCCACGATGATGGCGGGAGTGCGGCGGCTCATCATTCGATGATCGCACCCCCGACGATGACGCCGCTGAGTGTGGTGGGCGATACGGGGATCGACCCAGCGCAGAGGCGACAGCGTCTGCAAGGGCACTGGTTCGAGGGAAGTGTTGGTGGGCGATACTGGGATCGAACCAGTGACCTCTTCCGTGTCAGGGAAGCGCGCTACCGCTGCGCCAATCGCCCATTCGCATGGGGTGTTTCGGGTGGTGCTGTGAGGTGGCGACGGGATTCGAACCCGTGTGCACGGCTTTGCAGGCCGCTGCCTCGCCTCTCGGCCACGCCACCGTGGGCAATAGCCCACCTCACAGAGGGCCATTACTCGAGCGGATGACGAGATTCGAACTCGCGACCCTCACCTTGGCAAGGTGATGCGCTACCACTGCGCCACATCCGCATTCGCTCCCCCGTTCCCGGGGGCGCATCGAAACTCTAGCCCACCATTCCGGTCTGGGCCAAACCGACCGGTGCGGGCGTGTCCCCTGCTCCGTGGGCGTCGCAACGAGCTCTCGCGTTTGTGGCAAGATGGACGCGCACGGGCGATTGGCGCAGTTGGTAGCGCGCTTCCTTCACACGGAAGAGGTCATCAGTTCGAGTCTGGTATCGCCCACCATCAGTCTCCTCCCGCAGGATCCCGGGTCACGGCATCGCCTGCGGCACGGCCCCGCGGTCCCCGCTCGAGCAGGATGATCGCTCCGATCGCGAGGGCCCCGCAGAGCAGCCCCGAGGCGGCCGATCCGAGCGCAATCGCGAGCACCGCGCCCAGCTGGCCCAGGACGGGCGCGACGGCCCCTGTGGCCGCGAGCCCGAACCCGTCGGCGAGCAGCGCGAGCACGACGCCACCGACCGAGGCCGCGACGATGACCCCGACGGCGACTCGACGCACGGGGTCGGCCGCCGCGGGGGCGCGCACGATCACGGCCGTGCCGCTCGCCGTGCCGATCACGACCGCGGTGGCGAGACCGACGGGTGACAGGAACGCGACCCCCGCGCCGATCGCGGCCCAGCCGAGCACAGCACCCGCGACGAGCCCGGTCGGGCTGCCGGGGCGCCCGGCGATGCGCGCCACGAGCGCCCAGACGAGTGCCCCGAGCAGCACACCGACGACCGCATTGCCGAGGGTGCGTCCCGTCGCGGCATTGACGACGCGCTCGACTCCCACCATCCAGGCGGTCGCCCCGACAGCCAGCAGCACGGTTGCGACGATCGCCCGCGACAGCCTGGCCGGTTCCGACGGCTTCGCGGCCCGCGGGCGCGCGGGAAGCAGGGAGAGGGCGAACAGGGATGCCGCGGGCGCGACATGCGTGGCGAGCACCCCCGCATAGTCCACGGCCCCGAATACGGTCTGCACGAGCGAGGGAACCGTGCCCACGACCGCGGCGAACACCGGGGGCAGCACGATGACCCCCCACACCGCAGCGAACACGCCTCCGCCGAGCGCTCCGAGGCGGGTCGCGGCGAGCACGGCGACCGACCCGGTGATCGCCGCGGCAAGGGCGGCATCGAGCACGATGCTCGCCGGGTCGACCGAACCGCCGCGGATCGCGGCCCCGATGATCACTCCCGCGGCGGCGACGAGGCCGGCGACGGTCACCGCGAGGGTGCGTCGCTCGCCCGGCGGCCGGAGCCCCATGAGCAGGGCCACGGGCACCGCGAGCACGAGCACCGCGCATACGGCTTGCAGCACGGGGTCGCTCGCTCCCACAACGGCACCGTCCTTCCCGTGCGAACGCCGAGGGGCGCTACTCCCTTGCGAGAGTAGCGCCCCGGTCTCCCGCAGGCGGGAGGGTGTTTCAGGGTGCTTACTTGGCGTCGAGCACGTACCCGGCTTCGCCGTGCACGATCGGGTCGATGCCCGCGATCTCGTCTTCCTCGGTGACGCGGAAGCCGATGGTCTTCTCGATCGCGAAGCCGATGATGTAGGCGACGACGAACGAGTAGATCATCACGGCGAAGGCTGCGATGGCCTGCGCAGCGAGCTGCGTGAGCGATCCGCTGTAGATGAGGCCCGAGCCGTTGGCGAAGAAGCCGAGGTACAGCGTTCCGATGAGTCCGCCGACGAGGTGGATGCCCACGACGTCGAGCGAGTCGTCGAAGCCGAGCTTGAACTTCAGGTCGACAGCGAGGGCGCAGAGCGCACCAGCGAGAAGTCCGAGCACGATCGCCCAGAACGGCGTCAGGGATGCACAGGCCGGCGTGATGGCCACGAGACCCGCGACGGCACCGGAGGCGGCGCCGATCGAGGTCGGCTTGCCGTCCTTGATCTTCTCGACGATGAGCCAGGCGAGCAGCGCCGCAGCGGGGGCCGCGATCGTGTTCATGAAGGCGATGGCCGCAACGCCGTCAGCGGCGAGCTCCGAGCCGGCGTTGAAGCCGAACCAGCCGAACCACAGCAGACCCGCGCCGAGCAGCACGAACGGCGGGTTGTGCGGAACGTGGGCGCCCTTGGCGAAGCCGACACGCTTGCCGAGTACGAGCGCAAGCGCCAGAGCCGCAGCACCGGCGTTGATGTGCACCGCGGTACCGCCGGCGAAGTCGATGGCACCCGCGCCGATCCACTCCTGCAGACCGTAGGTGATCCACCCGCCGTCGGCGAACGAACCGTCGTCGGCGAGGGTGAAGTTGAAGACCCAGCTCGCGACCGGGAAGTAGACGATCGTCGCCCACAGTCCCGCGAAGATCATCCACGAGCCGAACTTCGCGCGGTCCGCGATCGAGCCGGAGATGAGCGCGACGGTGATGATGGCGAACGTCGCCTGGAAGGCCGCGAACGCGATGAGCGGGAATGCGCCCGCCGGCTCAGAGGCCTCTTGGAAGACTGCGTCGAGTCCCAGGTTGGTCGCGTCGAGGTTGAACGGAAGGTTCACCCCGTCGCTACCCGAGAATGCGACCGCGTACCCGTACAGCACCCACAAGACTCCAATGAGACCGATCGCGCCGAAGCTCATCATCATCATGCTGATGACGCTCTTGGCCTTGACGAGTCCTCCGTAGAAGAACGCGAGTCCGGGAGTCATCAGCAGCACGAGCGCTGCGCAGATGAGGAGGAAGGCAGTGTTGCCCTGATCCATGTCAAACCTCTCTTACCGTGGCAAAGGGAGCGCCCGACTCGAGGACTCAGGTTCGGGACGAGACTCCCCCGGCGAGTCCGGGCACATGCACAGTGTCGAGTGAGGAGGTTTCGGTAGGAGTGTCGCGATGTTTCCCGGGTGTTACACGAATCCCCCACAGGTAAACATCGCGTTTCGCGGATGCTCGAACGCGCTAGGAGCTCACCCTGTCGTCGCCGTAGACATCAGGGATGCCGTCACCGTCGGCATCGACCTGCTCGTCAGCCAGTTGTCGCTTGTACTGGCGGTTGCGCGCGCCCAAGAGGATGACGGCCAGCACCGCGGCGATGAGCGAGCCGAGCAGAATGCCGACCTTGCCGATGTCGTCGAGAGCGGTGCCCTGGCCGAAGCTCAGTTCGCTGATGAGCAGCGAGACCGTGAAGCCCATGCCGGCGAGCAGCGCGAGGCCGATGAGGTCGACCCACTTGACACCGCGCGGCAGAGAGACACCCGGCAGTCGGGTCACGAGCCACGTCGCGACGGTGATGCCGACGGTCTTGCCGACGACGAGCCCCGCCATGATGCCGAGAGCGATGGGGCTCGACACCGCGTCGACGAGGCCATCCCAGCCCCCGACCGCGACGCCCGCCGAGAAGAAGGCGAACACAGGAACAGCGACACCGGCGCTGAGCGGGCGGTAGCGATGCTCGAAGATCTCGGCGAGACCCATGCGCGGCCCGAGGCCGTCGTCGTCGCCGCCCTTCGCCCGCACCGGCACGGTGAAGGCGAGCAGCACTCCGGCGACCGTCGCGTGCACGCCCGACTCGAACATGAAGAACCACACGACGATGCCGATGGGCAGCAGGATCGCCCAGGCGGCGGTCTCGCGCACGCGGAAGAACTCCTGGTAGCGCTGCGCGAGCAGCCCGTACACGGCGAGGCCGATGAACGATGCCAGCAGGAACAGCGGCTCGAGGTCGGTCGTGTAGAAGAAGGCGATGATCGTGATCGCGATCAGGTCGTCGACGACCGCGAGCGTCAGCAGGAAGGTGCGCAAGGCGAGCGGCAGCGCCGTGCCGACGACGGCGAGCACGGCGAGCGCGAAGGCGATGTCGGTTGCGACGGGGATCGCCCAGCCGCGTAGCGCCTCGGGGCCGTCGTCGAGCACGATCGCGACGTAGATGATCGCGGGCACGATGACGCCGCCGATCGCCGCCACCACGGGCACGAGCGCCTTGCGGGGGTCGCGCAGCTCGCCCGCGACGAACTCGCGCTTGAGCTCGAGGCCCGCGAGGAAGAAGAAGATCGCGAGCAGGGCATCCGCCGCGAATTTTCCGACCGAGATCTCCCAGAACAGGTCGCCGAAGGTGATCTGCAGGTAGGTCGCGCGCAGCTCGAAGTAGCCCTCGCCCCACGCGGAGTTCGCGACGATGAGCGCGAGCACGGTCGCGGCCAGCAGCAGGAAACCGCCGACCGTCTCTCGGCGAAGGATGCGCTCGATCCACAGCGACTCGCGGTAGCGACGCTCCGGCCCGCTCAGGGGTGCGGTGGGGTTCTGCTCGATGGGGGCGCTCTCGGCGGTCATGCGGCCTTCCGGGGGTCGATGATCAGGATGCTCCCGATGACTACCGGGAGGCCGACCAGGCTTCCCGGCGCTCCGGTACCCAGTCTAGGCGGTGGTCAGTTCGCGGCCGTTGTGAGGGCGATCATGCGGGAGGTCGCCCGCAGGTACTTCTTGCGGTATCCACCCGCCAGCATCTCGTCGGGAAACACCTGGTCGAGCGGCACCCCCGTGGCGTGGATGCGCACTTGCGCGTCATACAGCCGGTCGACGAGGGCGACGAGGCGCAGCGCATCCGTCTGGTTCGACAGCACCTCGACGTCGGTGAGCCCGATCGCGTCGAGGCCGCTGATGAGGCCGACGTAGCGGCTCGGGTGCACGGTGGCGAGATGCCGCAGCACGTCGCGGAACGGATCGACCGTGACGCCGCCCGTCTCGGCGGCGATGCGCGCCGCGAACTCCTCGTCAGTGAGCGCGACGGCGTGTCCCTCGATGTCGCGTTTGCGGTAGTCCTCGCCGTCGATGCGCACGGTCGTGAACCGATCGGCGAGCGCATTGATCTCGCGCAGGAAGTCTTGCGCAGCGAAGCGGCCCTCACCGAGCGCGTGCGGCGGAGTGTTCGAGGTTGCGGCGATGCGCGAACCACTCGCGACCAGCTCGCCCAGCAGCCGGGACATCACCATCGTGTCGCCGGGGTCGTCGAGCTCGAACTCGTCGATCGCGATCAGGGCGGCGCCGCGGAAGTGCGCGACCGCCTCGCGGTAGCCGAGCGCGCCGACGATCGCGGTGTACTCGATGAAGGTGCCGAAGTACTTGCGGCCGCGCGTGCGGTGCCAGAGGGCCGCGAGCAAGTGGGTCTTGCCGACGCCGAAGCCGCCGTCGAGGTAGACGCCGGGCTTGGCGACCGGCGCGGCGGCCCTGCGGGAGAAGAGCCCGCGCACGGGCGCGGCGACCTCGCTCGAGAAGGTGCGCATCGCCTCGACCGCGGCGGCCTGCGAGGGGTAGCGCTCGTCAGGAACGTAGTTCTCGAGGCTCGCACCCGCGAACTGCGGGGGCGGGCTCAGGTGGCCGACGAGCTCGGCGGCGGTCATCCCGGGCTGACGGTCGATCAGTCGCGCCGCGGTCGTCGTGGGTTCCACCGTCATCGTTCGCCCTCGGGCTCGTCGCACTCCGTCACGTGAGGTCGGCGCCCAGCCGGAGTGCGTAGATTTCTCAGCGGGCGGTGTTCCCCAGTTTACCGCCGTGAAGAGAGGCCCCCATGACCGTCGCATTCGACCCGTCCGAGAAGTTCCAGGCCTACGCGCACCCCGAGCGGCTCGTCTCGACGGCCTGGCTCGAGGCGCACCTCGGCGCCCCGGGGCTCATCGTCGTCGAGAGCGATGAAGACGTGCTGCTCTACGAGACCGGGCACATCCCCGGCGCCGTCAAGGTCGACTGGCACACCGAGCTCAACGACCCCGTCGTGCGCGACTACGTCGACGGAGCCGGCTTCGCACGCCTCATGAGCGCCAAGGGCATCGCCCGTGACGCCACCGTCGTCATCTACGGCGACCGCAGCAACTGGTGGGCGTCGTACGCGCTCTGGGTGTTCACGCTGTTCGGCCACGCCGACGTGCGGCTGCTCGACGGCGGCCGCGACCGCTGGGTGGCCGAGGGCCGCCCGCTGACGACCGAGGCACCGTCCCCGACACCCGTCGACTACCCGGTCGTCAAGCGCGACGACTCGGGCGTTCGCGCGTTCAAGGAGGACGTGCTGGACCACGTCGGCAAGCCGCTCATCGACGTTCGCTCGCTCGAGGAGTACACGGGCGAGCGCACGCACATGCCGTCGTATCCCCAGGAGGGCGCGCTGCGCGGCGGGCACATCCCGACGGCAGCGAGTGTGCCGTGGTCGCGCGCCGCGAACGACGACGGCACGTTCCGTTCGGCCGGCGAGCTCACCGCGATCTACCGCGTCGAGGCCGGCATCGACGACGCCGACGACGTCATCACCTACTGCCGCATCGGCGAACGGTCGAGCCACACCTGGTTCGTGCTCGCGCACTTGCTGGGGGTGCCGCGCGTGCGCAACTACGACGGATCGTGGACCGAGTGGGGCAGCGCCGTGCGCGTGCCGATCGCCGTGGGTGCCGAACCCGGCTCGGCACCCGGCCGATAGCCTGAACGCGTGACCGTCCTGCCCGCTGCGCTCGCCGAGATCCGCGACGACTTCCTCTCGTTCAGCGAGAAGGATCGCCTCCAACTGCTGCTCGAGTTCTCGAACGAGCTGCCCGCCCTGCCCGAGCGCTACCGCGAGCACCCCGAGCTGCTCGAACGCGTCGAAGAGTGCCAGTCGCCCGTCTACCTCTTCGTCGAGGTGTCGCCTGAGGGCCGCGTCGACGTGCACGCGACCGCGCCTGCCGAGGCGCCGACGACGCGCGGCTTCGCGTCGATCCTCGCGCAGGGGCTCAGCGGTCTCGACTCGGCCGCGGTGCTCGCCGTGCCCGACGACTTCCCCCTGCAGCTCGGCCTCACGGCGGCCGTGAGCCCGCTGCGGCTCAACGGCATGTCGGGCATGCTCTGGCGCATCAAGCGGCAGGTCGGCGAGAAGTCGGCCGCATGATGCTGCGGCGGGTCGTGCCGGTCGAGGGCAGCGCACTCGATGTCGAGCATCCGGATGCCCGCCGCACCCTGCTCGATTGGTACGCCCCGCACTCCCCCGAGCACGTGCGGCTCTCCTTCGTGACCACGCTCGACGGTCGGGCTGCCGGCACCGACGGCACGTCGGAGTCGCTCACGTCGCGCACCGATCGCATGATCCTCGGGGTGATCCGCGAGCACGCCGACGTCGTCCTCGTCGGCGCCGCGACGGTGCGCCGCGAAGGCCTGCGCCGACCGCGGCGAGCAGCGCTCGCGATCGTGTCGGCGAGCGGCGACCTCCGCGGTCATCGGCTCGACGCCGACGACCGCACGGCACCGGTCATCGTGCTGACGACCGAGGCCGCTGCCGCGCGTGCCGCCGACGCTGTGCCCGACGCGACCGTCATCCCGCTCGCGACCGGGCCCGACGGTCGCCTCCCGATCACGACGATCGTCGACGTGCTGCGGTCACGGGGGTTGGCCGGCATCGCCGCGGAAGGCGGACCCGCTCTCGCGGGGCAGCTGCGTGCCGCCGGTCTCGTCGACGAGCTGTGCCTGACGGTCATGCCTCGCCTCGGCGGGCCGATGATTCCCCTGCTCGGCGATGGTGACGCCGAAGTCAGTCGGCTGACGGCGGTTCAGCTGCTCGTGGACGACGAGGGCGCGCAGTACGGTCGCTGGCGGCTGGAGCCGTAGCCCCGGCAAGCCCCGTGTCGGTCAGCCAGACGCGGATCGCGCGCTCCCACCGCTCGGCGTCGAAGTTCCAGAGCTTCGTGTGGCGGGCGACCGCGAAGCGCTCGAGCCGCACGACATCCGGCCGCGCCGCGGCGAGGGCGGCGCTGCCGTCGATCGGCACGTATCCGTCGTCGTCGCTGTGCAGCAGCAGCATCGGGATGCGCAGCGACGCCGCGCGCGCGAGCACGTCGAGCCGCTCGAAGTCGATGGGTTCGGCGAGCCCCACCCACTGCGAGGCCCGGTCGGACCCGAGCATCGCGAGCGCCGCGTCGCGCACGGGCGCGGGCAGTCGCGCGGCCTCGGCCTGGAACCGCAGCACCGAGAGCCAGTCGACGACGGGCGACTCGAGCACGACGCCGTCGATGTGCTCGGCGAGCGGCGAGCGCGTGATGCACTGCAGCACCGTGGCGCCCCCCATCGACCAGCCCATGAGCACGATCCGACGTGCGCCCTCGTGCCGGGCGACGGTGATGGCGGCCTCGACGTCGCGCCATTCCTCGTCGCCGAGGGCGTAGCGTCCGTCGTGGCTCGGCGGGGCATCCCCGTCGTTGCGGTAGCTGATGAGCAGGCAGCGGTAGCCCGCCGCGCGCAGGACGGCGACCGCGCGCAACCCTTCGGCGCGCGTGACGCCCCGACCGTGCACGAGGATCGCCCAAGAGGCGCTCGGCTCCGCCGGCTCGATCTGCCAGGCGGGGGCGATGCCGACCGGCGTGGGGATTCCGACCTCGCGGAACGGGAGCCCGAGGTCGGCAGGCGTCAGGTACCACCACCCCGCCCACCGGCCGTGGGATGCCCGCTCGAGGTCGCCGCGCTGCACCCCCTCCAGGCGGCGCAGCACCGTGCGGTCGTCCTGCTCGAGCACGTCCGCGACGCGCGCATGCCCCCGATCGTGATCGAACCAGAGGCTGTACCGACCCGGCACGACCGTGTCGGGCGAGCGCCCCAGCCGCACGGTCGAGGCCGCGAGGTCGACGGCGACGATGTCGACATCCTGCCGCCGGCGGCGCGGCGGCGTCACAACGTCGCGAGCGA
Source organism: Microcella humidisoli (assembly GCF_024362325.1). NCBI lineage: Bacteria > Bacillati > Actinomycetota > Actinomycetes > Micrococcales > Microbacteriaceae > Microcella > Microcella humidisoli. The sequence goes on from NZ_CP101497.1 coordinate 2,498,651, forward strand.
CGCGCAGAGCCACGAGTCCTGCTCCGAGCAGGCCGGCGGCCGTCGCGACGAGCATGACGGCGGCGGCGCGCACCGCGATGCGGCGTCGCCCCCTCACGGGCGCCCCGACGGGCGGTGCGGGTACGGAACGGCGAGTCTCACGCCTCGACGGTAGCAAGACGGCCTAGTCTGCACACGTGTCCCCCGCCACGGCCGCAGAGCCGACGCCGCAGGCCGTCTTCGACGGGCTCATCGCCTCGGTCGGCCGCGCACGGCTGCGGGAGGAACTCGAGGTCTCGACCATCCCGGCCCCCGGAGGTCTCGCACCCTTCTCCTATGCGCTCGCCGCCGATGTGAATCCCGCCCGGCACGCTGACGACTCCGACCTCGGCACGGGGCGGCTCATCATCCTCTTCGACCCCGAAGCGCCCGAGGGCTGGGGCGGCCCGGTGCGGGTCATCTGCTACGCGCAAGCACCGCTCGAGACCGAGATCGGCCTCGACCCGTTCGTGGCCGACGTGGCCTGGTCGTGGCTCGTCGACGCGCTCTCCGCCCGTGGCGCCGACTACACGGCCGCGAGCGGCACCGCGACGAAAGTGCTCTCCACGGGCTACGGCGAGCTCGCCGCCCAGGGCAGCGGCGCGCAGATCGAGCTCCGCGCCTCGTGGACGCCGCTCGACGACGATCTCGCCGCGCACGTCGAAGGCTGGGCCGAACTGCTCTGCATGGTCGCGGGGTACCCACCGACGGCCGAGGGCGTGGCGGTGCTGCCGCCGCGGCGGGGGTCGCGTGGCTGAGCGTCCCCCCGTCACCGATCCGTTCGCCGTGCCGCCGCCGATTCCGCCGCGCGCGCGGTCGACCGCGCCGTCGATCGCGCCGTCGCGGCGCACCGGGCAGTCTGTGCCGGATGCCCAGCCGTCGCCTCCCGAGTCGCCGACGCCCGAAGCTTCCCCGGCACTGCCGACCGCGCGGCTCGCGCGCACGCCGCACGTCATCGACTCCCGCGAGGAGTACCTCGCGGCGGTGGCCGAGCTCGCCGCCGCGAGCGGCCCGGTCGCGGTGGATGCCGAGCGGGCGAGCGGGTTCCGCTACTCGCAGCGGGCCTACCTCATCCAAGTCTTCCGGCGCGGTGCCGGCACGTTCCTGTTCGATCCCCCCGCGATCGGCGCCTTCGCCGAGCTGCAGGCCGCGATCGGCGAGGTGGAGTGGGTGCTGCACGCGGCGAGCCAAGACCTCTCGTGCCTGCGGGAGGTCGGCCTCGACCCGGTGCTGCTGTTCGACACCGAGCTGGGCGCCCGCCTCGCGGGCATGCCGCGGGTGGGTCTCGGCGCCGTCGTCGAGGAGACCTTGGGACTGCACCTCGCGAAGGAGCACTCGGCCGCCGACTGGTCGACGCGCCCGCTGCCGGACTCGTGGCTCACCTATGCGGCTCTTGACGTCGAGCTGCTGCTCGACGTGCGCGACCGCATCGCCGAGCGCCTGGAGGAGGCCGGCAAGAGCACGATCGCGGCGCAGGAGTTCGCGGCGGTGCTCGCGAAGCCCGCAGCAGAGCCCAAGGCCGAGCCCTGGCGCCGCCTGTCGGGCATCTCGACCGTGCGGGGTCAGCGAGCGCTCGCCGTGGCGCGCGAGCTGTGGCGGGCGCGCGACGACTACGCCCAGGAGGTCGATACGTCTCCCGGTCGCCTCCTCCCCGATGCGTCCATCGTGGCTGCCGCGCGCGCACCGCTCGCCTCGAAGCGCGACCTGGCAGCCCTCAAGACCTTCATGGGGAGGGCCAGCCGGGCCCAGATCGACCGGTGGTGGGCTGCGATCGAGGCCGGACTCGCGACCGACGACCTGCCTGCCCACCGCAGCTCGGAGGAGAGCATCCCGCCCCCGCGCTCGTGGGCTGATCGCAGCCCGGAAGCCGACCGCCGCTATCGGGGCGTGCGTCCGCGCCTGCAGGCCATCGCCGAGGGGATCGACCTGCCGGTCGAGAACCTGCTGACGCCCGAGCACGTGCGCCGCATCTGCTGGGCGCCTCCGGCCGAGATCACCCTTCAGAGCATCGGCGAGACCCTCTCCGGGCTCGGCGCGCGCCCCTGGCAGATTGACGCAACCGCACAGGCGATCGCCGAAGCCTTTGTCGAGGCGCTCCAAGAGCCGGTCGAGGCCTCCGAGTCCGGTTCGTAGGAACACGCAGGGCTTCGCACCCCCTCCCGGCGGCCTCCCTAGGCTGAGCGCCAGACCATCAACCCCTGGGAGGCACCATCGTGGCTGAACGAGCCGACGTCGTATTCGTGGACGGAGTCCGAACCCCGTTCGGGCGTGCGGGCGAGAAGGGCATGTACTGGAACACCCGTGCCGACGATCTGATCGTGAAGGCGATGATCGGGCTGCTCGAGCGCAACCCCTCGCTGCCGAAGGAGCGGGTCGACGAGGTCGCGATCGCCGCGACGACCCAGGTCGGCGACCAGGGCCTGACGCTCGGGCGCACCGCCGCGATCCTCGCCGGCCTGCCGCTCAGCGTTCCCGGCTACGCGATCGACCGCATGTGCGCGGGCGCCATGACCTCGGTGACCACGACGGCCGGCGGCATCGCCTTCGGCGCCTATGACATCGCCATCGCGGGCGGCGTCGAGCACATGGGACGCCACCCCATGGGATTCGGGGCCGACCCGAACCCCCGCTTCGTCGCCGAGAAGCTCGTGAGCGGCGACGCGCTCAACATGGGCCTCACCGCCGAGCGCCTGCACGACCGGTTCCCGGCGCTCACCAAGGAGCGCGCCGACCGCTTCGGCATGCGCAGCCAGCAGAAGGTCGCCGCCGCCTACGCCGCGGGCAAGATCCAGCCCGACCTCGTGCCCGTCGCGTTGCGCAGCGAGACCGGTTTCGGGCTCGCGACCACCGACGAGGGACTTCGGCCGGAGACGACCATGGAGGGCCTCGCCGGGCTGAAGACGCCGTTCCGCCCGCACGGTCGCGTGACCGCCGGCAATGCATCCCCCCTCACCGATGGCGCGACCGTGAGCCTGCTCGCGAGCGCCGACGCGGCGAAAGAGCTTGGCCTCACGACGAAGATGCGCCTCGTGAGCTTCGCCTACGCCGGGGTCGCCCCCGAGGTCATGGGCATCGGCCCGATCCCCTCGACCGAGAAGGCACTGAAGAATGCCGGGCTCTCGATCGACGACATCGGCCTCTTCGAGCTCAACGAGGCCTTCGCCGTGCAGGTGCTGAGCCTGCTCGACCACTTCGGCATCGACGACGACGATGACCGCGTCAACCCCTGGGGCGGCGCGATCGCGCTCGGCCACCCGCTCGCGAGCTCGGGCGTGCGTCTCATGATCCAGCTCGCCCGGCAGTTCGAAGAGCGTCCCGATGTGCGCTACGGCCTTACGGCCATGTGCGTCGGCCTCGGTCAGGGCGGCAGCGTCATCTGGGAGAACCCGCACTACACCGGAAAGAAGGCCTGACCGTGGCGACCACGAGCGCGACCGCGCAGTACTCCCCCGACCAGTTCGCCGAGCTGCGCTCGCTGAGCGATGACGAGGTCGTCACGCACAGCTACGTGCGCGACGTGCCGCTGCCGAGCGGTGGGATGCTGGCCCTCGTCACGCTCGACAACGGGCGCGACCACACGCGGCCGAGCACGCTCGGCCCCGAGGGTCTCATGCAGCTCGCGAGCGTCCTCGACGCGCAGAAGGCGCGCGCCGCCGCGGGCGAGATCCGCGCCCTCGCGATCACGGGCAAGCCGTTCATCCTCGCCGCGGGCGCCGACCTCTCGAAGGTCGGCGACATCCCGAGCTATGAGGCGGGCTTGCAGATGGCCCAGCTCGGGCACTACGCGCTCGGCAAGCTCGGTGAGCTCGGCGTGCCGTCGTTCTGCTTCATCAACGGTCTTGCGCTCGGCGGCGGGGTCGAGGTCGCCCTCAACTGCGACTACCGCACGCTCGACTCGAGCGCCGCGGCGCTCGCGCTGCCCGAAGTGTTCCTCGGCATCATCCCCGGCTGGGGCGGCGCCTGGCTGCTGCCCAACCTCATCGGCATCGAGAACGCGCTCAAGGTCGTCGTTGAGAACCCGCTCAAGAACAACCGCATGCTCAAGCCCGCCGAGGCGTTCGAGCTCGGCATGGCCGACGTGCTGCTGTCGCCGGCCAACTTCCTCGAGGACTCGATCCGCTGGGCCGACGGCGTGCTCACGGGCGCGACGAAGGTCAAGCGCCCGAACGAGCCCGGCAAGCTCGAGCGGGCCGTGAAGTGGGATGTCGCGATCGGCATCGCGCGCAAGACCCTCGAGAAGCGCCTCGGCACGGTCGCGAAGTCGCCGTACGCGGCGCTCGAGCTGCTCGCCGCGGCCAAGAGCTCGACCAAGGCCGAGGGCTTCGCAGCGGAGGACAAAGCCCTGGCCGACCTCGTCGCGGGCGACCAGTTCCGCGCATCCATCTACGCCTTCAATCTGGTGCAGAAGCGGGCCAAGAAGCCCGCCGGCGCCCCCGACAAGGCGCTCGCGAAGAAGGTCACGAAGGTGGGCGTGCTCGGCGCCGGGCTCATGGCGAGCCAGTTCGCCCTGCTCTTCCTGCGCCGCCTGCAGGTGCCGGTGATCATCACCGACCTCGATCAGGCGCGCGTCGACAAGGGGCTCGACTACATCCGCGGCGAGATCGATGGCCTGCTGCAGAAGGGCCGCATCGATGCCGATGAGGCCAACCGGCTCAACGCCCTCCTCACCGGCACGACCGACAAGGCCGACTTCGCCGATTGCGACTGGGTCATCGAGGCGGTCTTCGAAGAGCTCTCGATCAAGCAGGATGTCTTCGCCGAAATCGAGCAGCACATCTCGCCCGAGGCCGTGCTCGCCACCAACACCTCCTCGCTCTCGGTCGAGCAGATCGGCGCGAAGCTGAAGAACCCCGAGCGCGTCGTCGGGTTCCACTTCTTCAACCCCGTCGCCGTCATGCCGCTCATCGAGGTCGTCAACACCCCGGCGACCGATGAGGCGACGCTCGCCACGGCCATGGCCACGGCGCACGCCCTGCGCAAGAACGCGGTCATCACGGCCGACACTCCGGGCTTCGTCGTCAACCGGATCCTCGCGAAGGTGCTCGGCGAGGCGATGCACGCCGTCGAACTCGGCACCCCGTTCGAGACCGTCGTCGAGGCGCAACGCCACTTCGGCCTGCCGATGGACCCGTTCGTGCTGCTCGACCTCGTCGGTCTCAAGGTCGGCGCGCACGTGCTCGACACGCACCACGCGGCCTTCCCCGACCGCTTCTTCGAGTCGCGCGCTCTCCACGAGCTCGCGGAAGCGGGGGTGCTCCTCGAGAAGGACGCGAAGGGCCAGTCGAAGGGCATCGACAAGAAGGCCATCGCGATCGTCGCGAAGCACCGGCCGCAGGGCGCGCAGCCCTACACGGTCGAGCAGCTCACGGCGCGGCTCGAGGACGGCCTGGCCGACGAGATCCACCGCATGCTCGAGGACGGGGTCGTCGAGGCTGCCGAGGACATCGACCTCTGCATGATCCTCGGCGCGGGCTGGCCGTTCCAGATGGGCGGCGTGACGCCGTTCCTCGACCGGGTCGGCGCCTCCGAGCGCGTGTTCGGCGGCACGTTCCACGAGCCGCGCATCCGCGGCATCCGCTGAGGCTCCGCGGCGGCCTCCCGTGTCGGAGGCCGCCGCTACCCTCAGGGCATGAGTGGTTCGACCGTCTACTACGTCGCCCAGAGCCTCGACGGCTTCATCGCCGACCGCGATGAGGCCCTCGACTGGCTGCTCGCCTTCGGCTTCGACGACTTCCAACAGCAGTACGACGCCTTCATCGGCGGCGTCGGCGCGATCGTTATGGGGGCCGGCACCCTGCGCTGGCTCGCGGCCGAGGGCGAGCCGTGGGGCTACACGGGCACACCCACGTGGGTGGTGAGCAGCTCCGAGTCCCTGCCCGCGATCGTCGGCGCCTCCTACGAGCGGGTCGCCGACCCCGTCGCGGCGGTGACGGCGGCGCGCGCGGCGGCCGCGGGGCGCGACGTGTGGGTCGTGGGCGGCGGCGGGCTCGCGGGCTCCCTCGTCGACGCGGGTCTGCTCGACCGCCTGCACCTCACCGTGATGCCGGTGACGATCGGCGCCGGAACCCGGGTGCTGCCGCACGCCGCGGCGAGCATCCCCTGGCAGCTCGAATCGGCGCAGCCGATCGGTTCTGCGGGCGCCGTGGAGCTGCGTTATCGGGTGCGTTCGTCCTGATCCACGCTCGCGCCGTGCTCGTCGGGCAGCGGCCGGGCGACGGGGATGCGCGTGCCGAGCACCTGCGCCACGAGGTCGCGCGCGATCGCCTGCGACGTGAGGCCGACCCGCTCGAGAATCTCCTCGCGCGTCGCGTGCTCCAAGAACTCGTCGGGGAGTCCGAGCTCATCAACGGCCGTGTCGACACCCGCCGCGCGGAGATCCTGACGGATGCGCGTGCCGATGCCGCCCACGCGCACGCCGTCTTCGATGCTCACGAGGATGCGGTGGTCGCGAGCCAGCTCGATAACGCTCGAGGGCACGGGCACGACCCAGCGCGGGTCGACGACCGTCGCCCCGATGCCCTGGGCGGCGAGCCGATCCGCGACCTCGAGGCCGATCTTCGCCATCGGGCCGACCGTGACGATGAGAACGTCCTTGTGCGGCGCCTCGCGCAGCACGTCGACACCGTCGTCGGTGCGGCGCACCGCGTCGAACTCGGTGCCCACCGAGCCCTTCGAGAAGCGCACGACGGTCGGCGCATCGTCGACGGCCACCGCCTCGGCGAGCTCTTCCCGCAGGCGCGTCGCGTCGCGCGGCGCAGCGAGACGGATGTTCGGCACGACCTGGAGGATCGAGAGGTCCCACATGCCGTGGTGGCTGGCGCCGTCGGGCCCCGTGACACCCGCGCGATCGAGCACGAAGGTCACGCCGGCCTTGTGCAGCGCGACATCCATGAGCACCTGGTCGAACGCGCGGTTGATGAACGTCGCGTAGACCGCCACGACCGGATGCATGCCGCCGAAGGCGAGGCCGGCGGCCGAGGTCACGGCATGCTGCTCGGCAATGCCCACATCGATGATGCGATCGGGGTGCTTCTCGGCGAGTTTGTGCAACCCCGTCGGGCGCAGCATGGCGGCGGTGATGCCCACGATGCGGCGGTCCTTGTCGGCCAGCGCCACGATCTCGTCGGCGAAGACCGAGGTCCATGACGGACGGCTCGCCTGCTCGATCGACTCGCCCGTCTCGGGGTCGATCTGCCCGACGGCGTGGAACTGGTCGGCGACGTCGGCCAGCGCGGGCTCGTAGCCCTTGCCCTTCTGGGTGATCGCGTGCACGATGACGGGCGCGCTGTACTCCTTCGCCTGCCGCAGCGCGCGCTCGACGTCTTTCAAGTCGTGCCCGTCGATCGGGCCGATGTACTTGATGTCGAGGTTCGAGTACAGCGCCTCGTTGTTGGTGAACCGCGACAAGAACCCGTGCAACCCGCCGCGAACGCCGCGGTAGACCGCACGACCAGGAGCCCCGAAGAAGCCGAACGCCCGCTCCGTCCCCCGACGGAACCGGTAGTACGAGCGGCGCGTCCGCACCGTCGAGAGGAACCGGGCCATGCCGCCGATCGTCGGAGCATAGGAGCGCCCGTTGTCATTGACGACGATCACCAGATTGCGGCTGTTGTCATCGCTGATGTTGTTGAGCGCCTCCCAGGTCATGCCGCCCGTGAGCGCGCCATCACCGACGACGGCGATGACGTGGCGGTCGTCCTGGCCCGTCATCTCGAACGCGCGCGAGATTCCGTCGGCCCAGCTGAGCGAGCTCGACGCGTGCGAGCTCTCGACGATGTCGTGCTCGCTCTCCGAGCGCTGCGGGTAGCCCGCCAGGCCGCCCTTCTGCCGCAGCAGCGAGAAGTCTTGCCGGCCCGTCAGCAGCTTGTGCACGTACGACTGATGCCCGGTGTCCCACACGATCGCGTCGCGCGGCGAATCGAAGACCCGGTGGATGCCCAGCGTCAACTCGACGACGCCGAGGTTGGGCCCCAGGTGCCCTCCGGTCTTCGAGACCTCCGTCACCAGGAAACGGCGGATCTCCTCCGCCAGTTCGACCATCTGCGACTCAGAGAGCCGATCGAGGTCACGGGGGGTGCGGATCGCGTCGAGCAGTGCCATTCACCGAGTCTACGGGAGCGCGGTGGAGAGGCGGCCCGTCGACGAACGCCTGTTGCTGGGCGTTCGCCGACGGTTCGCTGAACGACTAGACGAGGCTGCGCAGCACGTACTGCAGAATGCCGCCGTTGCGGTAGTAGTCCGCCTCACCGGGGGTGTCGATGCGCACGACGGCATCGAACTCGACGACGGCCTTGCCCGCGGCGGAGTGGGCGCTCGGTGAGGCCGTGACACGCACGGTGCGCGGCGTCGTGCCCTCGTTGAGCGCGGTGATGCCGGAGATCGAGACCTCCTCGGTGCCGTCGAGACCGAGGCTGTCGGCGGTCTCGCCGGCCGGGAACTGCAGGGGGATGACGCCCATACCGATGAGGTTCGAGCGGTGGATGCGCTCGAAGCTCTCGGCGATGACGGCCTTCACGCCCAGCAGGCTCGTGCCCTTGGCCGCCCAGTCGCGACTCGAGCCGGAACCGTACTCCTTGCCCGCGAAGATGACGAGGGGCACTCCCGCGGCCTGGTAGCGCTCGCTCGCGTCGTAGATGAACGCCTGCGGAGCATCCGGCTGCGTGAAGTCGCGGGTGAAGCCGCCCTCGACGTTGTCGAGCAGCTGGTTCTTGAGGCGGATGTTCGCGAAGGTGCCGCGGATCATGACCTCGTGGTTGCCGCGGCGCGATCCGTAGGAGTTGAAGTCCTTCCGGTCGACGCCGTGCTCGGTGAGGTACTGGCCCGCGGGCGAGTCGGCCTTGATCGAACCGGCCGGGCTGATGTGGTCGGTCGTCACGGAGTCGCCGAGCTTCGCGAGCACGCGAGCGCCCGCGATGTCGCTCACCGGGGTCGTCTCGAGCGTCATGCCGTCGAAGTACGGGGGCTTGCGCACGTAGGTCGACTCCGAGTCCCACTCGAAGGTCGCGCCGTCGGGCGTCGGCAGCGAGCGCCAGCGCTCGTCGCCCTCGAACACCGATGCGTACTGGTGGTCGAACATACCCGTGTCGATCGACGAGTCGATCGTCGCCTGCACCTCAGCCGCGTCGGGCCAGATGTCGCGCAGGTAGACGTCGTTGCCGTCGCGGTCGGTGCCGAGGGCATCCGCCTCGAAGTCGAAGTTCATCGACCCGGCGAGGGCGTAGGCGATGACGAGCGGCGGGCTCGCGAGGTAGTTCATCTTGACGTCGGGGTTGATGCGGCCCTCGAAGTTGCGGTTGCCCGAGAGCACGGCCGTCACGGCGAGGTCGTGCTCGTTGATGGCCGTCGAGATCTCGTCGGCCAGAGGGCCCGAGTTGCCGATGCAGGTCGTGCAGCCGTAGCCGACGGTGTAGAAGCCGAGGGCCTCGAGGTCGTCGGTGAGGCCGGCCTTCTCGTAGTAGTCGGTGACGACCTTCGAGCCCGGCGCGAGCGTGGTCTTGACCCACGGCTTCGCCTTCAGGCCCTTCTGCGCCGCGTTGCGGGCGAGCAGACCCGCGGCGAGCATGACCGAGGGGTTCGAGGTGTTGGTGCACGAGGTGATCGCGGCGATCGTGACCGCGCCGTTGTCGAGCGTGAACTGCTCGCCGCCGACCGTGACCGGGACGGGCGTCGAGGCCGTCGTCGCGTAGGCCGGCAGCGCCGCCTCGAAGGCCGACTTCGCGACTGAGAGCTCGATGCGGTCCTGCGGACGCTTCGGACCCGCGATCGACGGGACGACCGTCGAGAGGTCGAGCTCGAGGTATTCGCTGAATCGCGGCTCGACGCTCGGGTCGTGCCAGAGCGACTGCAGCTTGCTGTAGGCCTCGACGAGCGCGACCTGGGCCTCGCTGCGGCCCGTGAGGCGCAGGTAGTCGAGGGTGACGTCGTCGATCGGGAACATCGCCGCGGTCGAGCCGAACTCGGGGCTCATGTTGCCGATCGTCGCGCGGTTGGCGAGCGGCACGGCCGCAACGCCAGCACCGTAGAACTCGACGAACTTGCCGACGACGCCGTGCTTGCGCAGCATCTCGGTGATCGTCAGCACGACGTCGGTCGCCGTCACCCCCGTCGGGATGGAGCCCGTGAGCTTGAAGCCCACGACCTTGGGGATGAGCATCGACACCGGCTGGCCGAGCATCGCGGCCTCGGCCTCGATGCCGCCGACGCCCCAGCCGAGCACGCCGAGGCCGTTGACCATCGTCGTGTGCGAGTCGGTGCCGACGCAGGTGTCGGGGTAGGCACGCAGCACGCCGCCCACCTCGCGGGTGTAGGTGACCTTCGCGAGGTGCTCGATGTTGACCTGGTGCACGATGCCCGTGCCCGGGGGCACGACCTTGAAGTCGTCGAACGCAGTCTGGCCCCAGCGCAGGAACTGGTAGCGCTCACCGTTGCGCTCGTACTCGATCTCGACGTTGCGCTCGAGCGCGTCGGCGGTGCCGAAGAGGTCGGCGATGACGGAGTGGTCGATGACGAGCTCGGCGGGGGCGAGCGGGTTGATCTTGTTGGGGTCGCCACCGAGAGCGGCGACCGCCTCGCGCATGGTGGCGAGGTCGACGATGCACGGCACACCCGTGAAGTCCTGCATGACGACGCGGGCGGGCGTGAACTGGATCTCGGTGTCGGGCTCGGCCGCGGGATCCCACGAACCGAGAGCACGGATCTGATCGGCGGTGACGTTCGCGCCGTCCTCGGTGCGCAGCAGGTTCTCGAGCAGCACCTTGAGGCTGAACGGCAGGGTCTCGTAGCCCTCCACCGCGTCAATGCGGAAGACCTGATAGTCCGACCCGGCAACCGAGAGGGTGTCGAGGGAATCGAAGCTGTTGACTGCGGACACGGTGGCTCCTCATTGTGCACCGGGGCAGGCGCATCCGCCGCCCCGCATCGGACTCGACCAGCCTACTGGCCGAAAACTATCTTGATATCGAGATAAATAATGCTAGCACTCACGCAGCGCGGCGGGTGTAGATGGCGCGAACCATCAGCCAGGTCACCCAGAGCACCGCGGCGTAGAGCGGCAGCCCCATGAGCAGCTTCGTCGCCGCGAGCGCGGCGGCCTGCTCGGCGAGGTACAGCGGCACCTGCACGCCGAGGCGCAGCGTGAAGAGCGCGACCCACAGCCAGGTCGTGACGGTCAGCACCGTGCGCTTGGCCGCATCGGCCCGCCACTCGTGATCGCCCGTGAGCAGCGCAGTGATGACCCCGATGAGCGGCCGACGCACGGCGAGGCTCACGAGCAGGGCGACGAGCCACACCCCGTTGATGACGAAGCCCAGCAGGAAGTTCTCCTCGGCCCGACCCGTCCACAGGGCGAGGCCGGCGGAGAGGGCGATGCCGACGAGGCCGACGACCGCCGGCACGATGGGCGAGCGCGTCACGGCCCGAACGAGAACGAAGAGCACCGCGATGCCCACCGGGATCAGCACGGAGGGCGCGACGTCACCGGTGATCGTGAAGACGACGAGGAACAGGAAGCCGGGCAGCAGCGACTCGACGAGCCCCCGCACGCCGCCGACAGCGGCCCAGAGGGCGTGGGCGGTCGGACGCTCCCCCGGTTCGACGCGCGCGAAGCCCGATCGTCGCGCCGCGGCCGCGAAGGCCTCGCGCAATTCGGCGCGCGGGTCCTCCTCGTTCGAGGAGGGCGTCTCGGTGGTCATGCCGTGGCAGGGGGCACGACGGCGCCCGCCGCCTGAGCGGCACCCTGCGGCACCTGCAGCGGGATGAGATCGCGCGGCGGCATCGGCGTCGAGCCGCGCACGACCACGACGCTGCGGAACACGTCGTCGATCGCCGCCGCGGCATCCGCCTCGATCGCTCCGCGACCCGCGATGACGCCGCGCAGGAACCAGCGAGGCCCGTCGACGCCGACGAATCGCGCGATGCGCGTCGCTCCGGGCTCGCCACCCGTGACGGGGATGCGCGCGACGAGCTCGGGACCGAACGCCCCCGCGCGCTCTTGCGTCTCGCCGCCCTGCGAGCGCACCTGCTCGACGATCTGCGCGCGGATCTCGTGCCACAGCCCGCTCGAGCGCGGCGCGGCGAACGGCTGCACCTGCAGCGTCGAACCGGCGTAGTCGATGCCCACGGCAACGACGCGCTTCGTGCCCTCTTCGATCTCCAGCCGCAGCTGCAGACCCTCACGGGGCACGAGCTTGACCGCGCCGAGGTCGACGTAGGGCCGCACGGCGTTCGCCTCGCTCTCGTCGAGGGGGCCATTCTCGGCGCGATCGATCGGCGCGGATTTCGCGTCGTCGGGGGGCACCGCAGCGCCGGGGGACGGATCGGTCACGCTGAATCTCCTTCGGTCGGCACCCCACGGTAGCCGGTCGACCCGAACCCGCGCTCCCCGCGGTGCGAGCCGGGAAGCTCCTCCACGGGAACGAAGCGGGCGCGCGCGACCGGCCACACGATGAGCTGCGCGATGCGGTCGCCCGCGTCGATGGCGAACGGCTCGCGCGCATCCGTGTTCAACAGGGTCACGCGGATCTCGCCCCGATAGCCGGCGTCGACAGTTCCCGGGGCGTTGACGATCGTGATGCCGTGGCGCGCCGCGAGTCCGCTGCGGGGCACGACGAAGGCCGCGTAGCCGTCGGGCAGGGCGATCGCGGTTCCCGTTCCGACGGTCGCCCGCTCACCGGGCGCCAGCACGAGACTCTCGGCGGCGCACAGGTCGGCACCCGCGTCACCCGGGTGGGCGTACGCGGGAACGGTGGTGCCGGTCAGCAGCACGTCGATGGTTCGCAGCACCCGTCGAGGCTAATGCATGGTCGAATGGAGCAATGGAGACGTATCGCGAGCGCGTGTGGCCGGCACCCTGGATCGCGGTCATCGCGCTGTTGGCGGTTCCCGCGAGTCTGCTGACCTTCGCGCCGGTCAGCATCGTCGCGGGCGGGGTCGTCGGCGGAGTGCTCGCGGCGGGTGTCATGCTCGCGGCCGTGCTGAGCGCCCCGACCATCGTCGTCGCAGACGGGATGCTGCGCGCGGGCTCGGCGCGCGTGCCCCTGTCGCTCATCGGCGGCACGGCAGTCGCCCGAGGCGCCGAGGCGCGACGCATGCGCGGACCGGAACTCGATGCCCGCGCGTTCCTCGTGCTGCGGCCCGATGTCGACCCCGTCCTGCGGGTCGACCTCGTCGATCCCGACGACCCCGTGCCCTACTGGGTCCTCTCGACGCGTCGTCCCGAGCAGCTCGCCGCGGCGATCCGCGGCACGACGGAAACCGCCTAGGCGGCGCACTCCCGGCAGACCGAGCCGAGCTTCTCCTCGTGGTCGAGCTGCGAGCGGTGCTTCACGAGGAAGCAGCTGATGCACGTGAACTCGTCAGCCTGCGGAGGCAGCACGACGACGTCGAGGTCGAGGTCGGCAAGATCTTGCCCCGCGAGCTCGAAGCCCGGATTGTCGGCGTCATCGACGTCGACGACACCCGACAACTTGTCGGGAACGCGCTCCTGCAGAGCCTGGATCGAGTCGGTGTCCTCGTCCGTCTTGCGGGGGGCGTCGTAGTCCGTAGCCATGCCAGTCCACTTCTCATCATCAGTCGTCGGCCGCGTTCGGCGCGCATAGTTTGCAGGAAGGGAGGGGGAAACGCAAACGCGCTCGTCCGCCGGTGTTCCGACCTGCCATCCGCGCCAACTTCCGGCACGCCCGCGCTATTCCCGCGCTCTCGCGCGCGCTCGTGGGATGCTGTGGCCACCCAGCCCACGACGAGAGGGTGAGAGCCATGGACGAGCTCACAGTGATCGGTGCCGAGAACGGTGCGCTCGTCGTCGTCGCCGCCGACGGAACCCGGTTCCGCGTTCCGATCACCGAGGCGCTGCACACGGCCATCCGTCAGAACCGACCCGCCGCACCGGCACCGCACCGGGTCGGACCGCGCGAGGTGCAGGCGCTCATCCGGCAGGGCCTCACCGCGGCCGAGGTGGCCGCGCAGACGGGCGAGCCGCTCGAGTACATCCAGCGCTTCGAAGGCCCGGTGCTCGCCGAGCGCGAGTACGTCGTGACCGCGGCGCGCACCGTGCCGGTCGCCGTCGCGTCCGACCCCGATGCGGGGACGACGGGCACCTTCGGCTCGGCCATCGACTACCGGCTGACGGGCATCGGCGCGCGCGACGTGCGCTGGGAGAGCCGCAAGCACGAGTCGCACTGGATCGTCTCGGTGAGCTTCCTCGACGGCGACGTCGCGCGCATCGCATCCTGGAGCTTCGACCCCAAGAAGTCGACGCTCGCCCCGGCCAACCACGAAGCCCAGTCGCTGTCGCAGCAGGGCGACGCCCCGGCCCCGATCATCCCCCGGCTGCGGGCCGTGCCCGTCGACACCCCCACGAGCGGGCGCTTCGATAGCGGCGCCTTCCTGCCGACGGGCGAGCAGCCCCGCGCCTCGCAACCCGTCGAGCGGCCGATCGCGCGCATCGCCGAGGCCGACACGAGCGACACGCAGGAGGTCGGCCAGACCGCCGATCTGCTCGAAGCCCTGCGCCGACGCCGCGGTGAGCGCGAGGCCGCGCCGAGCGACGACTGGGAGTCCGCGCGCGCCGCGCATCCCTCGACCGGGTCGATCCGCATCGTCGAGGTGCCCATCGACCCGGCGCTGCTCGACGACGCGGCCGAGTCGAACGCCGCGGCAGACGCGGCGTTCGACGACACGGCCCTGATCGGCGACGATCTCGAGGTCGACGACTCCCCCGCCGGCGCTCCCCCCGCGAAGCCCGCCAACCGCCGTGGCCGGGCCGCGATGCCGAGCTGGGACGAGATCGTCTTCGGCGCGCGCCCCGACGACGAGGGTGCGTGACGGTTCCGTCCTAGCGGGCGAAGGCACCCCAGCGCGCGAGCGGCACCCGCAGCTCGTCGGGTGAGAACGAGCCGTGCTGCCCGACCATGGCGAGCGATCGCTCGGTGGCCATCCGTGCGTCGTAATAGGCCACCTGGGCGCGTGCCGCGACGATGACGTCGCCGATCCTCGAGAGCGCAGCGGTACCGACCGGGCCGAACCACCCCGCGGCGACCGCCTCGTCGCGCGTCACCACCCACGACCGAGCGGCCTCTGCCTCGAGCCAGCGGTCGCGCACGAGTTCCGCATCCGCGGGATCCTCAAGCCCCAGGTGCAGGCAGCGCGGCTCGCCCGCGACATGCCGGATGCCCTGCCACAGCGGATCGTCGGCGCCGAGCACGAGCCGCCGGTGCGGCGCCACGTCGAGCATGCCGTGGTCGGCGGTGAGCAGCACTCCCGCATCCGCGGGCACCGCCCCGTCGAGCGGTCGGAGCGCGGCGTCGAGCTCGTCGAGCCGTGTCGTCCACAGGGGCGACTGCACACCGTCGGCGTGCCCGGCCATGTCGAGCTCCGGAACGTAGACGTAGACGAGGCGACGCTCGCTCCCGGCCAGCAGCTCGACTCCGCGGGCGATGCGCTCCGCGATCGAGCGCCGCGCCTCGAAGCGCGCACCGCGCAGCACGGCGTCGGTGAAGCCGGTGTCGCGGTACCGCTCGGCCCCGACGACGACGGCGTCGATGCCCTCGGCGGCGACGCGCTCGAACACCGTCGGCAGGGGCTGCCAGTCGCGCGGCCGCATGCCCTCGTCCCAGCCCGTCAACTGGTTGACGACGCGATCACCGGCCCGGTCGATCGCGCTGTAGCCGACGAGGCCGTGCTCGCCGGATGATCGCCCCGTCGTGAGGGTCGCAAGCGCAGAGGCGGTCGTGGTCGGGAATCCGGACTCGATGACCCCTCCGGCGGACGGGATGGCGGCCAGAAGCCGACGGGCGTGACCCGCGCGCTGCTGGAGCGCGGTCATGCCGAGGCCATCGACGAGCAGCACGGCGGCACTGCGCACGGCGGGCAGCCCCAGGGGGTTCGGCTCGGCCCGCATCGCCGCCGCCGAACTGGTCAACACGTCGGCGAGTGACGGGGTGTCGCCACGGGGCGCCGGTAGCATGGCTCCAGCCTATGACTCCCCCTCCCGCCTCCCGATCCCGGGGCTCCGACCCCGCCGACGCGCCCGTCGGCGAACGCATCGACGACGTCGACCTCGCCGACGAGATGCAGGGCTCGTTCCTCGAGTACGCCTATTCCGTCATCTACTCGCGCGCGCTGCCCGACGCCCGCGACGGCCTCAAGCCCGTGCAGCGGCGCATCCTGTACATGATGAGCGAGATGGGCCTGCGGCCCGATCGCGGCCACGTGAAGTCGGCGCGCGTCGTCGGCGAGGTCATGGGGAAGCTGCACCCGCACGGCGACTCGGCGATCTACGACGCCCTGGTGCGCCTCTCGCAGGACTTCACGCTGCGCGTGCCGCTCATCGACGGCCACGGCAACTTCGGCTCGCTCGACGACGGACCCGCCGCCGCGCGCTACACCGAGGCCCGGCTGCGCGCCGAGGCGATGGCGATGGTCGACGACCTCGATGAGGACGTCGTCGATTTCGTGCCGAACTACGACAACCAGCTGACGCAACCCTCGGTGCTGCCCGCGGCCTTCCCCAACCTGCTCGTCAACGGCGCGAGCGGCATCGCCGTGGGCATGGCCACCAACATGGCACCGCACAACCTCATCGAGGTCGCCGCGGCCGCTCGCCACCTGCTCGACGATCCTTCGGCATCGCTCGACGAGCTCATGGCCTACGTGCCCGGCCCCGACCTGCCCACGGGCGGCACGATCATCGGCCTCGAGGGCATCCGCGAGGCCTACGCGACGGGGCGGGGGTCGTTCAAGACCCGCGCCAAGGTGTCGATCGAACCCATCACCGCGCGCAAGACGGGCATCGTCATCACCGAGCTGCCCTACCTCGTCGGGCCCGAGAAGGTCATCGAGAAGATCAAAGACGGCGTGCAGTCGAAGAAGCTCGCGGGCATCAGCGATGTCACCGACCTCACCGACCGCCGCAACGGGCTACGCCTGGTCATCGGCATCAAGACGGGGTTCAGCCCCGAGGCCGTGCTCGAGCAGCTGTACCGCTACACCCCGCTCGAAGACGGATTCTCGATCAACGCTGTGGCCCTGGTCGACGGCACGCCCCAGACGCTCGGACTGAAAGAGCTGCTGCAGGTCTACCTCGACCACCGCATCCAGGTCGTCACCCGGCGCAGCAGCTACCGCCTCGCACGACGCCGTGAGCGGCTGCACCTCGTCGAGGGACTGCTCGTCGCCATCCTCGACATCGACGAGGTCATCCAGGTCATCCGCACCTCCGACGACGCCGACACGGCGCGCACGCGCCTCATGGAGGTCTTCGACCTCAGCCAACTGCAGAGCGAGTACATCCTCGAACTGCGTCTGCGCCGCCTCACGAAGTTCAGCCGCATCGAGCTCGAGACCGAGCGCGATCAGTTGCGGGCTGAGATCGCCGAGCTCGAGACCCTGCTCGCCGATCCGGCCCGCGTGCGCGGCGTCGTCGGCGATGAGCTCGAGGCGACCGCCGACCGCTTCGGCACGCCGCGTCGCACCCTGCTGACCGAGGCGAGCGCCTCGATCGCGGCCCCGCGCAGCCGGGGCGCCGCCCCCGTGTCGCTCGAGATCGCCGACGCGCCCTGCCGCGTGCTCGTGTCGACGACGGGTCGCGCCGTGCGCGTCGAACTGCCCGAGGGCGCAACGATCGTCACGCCGGCGCGTCGCAGCAAGCACGACGCCCTCCTCGGCGCCGTCGACTCGACGACGCGCGGCGAGCTCGTCGCCATCACCTCGCGCGGGCGCTTCGTGCGGTTCACACCCGTCGATCTGCCGAGCGTGCCCGCGAACTCGGTGCAGCTCGCCGCCGGGGCGAAGCTGCGCGACTACCTCGGGCTGACCGATGCGAAGGAGCGCGTGCTCGCGATCGTCGACCCCGCCAGCACGGTGCCGCTCGCCCTCGGCACGCGTGAGGGCACCGTCAAGCGCGTGGCGCCGGGCGGGTGGCCTGCCCGTCCCGACGGCGACGTCATCGCCCTCAAGGCGGGCGATGAGGTCATCGGGGCGGCTCCCGCCGACGAGGCGGCCGAGTTGGTCTTCGTGACCTCGGATGCCCAGCTGCTGCACTTCGCGGCCGACCAGGTGCGCCCCCAGGGCCTCGCGGCAGGCGGCATGGCGGGCATCAAGCTCGGCGCCGGCGCGCGCGCGGTGTTCTTCGGCGCCGTGGATCCGGCGACCGCCGAGGTTCTCACGGTCTCGAGCTCGACGCAGACCATCGCGGGCGCCGACCCCGGCCGCGGCAAGCTCTCGGCGTTCGAGCAGTTCCCGGGCAAGGGGCGCGCGACGGGTGGCGTGCGGTGCCACGCGTTCCTCAAGGGCGAAGACGTGCTGCAGCTCGCCTGGGTCGGCACGGCTCCGCTCGCGGTCGGCGCCGACGGCTCAGCCCGCACCCTGCCGGCCAGCGGAGCGAAGCGCGACGCCTCGGGCACGCTTCTCGACTCCCCCCTCGGCTCGGTCGGCACGCCCATCGCCTGAGCGAGCGTGCCGCACGACCTAGACGTCGATGCGGTCGCGGTCGAGGCCCTGCCCGGCGATGATGAAGTCTTTGCGGGGGGCGACCTCGTTGCCCATGAGCAGCTCGAACATGCGCGATGACGCCTCGGCGTCGCTCACGCGCACGCGCCGGAGGGTGCGGTGGGCCCGGCTCATGGTCGTGTCGGCGAGCTGATCGGCATCCATCTCGCCGAGGCCCTTGTAGCGCTGGATCGGATCCTGGTAGCGCTTTCCCGCCTTCTTGAGCGCCGCGAGCACGCCCTGCAGCTCGTTCTCGCTGTAGGTGTAGATGGTCTCGTTGGGCTTCGAGCCGGGGTTCATGACGACGACGCGGTGCAGCGGCGGCACGGCGGCGAACACCCGGCCCTCGTCGATCATGGGCCTCATGTAGCGGAAGAACAGCGTGAGCAGCAGGGTGCGGATGTGCGCGCCATCGACGTCGGCGTCGCTCATGATGATGACCTTGCCGTAGCGCGCCTGCTCGAGGTCGAAGCTGCGCCCCGAGCCCGCGCCGATGACTTGGATGATCGAGGCGCACTCGGCGTTGCTGAGCATGTCGCTCACCGAGGCCTTCTGCACGTTGAGGATTTTGCCGCGGATGGGCAGC
Organism: Microcella humidisoli; assembly: GCF_024362325.1. Classification (NCBI taxonomy): domain Bacteria; kingdom Bacillati; phylum Actinomycetota; class Actinomycetes; order Micrococcales; family Microbacteriaceae; genus Microcella; species Microcella humidisoli. The sequence continues at coordinate 2,517,738 of NZ_CP101497.1, forward strand.
AGGGCCTGGAACTCGCTGTCGCGGGCGAGCTTCGCGGTGCCGAGGGCGCTGTCGCCCTCGACGATGAACAGCTCGCTGCTCGCGACGTCGTTCGACCGGCAGTCGACGAGCTTCGCCGGCAGCGCCGAGCTCTCGAGTGCGTTCTTGCGCCGCTGAGTCTCTTTGTGGGCGCGCGCCGAGATGCGGCTCTTCATCTCGGCGACGACCTTGTCGAGCACGAGCGCCGTCTGCGCCTTGTCGTCGCGCTTGCTCGAGGCGAAGCGCTCGGCGAGGCCGCGGGCGATGACGTTCGCAGCGATCGCGCGCACGGCCGGCGTGCCGAGGATCTCCTTCGTCTGCCCCTCGAACTGCGGCTCGGGCAGGCGCACCGTGAGCACGGCGGTGAGACCCGCGAGCACGTCGTCCTTCTCGAGCTTGTCGGTGCCGGCCTTCAGGCGGCGCGCGTTCTTCTCGACCTCGGCGCGCAGGAACTTGAGCAGGCCCTGCTCGAAGCCGAGCTGGTGGCTGCCGCCCTTGGGCGTCGCGATGATGTTGACGTACGAGCGGAAGGTCGTGTCGTACCCGGTCCCCCAGCGCAACGCGATGTCGACGACGCACTCGCGCTCGACCTCGGTCGGCACCATGTGTCCGTTCGCCTGCAGCACGGGAACGGTCTCGGTGAAGGTGCCGCTGCCCGTGATGCGCCAGGTGTCGGTGAGCGGGGCATCCGGCGCCAGGAACTCGGCGTACTCGCTGATGCCGCCGTCGAACCGGAAGGCCTCGGTGACCGGTGCCTCGCCGCGCTCGTCGGTGAGCTCGAGCGTGATTCCCGGCACGAGGAAGGCCGTCTGCCGCAGCCGGCCGATGAGCTCGTCGGTGAGGAAGCTCGCGCCCTTCGTGAAGATCTGCGGGTCGGCCCAGTAGCGGATGCGCGTGCCCGTGACGCCCTTGGCCACCTTCCCGATCGTGCGCAACTCGCTGCCCGAGACGAACGGTGTGAACGGCGCGTCGGGGCTGGGGCCTTCGGGGCCATCGGCGAACACGCCGGGCTCACCGCGGTGGAACGACATCGCCCACGTCGCGCCATCGCGGTCGACCTCGACATCGAGACGCGCGCTGAGCGCGTTCACGACGGAGGCACCGACGCCGTGCAGGCCGCCCGACGCGGCGTAGGACCCACCGCCGAACTTGCCGCCGGCGTGCAGCTTGGTGAACACGACCTCGACGCCGCTCAGCCCCGTCTTGGGCTCGATGTCGACGGGGATTCCGCGCGCGCGGTCGCGCACCTCGACGCTGCCATCGGGGTGCAGCCGCAGGTCGATCTGGGTGCCGTGGCCACCGAGCGCCTCATCGACCGAGTTGTCGATGATCTCCCACAGGCAGTGCATGAGGCCGCGCGAATCGGTCGAGCCGATGTACATGCCGGGGCGCTTGCGCACCGCTTCGAGGCCCTCGAGGACGGAGAGATGGCGGGCGGAGTAGTCGGAGCTGGGCACGGCATTCATCGTAAGCGGGCTCGCCGACGCTGCCGGGTTCCCACTCCGCGGGACGGCCGGCTCCGAACAACCGGTACGACCTCGGCCTACGCGTTCAGCGAAATCGGGGCGTATTGACACGAGACCGTCGCATGCGTGTGGTGCAATAAGGGCACTGAGAGATTCGCGACGCCACCGGAGAGTGAGGGGCACCCCATGACGCAGATCACCACCGAGAACCCGACCGTCGCGACCGCGCCGCTCACCGCCCTCGACCGCTGCGACAGCTGCGGCGCCCAGGCCTACGTTCGGGCGACCCTTGCGACCGGCGAACTGCTGTTCTGCGCCCACCACGCGGCGCGCTTCAAGGAGAGCCTCGCGAGCACGGCCCTGGCCTGGCACGACGAATCGAGCCGCCTGCTCGATGAGCGCGGCGCCTGAGCCGCCCGGCGTTCGTCGTATCGCGCGCCTCTCGGCCCGCGCCCTCGACGATGCGCTGACCGCGCTGCTCGCGACCGACGACGCGATCGTCGACCTGCGGGCCGACGGCTACGGCCACGGCGCCGACGAGATCGAGCGACGCGCCCGCGCGCGCGGGATTGACCGCTTCGTGCGCGATGGCGATGACGGCTCCCCCGACGGCGCGAACGATCACCGGATGCTGGCCTACGGGCTGCATCCGCACCAGCAGCCCGTGCTGAGGCTTGAGGGCGAGGTCGTGGCCGTGAAGCACGTGCCCGCGGGCACCGCGGTCTCGTACGGCTACCAGTACCGCACGAGCACGGAGGCGACGCTCGCGCTCGTCGGCCTCGGCTATGCCGACGGCGTGCCGCGCCTCGCCTCGAGCCGCGCGCCCGTGCGTGTCGGCGACACGACCGGTATCGTCGCCGGCCGCATCGCGATGGATCAGCTCGTCGTCGATCTGGGGCCGGAAGCGGCCGCGGTCGGCGACACGGCCGTGCTGTGGCACGACGCCGCGTCGCTCGCGGCCTGGAGCACGGCGACCGAGCGCCCGGCCGAGGCGCTGCTCGCCGGGCTCGGGCGCCGCATTCGCCGGCAATGGGTCGAGGCATGACCGCCGTCGCCGTCATCGACCGCGCGGCGTTCGCCCGCAATGTGCGGCGTCTCGTCGAGCGCGCCGCACCCGCCGAGGTCATGCTCGCGATCAAGGCCGACGCCTATGGGCACGGCATGCTCGACCTCGCCCCCGTCGCGCTCGCCGCCGGTGCCCGCTCGCTCGCCGTGCTCGAGATCCCGGCCGCGCTCGCGTTGCGCGAGGCCGGTATCGACTGCCGACTCTTCGCCTGGCTGCATGGCACGGGCAGCGACTTCGCCGCGGCGATCGCCGCGGGCATCGACCTCGGTGTCTCGGCGCCGTGGCAGCTCGACGCCATCGCCTCGGCCGCCAGCACGGCACGTCCCGCCCGCGTGCACCTCAAGATCGACACCGGGCTGCGGCGCAACGGCGCGCTGCCCGAGCAGTGGCCCGCGCTCGTGCGGCAGGCTCGCGAACTCGCCGAGACCGGCCGCATCGTCATCGACGGCATCTGGTCACACCTCGCCGACGCCTCGGTCGAGGCCGACGACGCCGCGATCGCCGTGTTCGAGGCCGCCATCGCGACCGCCGAGGCGCTCGGCGTCTCGCCGCCCCTCCGGCACCTCGCCGCGAGCTCGGCGGGCTGGCGCGAGCCGCGCGCGCGGTTCGATCTCGTGCGCTTCGGCATCGCCGCCTACGGCGTCTCGCCCTTCGACGACCGTTCGGGGCTCGATCTCGGCCTCGAGGCCGTCATGACCCTGCGCACGACGGTGATGGATGCCGCCGCGCCGAGCGGGCGGTCCTGGATCGCGGCGGGCTACGCCGACGGCGTGCCGGCGGCGGCGCAGGGGGCCGAGGTGTCGATCGACGGCCATCGGTGCGCGGTCGAGGCCGTCGAGGTGGATCGCACGCTCGTCGTCTCGCCCCCCTCGGTCGAACCCGGCGCTGTCGTCACCGTCTTCGGCGAACCGGCGGCGGGCGTGCCGAGCGCCGAGGATTGGGCGCGCTGGAGCCGCACGATCGGCGATGAGATCCTCACCGGAGTTCCTGCCCGGGTACCGCGCAGCGCGGTCGGCTAGCGCGGACGAGCGAGCGCGGTCGGGCTAGACGGCGACGCCGGGGCGGCCGAGGCGCTCGGCGATCGCCGCGCGGGCGCGACGAGCACGCTCGTCGACTTGGGCGATGCGATCGTCGGCCTCGGGCAGTCCCCGCCCGTGGCGGGCCAGCGCGGCGACGAGCAGCTCGTCGGCGAGGAACGGGTTCATGGGCAGTACGGGCCCGCCGAGGTGGGTGCCGATGAGGGCGCCGAGCCGCACGCCCTCACCGCGGTCGGCGCCATCGGCCGTGCCGGTGTTACCCGGGCCGCGATCGAGCACCGTGAGCGGATCCGCGTCGTGCACGTCGACCGACACCCCGTGGTTGACGAAGCCCGCGAGCCGGCCGTCGGCCCGCGGAACGCCGAGCGCTTCACCGACCGCCCGCGAGCGGGCATCCCGCACCGTGATCGGCAGCAGGCCGAGCCCCTCGTGCGGGCGACCCTCAAGATCGACGATGCGCTGCGCGAACAGGTGCATGCCCGCTCCGATGGCGATCATCGGCACGCCGGTTGCCGCCCACTCGCGCAGCAGCGGTCCGTGCTCGCGAGCGTCGGGCAGCACGGCATCACGCGCCGAACGCGCGCCGCTGCCCACGTGCACGAGATCGGCAGAGTCGGGCAGGGAATCTCCGGGCGCGACGTCGACGATCGTGACCGACACCCCGCGCCATTCGAGTCGACGACGCAGAGCGAGCACGTTGCCGCGGTCGCCGTTGAGCCCGAGCTCGGTCGGGTAGAGGTGCACGATGCGCAGCTCGGTCATGCGCCGCCCTCCAGGTCGAGGTAGCCCATGCGCAGGCGCAGCTCCATCATGAGCTCGTAGTTGATGACGGCGACCTTGGGGCCGTCGCTCGGCTCGGGAAGGGCGAGGAAGGCGTCGACCGCGGCAGGGAACTCTTCGATGACCGCCCCCACCTCGATGCCCTCGTAGGCGAGCCGCGTGGCCCACTGCCAGGCCTTCGTCCCCGTCACGATGTCGACGTGGTCGAGCGTCGAGAGGTCGGTGTCGTAGATCCACGAGGGGTCGGGCGTGCCCTCGTCGACGGCGACCATGACGCGCTGCGGCACGCGGCCGAGCGCGTCGAGGTTGAGCTGCAGGCTCGGCGGGTTCTTCATCATCACGAGCTCGATCTGCTGCCCTCGAGCGTCGAGGATTTCGCCGCGCCCGTAGACCGTGTCGAGGCCCGCGAAGGCCGATTCGGCGGTCGCGCGGTCGAATTGGGCGCCGAGGAGGCTGCGGGCGGTCGCGAGCGCAGCCGCGGCGTCGACGGCGTAGTGCAGTCCGCGAGCAGGCAGGGCGATGGATGCGCGCTCGCCCCCGACCGCGATCGACGCCATCGTGCCCTCCACCTGCAGCACGACGACCGAGGCCTCGGGCAGCGCCGGCCGTTCGGGGCTCGCGCCCGTCGGGGTCGCGCGCGGTGCCGCGGCGACGCCGTGGGGACTCGCTGCGAGCGCCTCGGGCGCGACGTCGAAGACGACGACCTCTTGGTCGGCGCGCGACTCGCGCCCGAGCGCGGCCGTGTTGAGGTCGGCCGCGTTCACGATGACGCGACGACGCGCGGCGTCGCGGATGCGCTCGAGCATGCCGTACACCCGGTCGGGCTCGTGGAACCGGTTGAGCTGGTCGATCTGCAGGTTGAGCAGCAGGAGGTCGGTGGGCGCGAGGCGGTCGGCGAGGCCCACCCCGTACGCCTCATCGACCTCGAGGACGGCGATGTCGTCGCGCACCCGCCCGTCGAGCGGCACCGAGGCGAGCAGAGCCGACGCGATGCCCTGCGGCAGATTGGCCCCGCTCGGGTTGGTGAAGACCCGCATGCCGTGGGCGCGCAGCACGCCGACGAGCATGTTCGTCGTCGTCGACTTGCCGTTCGAGCCCGTGACGAAGACGACGCCGAGCGGCAGCCCGCCGAGCGCGTGCTCGAGGAATCGCGGGGCGATGCGCAGGGCGATGTTGCCCGGGATCGCCGAGCCGCCGCCGCGCAGGCGGGCGACGACGCGCACGGCCCGCCCGACGAGCACTGCCAGCCGGATGCGCACGGGGTCGGCCTACTCGAGGTAGTCGCGCAGCGCCTGCGAGCGCGAGGGGTGCCGCAGCTTGGCCATCGTCTTCGACTCGATCTGGCGGATGCGCTCGCGCGTGACCCCGAAGGTGTCGCCGATCTGATCGAGCGTCTTCGGCATGCCGTCGCCGAGGCCGAAGCGCATGCGGATGACGCCGGCCTCGCGCTCGGAGAGCGAATCGAGCAGGCTCTCGAGCTGCTTCTGCAGCATCGTGAAGCCCACGGCGTCGGCCGGAACGACGGCCTCGGTGTCTTCGATGAGGTCGCCGAACTCGCTGTCACCGTCTTCGCCGAGCGGCGTGTGCAGCGAAATCGGCTCGCGGCCGTACTTCTGCACCTCGATGACCTTCTCGGGGGTCATGTCGAGCTCGCGGCTCAGCTCTTCCGGCGTGGGCTCGCGCCCGAGGTCCTGCAGCATCTGACGCTGCACGCGGGCGAGCTTGTTGATGACCTCGACCATGTGCACGGGAATGCGGATGGTGCGGGCCTGGTCGGCCATGGCGCGCGTGATCGCCTGACGGATCCACCACGTGGCATACGTCGAGAACTTGAAGCCCTTGGTGTAGTCGAACTTCTCGACCGCGCGGATGAGACCGAGGTTGCCCTCTTGAATCAGGTCGAGGAACTGCATGCCGCGGCCGGTGTAGCGCTTGGCGAGCGAGACCACGAGACGCAGGTTGGCGCCGAGCAGGTGGTTCTTCGCGCGCTGGCCGTCGCGGGCGACCCAGGAGAGGTCACGACCGAGGGCCGAGCGCTTCTCCTTCTCGGTCATCGTCGAGAGCTTCTCCTCGGCGAAGAGGCCCGCCTCGATGCGCATGGCGAGCTCGACCTCCTCCGCGGCGTTGAGCAGCGGGACCTTGCCGATCTGCTTCAGGTAGTCCTTGACCGGGTCAGCCGTCGCGCCCGTGATGGTCGAGGAGTAGACGGGAACCTCGTCGTCGTCATCGGTGTTCGAGATGACGATCGCGCCCGTCGGCAGGTCGCCCGCCGATCCCGTGTCCTTCTCGTCGTCGTCATCATCGCCGGTGTCGTCGGCGTCGGCATCAGCGTCCTCGACCACCACCACGACCTCGGGGTCGATCTCGCCCTCGGCGACGACGGCCTCGACATCGGGCTCGACGGCATCGAGGTCGACCTCGACCTCATCATCACCCTCGGCCGCGGCACCCGCGGGTGAGGCCGCCTTCTTCGCCGCCGCGCGCTTGGTGGCAGCGGGAGCTGCGGCGGCAGGAGCCTTCGCGGCCGCCTTCGCGGGCGCGGCCTTCGCTGCGGGAGCCTTCGCGGCCGCAGTCTTCGCGGTCGTGGTCTTGGCGGGCGCTGCCTTCGTGGCCGTGGTCTTGGCGGCCGTGGTCTTGGCGGCTGCAGTCTTCGCGGTCGTGGTCTTCGACGCCGGGGCCGTCGCGCCGGCGGTCGTCGCCGCGGGCTCGGCGGTCGTGCTGGTGGTCGCTCGGGCAGCCATGGGGCCCCTCTTTTCGCGTTCTGCGGGCAGTACAACGACCCATGTCAAGTCGCTGCGGCGCGCCGACCCGCGGAAGCGGAGTGCGCGCCCGGCGTCCGACCGGGTCGTGAACCTTCATTATCGCACACCGGGCCGGGGGTCACGACCAATGCTCGACGTCGCCCCGTCCCTCGCGGCGCCCGCGCCACCGTCGCACGATCGCGAGCCAGAGCGGACCGACGGCGATGCCCTCCTCCTCCTGCAGCCGACGGCGGGTGCGGCGTCGCGCGATGAGCATGAGGCCGACGACGAGGCCCACGACCGGGCCCTGCACGGCGAGCGCGAGTCGCCAGCGCTCCCAGGCGTAGAGCTGCTCGGTCGACGCGCCCGGGCTCTGCAGGTCGAGCAGCACGCCGACGAGCAGCACCACGATCATCCAGAACGGCGGGATGCCCGGCCACAGCAGCACGATCGTCCAGGCGAGGGCCATGGTGCCGACGATGCCGAGCACGAGGTTCGAACGCCGGAAGGGGAAGCGCGCCGACAGCAGGCCGATGATCGGCCCCGCGATCGCGGCCACCACGACCATGAAGCCGATCATGCCGGCGGCCACCGCGGGCCCGTAGCCGAGGCCAATCGACAGCATCGGGAACCCCCACAGCAGTGCGAGCATCGCTCCGCTCGACTGCGTCGCGGCGTGCGCCCAGAATCCGAGGCGTGTGCCCGGGTGGCGGATGCTCGCCCGCAGGCTGCTGAGCGCCGATGCGAGCGAGGCCGAACGGTCGGGCGGTGCTCCGGCCGGAGCATCCCGCACGGTGACGAGCACCGCCGCCGCGACGACGACCGAGAGCGAGGCCGCGGAGGCGAAGGCCGCCGTCCAGCCGCTCAGCTGCAGCACGGCCGCGAAGGGGATGGCCGAGAGCAACTGCCCGCTCTGCCCGAGCGTGCCGACCCACTGCGAGAGCTGCGGCAGGCGGCCAGGCGAGAACCACGCGCCCAGCAAGCGCAGCACCGAGATGAAGGTCATGGCATCGCCGGCACCGACGAGCACGCGCCCGATGATCGCGATGACGAGGTCGTCGGCGACCGCGACCGCGAGCTGCCCTGCCGCCATCGTGAGGGCGCCCGTGAGGATGAGCACGCGCGGGCCGAAGCGGTCGACGAGCACGCCGACGGGAATCTGCAGCAGCGCGTAGACGAGCAGCTGCAGCACAGCGAGGCTCGAGAGCGCGGTCGCGTCGACGAGGAAGCGCTCCGTGGCCGCGACACCCGCCACGCCCATGCTCGATCGCTGCAGGACGCCGATGATGTAGGCCAGCATCGCCACGAGCAGCACGGCCCAGGCGCGACGCGAATCCACGCCGCCAGCCTAGGTCGCGCGGTGCGCCCGCCTGACCGGCCTAGCGCGGGTCGTCGTCGTCGGTGGCCTGCCGGAAGGCGAGGAACTTCTCGAGCTCGGCCGCGATCGAGTCGGCGCTCGGCAGCTCGCCGTCCTCATCGGTCAGCGGCGAGCGCAGCGGGTTGTCCTCCATATAGCTGTCGTGGCGCTCTTCGAGCGTTCCCACGAGGCGGGCGAGCTCGCTGTTGCCCTCGACCTGGCCCTCGATCTTCGCGAGGAACTCGCGCCCGTCCGACCGCAGCCGGTCGGTGGGGAACAGCAGCCCGGTCGCCGCGGTGATGCTCTCGAGGGCGGTGACCGCGGCGGACGGGAACTCGGTGTCGGCCAGGTAATGCGGCACGAGCAGCACGAAGCCCGCGATCGGGTGCTCCGATTCGGTGAGTCGGTACTCGAGCAGGTGCAGCACGTTGCCGGGCACCTGCGTGGTCGGGCGCCACACCGAGAGCGACTCGATCAGGTCCTCGCGCGTGCCGCTCACGGTGACGCCGATCGGCCGGGTGTGTGGAACCGGCATTGGGATGGCGTGCACCCACGTGGTGCTCGCGACGCTGTAGCGCCCGATGATGCCGATCACGGCGTCGACGAAGCGCTCCCACTGGAAGTCGGGCTCGTAGCCCGTGAGCAGGAGGAACGGCGCGCCGAGGTCGTCCTGCGCGAGCCGCAGGGCGAGCTGCGGGCGCCGGTAGGCCGTGATGCGGGTCTCCTCGAAGACCATGATCGGGCGTCGGGCGCGATAGTCGAGCAGTTCGTCGTTGTCGAAGACGATGACGTCGCGGTGCTCGAGCTCGTCGAGCAGGTACTCGGAGACCTGGGCGACGGCCCCGCCCGAGTCGACGAATCCGGTGAGGCCGACGACGAGCGGCAGATCGCGCGGCACCTCGTCCTCCGTCAGCACGACGGAGTAGAGATCAGCCGGATTCCGCATACCTCCATGGTAGGTCGCGGCGACCCCGCGACCCGGCCGCGCGGGGCGCGCTGAGAGCGAACAGCGCCCCCGATCCGCCCTGGGGCGGCCCGTGCGGAGCAGCCCGGCGGCGCGGCTAGCCTGGACCGCATGGCCTCCCCCGCGCTCTCCGTGTCGACCCGCCCGCCCACCGAGCTGGACGGCGACGCGCTCGTTGTCGGCATCGCCCCGGCGGCCGAGGACGGCATCGCGGTCGTCGGCATCGAGTCCGGTCCGCTCGCGACGCTCGCCGGGGGGCTCCGGATGCTCGGGCTCACGGGCGCCATCGACGAGACGGCCCGCATCCCCGCGCCCGAGGGTGTCGCCGCCGCGAGCATCCTCGTCATCGGACTCGGCCGCGCTCCCCTCACGCCCGAGAGCCTGCGCAGCGCGGCGGGCACCGCCGCGCGCTCGCTCGGCTCGGCCGCCCGCATCGCGTTCGCCCTGCCGACGAGCTCGCCCGCCGACGTGCAGGCGGTGCTCGAGGGCGCCGCGATGGGCGGCTACCGCTTCACGGCGTACCGATCGACGGAGTCGAGCGCGGGCACGACCGCAATCGAGCTCGCGACCACCGTGGCGGGCGCCGAGGCGGCTGCCATCGCCGCGAGCGCGACCGCGAGCGCTGTCGCCCTCGTGCGCGATCTCGTCAACACGCCCCCGAACGACCTCTACCCGGCGAGCTTCGTCGAGCGGGCCCGTGAGGCCGCGGCCGACCTGCCGGTCGAGTTCGAGGAGTGGGGACCCGACGAGCTCGCCGCGGGCGGCTTCGGGGGCATCCTCGGCGTCGGCCAGGGCTCGTCCCGTCCGCCGCGCCTGCTCGCCGTGCGCTACCGCCGAGCGAGCGACGACACCCACCTCGCGATCGTCGGCAAAGGCATCACGTTCGACTCGGGTGGGCTCTCGCTCAAGCCCGCCGCCGCGATGGTCGGCATGAAGTACGACATGACGGGAGCCGCGACGGCGCTCGCAGCCGTGCTCGCCGCCGCTCGGCTCGAGCTGCCCGTGCGGCTCACCGCATGGCTCTGCCTCGCCGAGAACATGCCCTCGTCGACCGCCATGCGCCCCAACGACGTGCTCACCATCCGCGGCGGCACGACCGTCGAGGTGCTCAACACCGACGCCGAGGGCCGCCTCGTCATGGCGGACGGCCTCGTCGCCGCCAGCGAGGAGCGACCCGATGCGATCGTCGACGTCGCGACCCTGACGGGCGCGGCCCGCGTCGCGCTCGGCGAGCGGTATGCGGGCCTCATGGGCGACGACGCCCTCGTCGAGCAGGTGCGCGCCGCCGCCGCCGACACGGGCGAGCTCGTCTGGCCCATGCCGCTGCCCGCCGAGCTGCGTCCGCTGCTCAAGAGCGATGTCGCCGACATCGCCAACGCCAAGCCGGGCAGCACGGCGGCGGGAATGCTGCTGGCGGGCGTGTTCCTGCGCGAGTTCGTCGGGCGCACCGGCGACGAGGCCGATGCGCCGCGCATCACGTGGGCCCACCTCGACATCGCGGGGCCGGCCAACAATCCCGCGGCACCGTTCGGCTACACCCCCAAGGGACCGTCGGGCGTGACCGTGCGGCTGCTCGTCCGGCTCGCCGAGCGCCTCTCGGCCAAGTAGTAGGCTCGACGACGGGCACGTGACCGTCGTGCCGCACATCGGGTCGACCCGCCACCTCGATCGTCGACCCCCGCACGACAATCCTTCGCGGATAAAGGAGTCTCTGCCGGTGTCGGACCAGAATTTTGACCTCGTCATCCTCGGTGCCGGAAGCGGCGGCTACGCCGCTGCGCTGCGCGCCAGCCAGCTCGGAATGAGCGTCGGGCTCATCGAGAAGTCGAAAGTGGGCGGCACCTGCCTGCACGTCGGCTGCATCCCGACCAAGGCGCTGCTGCACGCCGCCGAGGTCGCCGACGCCGCACGCGACGCCGCGAAGTTCGGCGTCAAGGCGACGCTCGAGGGAATCGACGTTCCCGCGGTCATCCAGTACCGCGAGGGAATCATCGCGAGCAAGTACAAGGGCCTGCAGGGCCTCATCAAGGCGCGCGGCATCACGATGATCGAGGGCGAAGGACGCCTCACCTCCCCCACGACCGTGCAGGTCGGCGACAGCACGATCACCGGCAAGAACGTCATCCTCGCCACGGGCTCGTACTCGCGCACGCTGCCGGGCCTCGAGATCGGCGGCCGCGTCATCACCTCCGAGCAGGCGCTGCAGCTCGACTTCGTGCCGAAGAAGGTCGCGGTGCTCGGCGGCGGCGTCATCGGCGTCGAGTTCTCGAGCGTCTGGCGCTCGTGGGGCTCCGAGGTGCACATCATCGAGGCGCTCCCCCACCTCGTGCCGATGGAGGAGGAGTCGATCTCGAAGCAGTTCGAGCGCGCCTACCGCAAGCGCGGCATCGAGTTCACGCTCGGCGTGCGCTTCCAGAGCGTCACCCAGAACGACCAGGGCGTCGTCGTCACGCTCGAGAACGGCGCGACGATCGAGGCCGACCTTCTGCTCGTCGCCGTGGGCCGCGGTCCCGCGACGGCCGGACTCGGTTTCGAGGAGGTCGGCGTGGCGATGGATCGCGGATTCGTGCTCACGAACGAGCGGCTCGAGACGAGCATCCCGGGCCTCTACGCCGTCGGCGACATCGTGCCGGGCCTGCAGCTCGCGCACCGCGGCTTCCAGCACGGCATCTTCGTCGCCGAGGAGCTCGCGGGCCTCAACCCGATCGTCATCAGCGACGTCAACATCCCGAAGGTCACGTACAGCGAGCCCGAGGTCGCCTCGGTCGGTCTGAGCGAGGCCAAGGCGAAAGAGCAGTACGGCGATGCGGCCGTCGCGAGCTACGAGTACAACCTCGCCGGCAACGGCAAGAGCCACATTCTCGAGACGGCCGGATCGATCAAGGTCGTGCGCGTCGTCGACGGCCCCGTGGTCGGCGTGCACATGATCGGCGCCCGCGTTGGCGAGCTCATCGGCGAGGCGCAGCTGGCCGTGAACTGGGATGCGCACCCCGAAGATGTGGCACCGCTGCTGCACGCCCACCCGACGCAGAACGAGGCCCTCGGCGAGGCCTTCCTCGCGCTCGCGGGCAAGCCGCTGCACGCGATGTGAGCCCCGCCAGACCACCGCAACTAGGCTGAAGAAACATTGAAGGCTTCGAAGGAGCACTACTGATGAGCGAATCCGTCAACCTCCCGGCGCTCGGTGAGAGCGTCACCGAGGGAACGGTCACCCGATGGCTGAAGAACGTGGGAGACCGGGTCGAGGTCGACGAGCCGCTGCTCGAGGTCTCGACCGACAAGGTCGACACCGAGATCCCCTCGCCCATCGCGGGCGTCGTCGAGGAGATCCTCGTGGCCGAGGACGAGACCGTCGAGGTCGGCACGCCGCTCGTGCGCATCGGTGACGGTGCGGGCGGAGGCGCGGCCCCCGCCGCTCCCGCCGCTGAGCCCGTGGCTGCGCCGGAGCCGGTCGCCGCCCCCGAGCCGGTTGCTGCTCCCGAGCCCGTCGCTGCACCGGAGCCCGTGGCCGCGCCCGAGCCGGTTGCCGCCCCGGAGCCCGTTGCCGCCCCGGAGCCCGTCGCCGCTCCCGCTCCGGCCGCGGCGCCGGCACCCGCTGCTGCGCCGGCGCCGGTGGTCGCGCCAGCACCCGCCGCCGCGCCTGCGGCCGCGACGGCCAACGCCGCCGCGTACATCACGCCGATCGTGCGCAAGCTCGCCGCCGAGCACGGCGTGGACCTCGCTCGCGTGACGGGCACCGGCGTGGGCGGTCGCATCCGAAAGCAAGACGTCATCGCCGCGGCCGGTTCCGCACCGAGAACCGCCGCGCCGTCGACCCCTCGTGCCGAGCTCGAGGTCTCGCCGCTGCGCGGCACGACGGCAGCCATGTCGCGCCTGCGTAAGGTCATCGCCGAGCGGGCCGTCATCTCGATGCAGTCGACCGCCCAGCTCACGACCGTCGTCGAGGTCGATGTCACGAAGGTCGCGGCGCTGCGGACGGCGGTCAAGGCCGACTTCGAGAAGGCGACCGGCACGAAGCTGTCGTTCCTGCCCTTCTTCGCGAAGGCCGCGACCGAGGCGCTGCGGGCATTCCCGATCATCAATGCCACGGTCGATGGCGACTCGATCGTCTACCCCGACACCGAGAACCTCTCGATCGCGGTCGACACTGAGCGCGGCCTGCTCACCCCGGTCATCCGCAACGCCGGCGACCTCAGCATCGCCGACCTCGCCCGCGAGATCGCCGACCTGGCCGCGCGCACGCGCGACAACCAGCTCAAGCCCGACGAGCTCGCAGGGGGCACCTTCACGCTCACCAACACCGGCTCGCGCGGGGCTCTCTTCGACACGCCGGTCGTCTTCCTGCCGCAGGTCGCCATCCTCGGCACCGGCATCGTGAGCAAGAAGCCCGCGGTCATCCAGGTTGACGGCTCGGACGTCATCGCCGTGCGCTCGATGGTCTACTTCGCCCTGTCGTACGACCACCGCATTGTCGACGGCGCCGACGCCGCGCGCTTCCTCAGCGCGGTCAAGGCGCGCCTCGAGGAGGCCGACTTCGACGGCGACCTCGGCATCTAACCGCGCACGTCGCGCAGACGCCATCCGGCCTCGCTCCTCACGATGAGGAGCGAGGCCGTCGTCGTCGTGCCCTCAACGAGGTCGACGAGCACCGCGCCGCCCATGCGCTCCACCACGACGACCTCGCCCCGGCGATCGCTCCAGCGCTGCAGCAGTTCGTGACGCTCGTCGTCGACCGCGATGAGCAGCTCGGCTGCCGACCCCGCGTGCACCACCTCGGCTCCGCATGCGCCGCCCGTGGACGCGGTCGCTCGGCATGCGGCCCAGCGGTCGACGAGCACCTCGACGATGCCCTGCCACTCCTCCGGTGCCGGGTCCGGTGCGAGTTCAGGGACCGCAGGGTCGGCTAGGGGCGCAGTGTCGACAGGAGCCGCAGGGTCGACAGGGGCCGCAGGGCCGCCGGGCGCCGGCGCGGCAACGGGCTCGCTCGTCGGACCGATCGCCCCTGCGTCACTCTCCGCCACCGTTCCCTCGCCTCCGGGCTCGTCGCCGGGCCCGCCGGAGGGCCCGCCTCCGAGCCCGCCCACCACGATTGCGAGCACGACGGCCGCGGCCCCGGCAGCGCCCGCGATCGCGAACCGGGGGCGCACGGGTGCTCGGTCGACGACACCGGCCGCGCGACCGCGCAGCGCCCTCCCGAGCGCCAGCGCGCGATCGGCACCGCGGGCCACGGGGTCGACGACGGTCGACGGGAGTCCGAGCTCGCGCAGCGTGCTGAGCAGCACGGCGACCAGACGAGGCCGTACGGTCTCGCCGGCGAGGGCAGCCGACCGCGCCGGCGCGGCGACCGGGGCTGCGGGCAGCGCCGGGGATGCTGCCGTCACTGAGGGCGCAAGCAGATCGCCGACCGCGGCGCCCTGGTCGACGGCCGCCGCGCGCAGGGGCTGCGGGTCGGCCAGGTCGAAGAGCGCGTGGGCGAGCGGTGTGCCGCGCTCGGGCGCGCGCAGCGCGGCGAGCAGCGCCGGGCGATCCGACTCGACGACCGCCGCCGCGACGGCGGCCCCGAGCCGCTCGAGCGCCGCGCGGTCGGCGAGGTGCGCCGCATCGGCGGCGCGGAACCGTTCCGGCAGCGCGGGCCCGCTCCGGGCATCCTGAACCCGAACGATCACCGCGGCGCCGCTCGCCCGGAGGCGCACCGCCGTGGGGTCGAGACCGAGCCCCGTGAGTCCGACCCCGTGCGCGCACTCGACGGCCGTCGCGAGGGGCGCGAGCAGGGTGACGGCCTCGCCGAGCGAGAGCCCCCCGCGCCGCGCCCCGAGCACGTCGACGAGCCGTGGCCCCGGCACCTGCTCGAGCAGCAGCACGAACCGCCCATCGGGCAGGGTTGCGAGATCGCGCAGGGAGACCGCGTGAGCGCGCAGGGCCGGGTCGCCCACCGCGATGGCGTCGTGCACCGCGAGCTCGGCGTCGATCACCTCGTCGGGCGTCGTCGCCGCGAGCACGCGGGCCACGAACGGTGCGCCATCGGCGTGCACGAGCGCCGTCAGCGCGCGCTCGTCTCGGCTGAGCACCCGCACGACGCGATAGCCGACGAGCTCGTGCGGCACCGACTGCGCGACGGGGTGGGCGCGCGCATCAGGGCGCGGCGAGTCGGGGTCGGGGGCGTCAACGGCGGGCACCTCGCGATGATGCGCCGGGCCTCGCCCTGGCCTCGACGTGCCGGGCGTCGTCGGGGACGATCGGCTCTCGGCGAACGGCGGGGAGGAGCCGAGCGCGGGCCCTATCCTGGTATGCATGGCCCGCACCTCCTCCGCTCAAAAGCCCCCGAAAGAACCCGGTCGCATGAAGCAGATGTGGCAGGTGTTCCAGATGACGCGGCGGATGGACCCGCTCGCCGTCTGGATCATGCTGCTGGTGTTCCTGCTGCCGATCCTCGCGGCCGTGCTGCTGGCGGTGTTCGCGACGCCGGGCGATGTGCTCGCCGGCATCCTGTGGGTCGTCACGGGGGTGCTCCTCGGCATCCTGCTCGTGCTCATCGTGCTCGGGCGTCGCGCTGAGCGCGTGGCGTACCGTCAGATCTCCGGCCAGCCCGGCGCTGTCGGCGCGGTGCTGAAGTCGTCGCTGCGGCGAGCATGGCAGGCAAGCGAGATGCCCGTCACCGTGAGTCCCAAGACGCAGGATGCCGTCTACCGGGCGATCGGCAAGCCCGGTGTCGTCATCATCGGTGAGGGGCCGGCTTCGCGCACCCGCCGCATGATGGAGGACGAGCGCCGGAACGTGAACCGCATTGTGCCCAACGTGCCGGTGCACCTCCTGCACGTGGGCCCCGATGTCGAGAGCGTCAAGCTCGAGAACCTCGCCCGCACCCTCAACAAGCTCAAGCGGTCGATCACGAAGGCCGAGGTCTACGCGGTCAGCAATCGACTCACCTCGCTCAGCAAGTCGAGCACGCTCCCGATCCCCAAGGGCATCGACCCGCTCAAGGCGCGCGCTCCCAAGCCGCGCTGAGGCTGCTGCGCCGCTAGCGGCGCAGCAGCACCGTGCCCGCGGCGCGATCGTGCAGCCCGCGCTGGTTCTCGTCGAACAGCAGCGCGGGGATCACGAGCGCGATCAGGAGCGCGCGCACGATCGGGCGCCAGACGCCGAGCATTCCGCCCGCCATCGGCACGACGCGCATCCCGAGCACCGCGTGACCGATGCTCGCGTTGATCACGACCGTGAACAGCGCCTGCAGGCCGACGAAGAGCAGCAGGGTCACGAGCGAGTCGTACGCGAAGAACGCGGCCGAGAGCGCTACGGCGATGCCCCAGTCGATCGCGAGGGCGCCGAACCGGCGCCCGAGGCGAGCCACCGAGCGCGGGCCGGTCTCGGGAAGCCCGAGGCGCTGGCCGGGCCAGTCGGGCGGGGTCGATGCGGGGATCGCGGTCACCCCCTCAGCCTACGAGTCGTGCTCGGGCGTAGACTGAAGGCGTGATCGACTCCGTCGTCACGGGGCTAAGCGCCAACTCCGTGCCGTATTTGTCGGGTCTCGAGCAGCAGCGTGCCCTGCACGCCGCCGTCGCCGAGGGCCGGGCGCCAGACACCCTGATGCTGCTCGAGCACGAGAGCGTCTACACCGCAGGCAAGCGCACCGAGCCGCACGAGCGGCCGACCGATGGCACTCCCGTCGTCGAGGTCGACCGCGGCGGCAAGATCACCTGGCACGGCCCCGGCCAGCTCGTCGGCTACCCGATCATGCGCCTCGCCGATCCGGTCGACGTCGTGCAGTACGTGCGCCACCTCGAGGGCATGCTCATCGCCGTGCTCGATGACCTCGGTGTCGTCGGGGCGGGTCGGGTCGCGGGCCGCAGCGGCGTGTGGATGCGCGGCACCGACAAGATCGCCGCGATCGGCATCCGCGTGGCCCAGGGCGTGACGATGCACGGCTTCGCCCTCAACTGCTCGAACAGCTTCGAGGCATACCGCGCGATCGTCGCGTGCGGCCTCGCCGACGCGGGGGTCACCTCGGTGAGCCGCGAACTCGGACGCACGGTGACACCCGCGGAGGTCATCCCGCTCATCGAGCAGCGCTTCGGCCCGCTCGTCCACGACATCGTCGGCGTCGCTGCGTCGACTCCCGAAGGAGTACCCGCATGACCACGACGCCCGCCACGCACCCCGCCGACGGCCGCAAGCTGCTGCGGCTCGAAGTGCGCAACGCCCAGACGCCCATCGAGAAGAAGCCCGAGTGGATCAAGACCCGGGCGAAGATGGGGCCCGAATACTCGGCCCTGCGCTCGCTCGTCGGCGAGCAGAACCTGCACACGGTGTGCCAAGAGGCCGGATGCCCGAACATCTACGAGTGCTGGGAGGACCGGGAGGCGACATTCCTCATCGGTGGCAGCCAGTGCACGCGCCGCTGCGACTTCTGCCAGATCGACACGGGCAAGCCCGCCGACTACGACCGCGACGAGCCGCGGCGGGTCGCCGAATCGGTCGTGCAGATGAACCTGCGCTACGCGACCGTCACGGGCGTCGCCCGCGACGACCTGCCCGACGAAGGCGCGTGGCTGCACGCCGAGACGGTGCGCATGATCCACGAGCTCAACCCCGGCACGGGCGTCGAGCTGCTCGCGACCGACTTCTCGGGCAACCCCGAGCTGCTGCGGGTCGTCTTCGACTCACGCCCCGAGGTGTTCGCGCACAACGTCGAGACGGTGCCGCGCATCTTCAAGCGCATCCGACCGGCGTTCCGCTACGAGCGCTCGCTCGACGTCATCACGCAGGCGCGCGACTACGGGCTCATCACGAAGTCGAACCTCATCCTCGGCATGGGCGAGACGCGCGAGGAGGTCTCGCAGGCGCTGCAGGACCTGCACGATGCCGGAACCGACATCGTCACGATCACGCAGTACCTCCGCCCCAGCTCGCGCCACCACCCGATCGACCGCTGGGTCAAGCCCGAGGAGTTCGTCGAGCTCAAGGCCGAGGCCGAGGCGATCGGCTTCCTCGGCGTGCTCGCCGGCCCGCTCGTGCGCTCGAGCTACCGGGCGGGGCGCCTGTGGGCGCAGTCGATGGTGGCCAAAGGCCGGCCGATCCCCGAGTCGATGCGCGCTCTCGCCGAGACGACGGAAGGGTTCGCGCAGGCCGTCGGCTGAGCATCCGGAACCGCGACGAGGTGACAGCGGTTCGCCCGTAACATCCCGGAAACACACGGGACACTGCAGGGAAATGCCCTGCGCCTAGTCTCGGAGCCAGGCTGCGACTGCAGTCGTCCGGTACCAAGCTCAGGAGATCTGTCGCATGTTCAGTGATTCTTCCGAGGTGCTGAAGTTCATCAAGGACACGGACGTCAAGTTCCTCGACATCCGATTCACCGACCTCCCCGGTGTCCAGCAGCACTTCAACATCCCCGCCTCGACCGTCGATGAGGACTTCTTCACGGTCGGCCAGCTGTTCGACGGCTCCTCGATCCGGGGATTCCAGTCGATCCACGAGTCCGACCTGCAGCTCATCCCTGACGTGTCGACGGCCTACGTCGACCCCTTCCGCACCGAGCGCACGCTCATCATGGTCTTCGACATCTACAACCCGCGCAACGGCGAGATCTACGCCCGCGACCCGCGCCAGGTGGCCAAGAAGGCCGAGAAGTACCTCGCCTCGACCGGCATTGCCGACACCGCGTTCTTCGCCCCCGAGGCGGAGTTCTACATCTTCGACGACGTGCGCTACGAGGTGAAGCAGAACACCTCGTACTACTCGGTCGACTCGAGCGAGGCGGCCTGGAACACCGGCCGCGTCGAAGAGGGCGGCAACCTCGCCAACAAGACCCCGTTCAAGGGCGGCTACTTCCCCGTGAGCCCGGTCGACCAGCACGCCGACCTGCGCGACGACATCGTCGTGAAGCTCATGGAGGTCGGCCTCGAGGTCGAGCGCAGCCACCACGAGGTGGGCACCGCCGGCCAGGGCGAGATCAACTACAAGTTCGACACGATGGTCTCGGCCGCCGACGACATCCTGAAGTTCAAGTACATCGTCAAGAACACGGCGCTCGAGTGGGGCAAGGTCGCGACCTTCATGCCCAAGCCCCTCTTCGGCGACAACGGCTCGGGTATGCACACCCACCAGTCGCTGTGGAACGAGGGCAAGCCCCTGTTCTACGACGAGGCGGGCTACGGCGGGCTCAGCGACATCGCGCGCTGGTACATCGGCGGCATCCTCAAGCACGCCCCGGCGATCCTCGCGTTCACGAACCCCTCGCTGAACTCGTACCACCGCCTGGTCAAGGGCTTCGAGGCTCCGGTCAACCTGGTGTACTCGGCCGGAAACCGCTCGGCAGCCATCCGCATCCCGATCACGGGCACGAACCCCAAGGCCAAGCGCATCGAGTTCCGCGCGCCGGACGCCTCGGGCAACCCGTACCTCGCGTTCGCGGTGCAGCTCATGGCCGGCATCGACGGCATCGTCAACAAGATCGAGCCGCACGAGCCCGTCGACAAGGACCTCTACGAGCTGCCGCCCGAGGAGGCCAAGGGCATCCCGCAGGTTCCCGGCTCGCTCGAGGAGGCGCTCGTCGCCCTCGAGAACGACCACGAGTTCCTGCTCGCCGGTGGCGTCTTCACCAAGGACCTCATCGAGACCTGGATCGAGTACAAGCGCACCATGGAGATCCTCCCGGCCGCGCAGCGCCCGCACCCGTTCGAGTACGAGCTGTACTTCTCGGTCTAGTTCGAGACCGCCACCACGGCATCACCAGGGGCCCCGTTCCGTCAGGAGCGGGGCCCCTGCCGTGCGTCGGGACGCCTACGCGCTCGCGGTGGCGCTACGCCGTGGCGTAGAACCCTCGCTCGAACACCTGTCGGGCCAGGCGGGTCGTGCGCAGATACTCCTCCTCGAGCTGGGAGGCTCCCCCGGCCGGGTAGCCCATGAGCCGCGCAACGCCCTCGAGCTGCGGCCGGTCGATGGGCAGCACATCGGCGGTCTTCGCGCTCCACAGCGTCAGCGCCGAGCGGGCGCGCGAGGCGATGAGCCACGCGGCGCGGAGGCGCTCGGCGTCGGCGGGCGGCACGAGCCGAGCATCCACCGCCGCCTCGAGGGCCTCGAGCGTCGAGGTCGTCGCGAGCGCGGGCACCGCCGCCGCGTGCTGCAGCTGCAGCAGCTGCACGAACCACTCCACGTCGCTGAGCGAGCCGCGGCCGAGCTTGAGGTGCCGCGCGGGGTCGGCGGCCTGCGGCAGCCGCTCGGCCTCGACGCGGGCCTTGATGCGCCGCACCTCGCGCGCATCGGCGTCGGGGAGCGATTCGGGGTACCGCACCGTATCGGCGAGAGCCGTGAAGTCGGCCATGAGCGGCTCGTCGCCCGCGACCGCCCGAGCCCGCAGCAGGGCCTGCGCCTCCCACGTGAGCGACCAGCGCTCGTAGTAGGCCCGGTACGAGTCGAGCGAGCGGGCGATGGCCCCGTTGCGCCCCTCGGGACGCAGATCGATGTCGAGGTCGAGCGGCAGGCGCAGGTCCTCCGTCAGGCGCTTGAGCTCGTGCACGATGTGCTCCGCCCGTGCCTGGGCGTGCTCCCCCGCACCCGCGTCGCGGTAGACGTACATGACGTCGGCATCCGAGCCGAAGCCCAGTTCAGCCCCGCCGTAGCGACCCATGCCGATGATCGCGAACTCGATCCCGTCGCCATAGCGATGCACGAGCGAGAGCGCCCCGGTCAGTACCGTCGTCGTGACGTCGCTGAGCGCCCGCCCCAGCTGCTGCACCGTGATCACATCCAGGATGCCCGCGAGGGCCAGGCGCAGCACCTCGCGTCGCCGCGCCGTGCGCAGCGCCTTCGCGGCCGCCTCGATGTCGCCGGCGTGGCGGTCGACCGTGGCGCGCGCCTCGTCGAGCAGGCCCGCGAGCGGACGCGGATGCAGCTCCTCTTCGTTCTCGAGCCAGGCGGCGCCCTCGGGGATGCGCTCGAAGAGCCCGCCGACATAGCGCGACGAGGCGAGCACGCTCGTGAGCCGCTGCGCCGCGCCGCTCGAGTCGCGCAGCATGCGCAAGAACCAGTAGGTCTCGCCGAGATCGTCGCTGAGCCGCCGGAAGGCGAGCAGCCCGTAGTCGGGGTCGGCACCCTCGGCGAGCCACTGCAGGATGACCGGCAGGAGGGTGCGCTGGATCTGGGCGCGGCGCGACACGCCGCTCGTGAGCGCCGCGATGTGGTGCAGGGCCCCGCGCGCGTCGCCGAACCCGATCGCCGAGAGCCGGGCCTCGGCCTGCCCGCTCGTCAGGGCGAGGCCCTCCTCCGGCAGCGCGGCCACGGCCGAGAGCAGCGGCCGGTAGAAGAGCTTCTCGTGCAGCGAGCGCACGGCGATCTTGGTCTGCTGCCAGCGCTCGGTGAGCTCGGCGGCCGAAGCGGCGAGCCCCGTGGCACGCGCGAGCACGCGCAAGCGCTCCTCGTCGCGCGGCATGAGGTGGGTGCGGGTCATGCGGTCGAGCTGCACGCGGTGCTCGATGACCCGCAGCAGCCGGTAGTCCCGCGCGAACGAGGCCGCCTCCTCGCGGCCGATGTAGCCATGCTGCGCGAGGGCCGCGAGGGCGCCGAGCGTGTCGGGCTGGCGCACCCGGTCGTCGGTGTGGCCGTGCACGAGCTGCAGCAGCTGGATCGTGAACTCCACGTCGCGCAGGCCGCCGGGGCCGAGCTTGAGCTGAACATCCACCTCATCGGCAGGGATGTGCTCGGTGACGCGCTCGCGCATGCGCTGCACCGAGTCGACGAAGCCCGCGCGCTGCGAGCTGGCCCAGACGAACGGATGCACCGTCTCGCAGTAGCGCTCCCCCAGCTCGACGTCTCCGGCCACAGGCCGCGACTTCAGCAGCGCCTGGAACTCCCAGCTCTTCGCCCAGCGCTCGTAGTACGCGCGGTGCGAGTCGATCGTGCGCACGAGCGCGCCGTCCTTGCCCTCAGGCCGCAGGTTGGCATCGACCTCCCACAGCGGCGGCTCCACCCCCGGTTCCTGGATGCCGCGGGCCGTCTCCGAGGCCAGTCGCGTCGCGATCTCCACGGCCCGCGCCGGGTCGAGCCCACCGTCGCCGTCGGCGACGTAGATGACATCGACGTCGCTGATGTAGTTGAGCTCGCGCGCGCCCGCCTTGCCCATGCCGATGACGGCCAGGCGCGTGCGTGCGACATCGACGGCGGGGAAGGTCGAGGTGCGTCGCGCCAGCAGCAGGCTCGCATCGATCGCGGCGCCGGCGAGGTCGGCGAGAGCAGCGGCGACGCGCGGCAGGGCCTCGAGCGCGTCGCCGTGCTCGAGATCCCAGGCGGCGATGCGCAGCAGCCAGCGGCGGTAGCGCACACGCAGGGCGGTGCGCGCCCGCTCGACCTCCGCCGGAGTACCCACGGGCGCGCCCTCGACGGCGGCGACGAGGAACCGGCGCAGCTGCTCCGCGGTCGGCGGGGTGCGCAGCGGCTCGCGCAGCGCGAGCAGCTCGGCCGGCCGGCGCCGCACGAACTCTCCGAGGCCCTCGCTCGCGCCGAGCACCCGGATGAGGCGCGCCGCCCAGGCCGGGTCGTCGAGGACGGGGCGGAGGGCATCCGGATGCTGCTCCTGCAACCGCACGAGCAGCCGGAGCGCCCGGTCGGGGTCGGCGGCCGAGCCGAAGGCCTCGAGGTGCTCGGCGAGGTCGCCGAGGGCGTCCCTGGCGGCGCTCAGCTCGGCGAAGCCGAGGCGAGCGAGCTCGGTGAGCGTCGACGGTGAGCGCGTCATGGGGTGCCCGGGGCCGGGCTAGAGGATCTCGAGGTTGCTCTCGAGTTCGTACGGGGTGACCTGCGCGCGATACGCGGACCATTCGCGCCGCTTGTTGAGCAGCACGTAGTTGAACACCTGCTCGCCGAGCGTCTCGGCGACGAGCTCGCTCTCCTCCATGAGGCCGAGGGCGCGGTCGAGGCTCGACGGCAGCGGCTTGTAGCCGAGCGCGCGACGCTCGACCTCGGTGAGCTCCCACACCGTGTTCTCGGCCTCGGGCGGCAGCTCGTAGCCTTCCTCGATGCCTTTGAGCCCCGCGGCGAGCAGCAGCGAGAAGGCGAGGTAGGGATTCGCGGCCGAGTCCATGCCGCGGTACTCGACGCGCGCGCTCTGGCCCTTGCCGGGCTTGTAGAGCGGCACGCGCACGAGCGCCGAGCGGTTGTTGTGGCCCCACGTCACGTAGCTCGGGGCCTCGTCACCCGTCCAGAGGCGCTTGTACGAGTTGACGAACTGGTTGGTGACGGCCGTGATCTCGGGCGCGTGCGTGAGCAGGCCGGCGACGAACTGGCGGCCGATCTTCGACAGCTGGTACTGCCCAGCCGGGTCGAAGAAGGCGTTCGTGTCGCCTTCGAAGAGCGACAGGTGCGTGTGCATGCCCGATCCGGGATGCGCAGCCAGAGGCTTGGGCATGAACGTGGCGTAGACGCCCTGCTCGATGGCCACCTCCTTCACGACCGTGCGGAAGGTCATGATGTTGTCGGCCGTCGTCAGCGCGTCGGCGTAGCGCAGGTCGATCTCGTTCTGACCCGGGCCGGCCTCGTGGTGGCTGAACTCGACCGAGATGCCGAGGTCTTCGAGCATGCGCACGGCGCGGCGGCGGAAGTCGTGCGCGGTGCCTCCCGGCACGTTGTCGAAGTACCCCGCGGCGTCGACCGGCTGGGGGCCCTTGGGACCGTACTTGCTGCTCTTGAGCAGGTAGAACTCGATCTCGGGGTGCGTGTAGAACGTGAACCCGCGGTCGGCCGCCTTGGCGAGCGTGCGCTTCAGCACATGCCGCGGGTCGGCGGCGGCGGGCTGGCCGTCGGGCGTCGTGATGTCGCAGAACATGCGCGCGGTCGGGTCGACCTCGCCGCGCCACGGGAGGATCTGGAAGGTCGTGGGGTCGGGGTGCGCGAGCACGTCGGCCTCGTAGGCGCGCGAGAAGCCCTCGATCGCCGAGCCGTCGAACCCGAGGCCCTCGGCGAAGGCCCCCTCGACCTCGGCAGGCGCCACAGCGACCATCTTGAGGGTGCCCACCACATCGGTGAACCAGAGGCGCACGAACTTGACGCCGCGCTCCTCGATCGTGCGAAGAACGAAGTCGCGCTGCTTGTCCATGCCGCCCATTCCGGTGCTCACATCTCTCCCTCGGTCGACACAAACTCCCGCCATTAGGCTAACGGGTATGCCCCGCCTCCGCTTGGCCCTCGCCCAGTCGAACCCCCTCGTCGGAGACCTCGCGGGCAACGCCGAGCAGATCGTCGCCGCCGCGCGCTCGGCCTCCGCGCAGGGCGCCGATATCCTCGCGCTCGGCGAGATGGCGCTGACCGGCTACCCCATCGAAGACCTCGCTTCGCGGCCCTCCTTCCTCGTCGACGCGGGCGCCGCCGTCACGGCACTCGCCGCCCGCCTCGAGGCCGAGGGGCTCGGTCACCTGCCCATCGTCGTCGGGCACCCCGACGGGCCGCACGAGCCTCGCCTGCTCGGCACCTCGAACGCGCCCACGGCGATCGCGCAGAACTGCGCGAGCGTGCTGCAGGGCGGGCGCGTCGTCGCCCGCTACGCCAAGCACCACCTGCCCAACTACGGCGTCTTCGACGAGTACCGCATCTTCATCCCCGGCGATGAGCTGCTCGTGCTGCGCCTGAAGGGCGTCGACGTCGCGCTCATCATCTGCGAAGACCTGTGGCGCGACGGCGGGCCGGTCGGCCGCGTGCTCGAGTCGGACGCGGGCGTACTGCTCGTCATCAACGCCTCGCCCTTCGAGCGCGACAAAGACGAGGTGCGGCTGCCGCTCGTCACCCGCCGCGCGGTCGAGACCGACACGGTCGTCGCCTACGTCAACATCGTGGGCGGGCAGGACGACCTCGTGTTCGACGGCGACAGCGTCGTCGTCGACGGGCAGGGCACGATCCTCGCACGCGCCCCCCAGTTCGTCGAGCACCTCCTGGTCGTCGACGTGGATGCGGCCGCAGCCACCGATACCGAGCTGCCCCCGGCGGTGCGCAGGGTGGAACTTGCGGGTGGCAAGGCCTCGAGCGAGCATCCGGTGGACGTTGATCTGGCCGAATTGCCGGATGACCGGGAGCAGCTCTGGAATGCGCTCGTCACCGGTACGCGCGACTACGTGCGCAAGAACGGGTTCCGCAGCGTCGTGCTCGGGCTCTCGGGCGGCATCGACTCGGCCGTGTGCGCGGCCATCGCCGCCGACGCGATCGGCGCCGAGAACGTCTCCGGCGTCTCGATGCCGTCTCGGTACAGCTCCGACCACTCGCGCAGCGACGCCGATGATCTCGCCGAGCGCATCGGGCTGAACTACTCCGTCGAGGCCATCGCCGACCTCGTGCAGCCCGTCGAGACCCAGCTTGCGCTCGACGGCGTCGCTGCCGAGAACCTGCAGGCGCGCATCCGGGCCATCATCCTCATGGGGCTCTCGAACATGCACGGGCACCTCGTTCTGACGACGGGCAACAAGACCGAGCTCTCGGTGGGCTACTCGACGATCTACGGCGACTCGGTCGGCGGGTTCGCGCCGATCAAGGATGTGCCGAAGCTGCTCGTGTGGGAACTCGCGCGCTGGCGCAATGAGGCCGCGATCGCGCGGGGTGAGACCCCGCCGATCCCCGAGAACTCGATCGCCAAGCCTCCGAGCGCCGAGCTGCGGCCCGGCCAGGTCGACCAGGACACGCTTCCGCCGTACGAGGTGCTCGACGCCATTCTCGAGGCCTACGTCGACCGCGAGCTCGGGCGCGACGATGTCGTGGCCCTCGGCTTCGAGGCCGAAACGGTCGACTTCGTGACGCGGCTCGTCGACCGCTCGGAGTGGAAGCGGCGCCAGGGCGCCATCGGGCCGAAGATCTCGGGCATGGCCTTCGGGCGAGACCGGCGGATGCCGATCACGTACAAGCCCACCCGGTAAGCAGGGACCTCTGGTGCAACCTCGAGATGGTGAGCGTTTCGCAGACCGGACGAACCCTGGTGCGAGTTCCACGGGTCTCGACGAGCTCCAAGTTGCGCGAGCACTTTGGTTTCTCCAGGAGTACGCAGCTCCGCTCGCAATCAATGCAGCAACTCGTTCTCTACTGGAAGGTATTGACGGCGATTCTCTTCGTGAACTGGCCGGTGAGCGCCCCGACATGAACACCTTCGAACTCGGCGCTTTGATCGATCGAGCGATCACGAGCGCGGGCGGCTCAGTAGAAGAGCTAACGCGAGAGAGTGCGCTGTACATCTGTGCGGTGCACTATGCGAAGCAGGTTCTCGCCGGCACACTTGGCGTGCGAGAGCTGGCCCGGTGGGCTCATCAGCAGATCGGCCACGAAGGACCGGGGTGGAGTGAAGAACTCGTCCTCCTTGACGACGCCTTCGATGAATATGCCGATTTCGGGGGCAGTTGGGCGACCGAGCCGGATTGGCGTCAAGTGATCGGAGAACTCCTGAGCGCTCCGCCTCCACCCGCGACCCCGGGCTAGGGTGGTCGGCATGGCTGAGGCACCGAAGCGCGTCCGCACCCGTCACTTCGCTCGTGCGAAGGAGCAGGGCATCAAGATCACGGGGCTCACGTCGTACGACGTGCTCACGGCGCAGATCTTCGACGAGGCGGGCATCGACTTCCTGCTCGTCGGCGACTCGGCCGGCAACACCGTGCTCGGCTACGACACGACCCTGCCCGTCACGATCGACGACCTCATCCCGCTTACGCGCGGCGTCGTCAACGGCGTCAGTCGCGCGCTCGTCGTCGCCGACATGCCCTTCGGCTCGTACGAGACGGGGCCCGAGGAGGCCCTGCACACGGCGTTCCGGTTCATGAAGGAGACGGGGGCGCACGCCGTGAAGCTCGAGGGCGGGGTGCGGTCGGCCAAGCAGATCCGGCGCATCGTGTCGGCGGGCATCCCGGTCATGGCCCACATCGGGTTCACGCCGCAGAGCGAGCACGGGCTCGGCGGCCACGTCATCCAGGGGCGCGGTGAGGCGGCCGAGCAGCTGCTCGCCGACGCCCACGCGGTCGAGGAGGCCGGGGCGTTCGCGGTCGTGCTCGAGATGATCCCCGCCGAGGTCGCGAAGCGCATCACGGCCGAACTGAGCATCCCGACCATCAGCGTCGGCGGCGGCCCGCACTGCGACGGCCAGCTCGTCGTCTGGACCGACTGGGCCGGGCTCACGGGCGGGCGCATCCCGAAGTTCGTCAAGCAGTACGCCAACCTGCGCCAGGTGCTGCGGGATGCGGCGCTCGCGTACAAGGCCGACGTCGAGTCGGGCGCCTACCCCGACGAGGCGCACAGCTACAGCGATGAGAGCGCCGAGCAGGCGCTGCGCGACCGCACCGACTAGCGCGGCGCCGCTAGTCGGCCGCGCCGGACTCTTCCGCCTCGAGCTGAGCCGCCAACTCGCGGTCGTAGAGGGTGCGACCGTTGTACACCCGCACGGCGACGAGGATAAAGAACGTGTGCAGGGTCGCTGCGACAGCGATGAACACGACATGGAACGGCTGAAAACTCGTAACGGCGCCGATGAGACCGGCGATCAGTAGGATCCCGCTGACCACGGCGTTGAACACGGAGCCCCAGCGACTGAACGGACCCAGGTGGTAGATCATGTCGCCGTTCTGCTGCGACAGCATGTTCTCGAAGTGATCGAGAAACCGTTCGATCACGCCTACTCCTCTTCGTCGGCCGCCCAGGCGCGAGCGCGCTCGCGGGCGATCTCGGGCGCGCGGCGCGCCTCAGCCTCGGTCGTGTAAGGGCCGTCGCGGTCGCTGCCGAGCGACTGCGCACCGTGCTCGACCTCACCGGTCTTGTGGTTGTACCACCAGTGCTTCTCGCTGTCATCGACCATGAGCCGCTCCTCCCCCGCGCCGAGGCGCACACGCGGCTCGGTAGACTCGACCCTATGCCTCGCGACGCCTCCGGTCACCTCGTCGCCGGGCGACTCTCGCCGCAGCGCACGGTGCCGTTGAGCATCCCGCGCCCCGAGTATGTGGGCAAGGCCGCGCCCGCGCCGCACGTCGGCGGCGACGTCTACGACGCCGAGACGATCGAGCTCATCCGCCACAGCGGACGCATCGCCGCGCAGGCCGTCGAGGCTGTCGGCGCCGCGATCGCGCCCGGCGTCACGACCGACGAGCTCGACCGCATCGCGCACGAGTTCCTGCTCGACCACGACGCCTACCCCTCGACCCTCGGCTACCGCGGCTACCCCAAGTCGTGCTGCACGAGCCTCAACGAGGTCATCTGCCACGGCATCCCCGACGACACCGTCATCGCCGAGGGCGACATCGTCAACATCGACATCACCGCTTTTGCGAACGGCGTGCACGGCGACCTCAACAAGACCTTCATCGCGGGGGTGGCGAGCGACGAGGCGCGGCTGCTCGTCGAGCGCACGCAGGAAGCTCTCAACCGCGGCATCAAGGCCGTGGCGCCCGGTCGCGAGATCAACGTCATTGGCCGCGCGATCGAGGCCTACGCGCAGCGCTTCGGCTACGGCGTCGTGCGCGACTTCACCGGCCACGGCGTCGGGCGTTCGTTCCACTCGGGCCTCATCGTGCCGCACTACGACGCCGCGCCCGACTACTCGACGGTCATGCAGCCCGGCATGGTGTTCACGATCGAGCCCATGCTCACGCTCGGCGACATCGCGTGGGACCTCTGGGCCGACGACTGGACGGTCACGACGAAAGACAAGACCCTCAGTGCCCAGTTCGAGCACACGCTCGTGGTCACCGAGCGCGGGGCCGACATCCTCACCCTTCCGTGAGCACCGCCCGAACGCATCACCTCGACGACAGGAGAACCGCATGACGCGCGCCATCGGCATCGACATCGGCGGCACCGGCATCAAGGGGGCGATCGTCGACCTGGATGCGGGCGAACTCGTCAGCGACCGCATCAAGCACCCCACGCCTGAGGGCGGCGAGCCCGAGGCGATCATCGAGACCGTCGCGCAGCTCGTCGACGAGCTCGGCACCGACGGCGTCGCGCACATCGGCGTGTGCTTCCCGGCCATCGTGCGCAACGGCCGCACCATGTCGGCCGCCAACGTCAGCGAGCGCTGGATCGGCCTGGACGCCGACACCCTGTTCGGCGCGGCCCTCGGCCGCGACATCCACTTCGTCAATGATGCGGATGCCGCCGGGTACGCCGAGGCCGTGTCGGGCGCCGCCCGCGACCAGCAGGGTCTCGTGATCATGACGACGCTCGGCACGGGCATCGGCAGCGCGTTCATCTACGACGGCGTGCTCATTCCCAATACCGAGCTCGGGCATCTCGAGCTCGGCGGCGACGACGCGGAGCACTGGGCGGCCAACTCGGCGCGCGAGCGCGAGGGGCTCACGTTCGCGCAGTGGGCCGAGCGGCTCACCCGCTACTACCGGCACGTGGAGTTCTTGTTCTCGCCCGACCTGTTCGTGATCGGCGGCGGGGTGTCGAAGCAGCACGACGAGTTTCTGCACATGATCGACGTCGAGACGCCGATCGTGCCCGCGGCTCTGCGCAACAACGCGGGCATCATGGGCGCCGCGGCGCTCGCTGCGCGCCACGCCCGCTGACACCGCTCGCGGCACCGCCGCCGCAACCGCGAAACAGCCCGTTCCTCGCGCTATCGCCCGAACGTTCGGGCTGACATGCGAGAAACGGGCTGAATCGAGAAGCTGCGCGCTGCTTAGCTGCGGCGGAACTGGTTGACGAGCGGGCAGTCGAAGGGGTCGCGGGCCGAGAGGCCGACGCGGTTCAGGTAGTCGATGACGATGCCGTACGAGCGGAACACGCCTGTCTCGGTGTACGCGATGCCCGTGGACTGTGCGTACTCCCGAACGATCTCGCGCGCCTTGCCGAGCGCGGGGCGCGGCATGTTCGGGAAGAGGTGGTGCTCGACCTGGTGGTTGAGCCCGCCGAACATGACGGTCGCCCACCAGCCGCCCTTGAGGTTGCGCGAGGTCAGGATCTGGCGGTGCAGGAAGTCGAGCGAGGTGTCGTTCTCGAGGATGGGCATGCCCTTGTGGTTGGGGGCGAAGGATGCTCCCATGTAGACCCCGAAGACCGCGAGCTGCACGCCCAGGAAGGCGAAGGCCATGCCCAGGGGCAGGAACCAGAACAGCACGGCGACGTAGAGCGAGAGCCGCAGGGCGATGAGCGTGAGCTCGAGGTAGCGGTGCTCGACGCGGCCCTTGTCGAACAGGCTCAGGATCGAGCGGAAGTGCAGGTTGATGCCTTCCAGCGTCAGAAGCGGGAAGAACAGCCAGCCCTGGTTGCGCGTGATGAGCGCGAAGGCCCCGCGCGACTTCGCGGCGTCTTCGGGCAGGAACGCGATCGTGTCCTGTTCGATATCGGGGTCGGCGCCCTTCTGGTTCGGCTTCGCGTGGTGACGCGAGTGCTTGTGCATCCACCAGTGGTAGCTGATGCCGACGACGGCGGTCGCGAGGATGCGACCGACCCAGTCGTTGACCTTGCCCGAGGCGAAGATCTGGCGGTGCGAGGCCTCGTGCGTGACGAAGGCGATCTGCGTGAGCACGATGCCGAGCGCACCGGCCATGAGCAGTTGGAACCAGCTGTCGCCCAGGAGCACCATGCCGGTGATGACGCCGCCGAGCGCGACGGCGAGGCCCGCGAACACGGCGTAGTAGAAGCCTTCACGGCGACGGAGCAGACCGCCGTCGCGCACCGTGCGCATGAGCGCGGAGTACGACGCGGTGAGGGGAACAGCATTCGGGTCGCGCGGCGTCGTCGTGCGAAGGGCACCGAGCGTGCCGGAGTCGGCACCGGAGGAGGCGAGAGAGGTCATGAGGCCTTCGGGGTCGGAATGCGACTTCCCAGCCGGCGCGAGGTGCAGGCCGTTGCCTGCGAGATATTCCGACTCTACGCACCTGTGTATGCCGAACGCGGAATGACAGGCCGATTCATAGCGCAGGCTCGCCTTGCTTGATGGTGGAGGACGCAGGGAGTTGACTGGGGGCATGAGCGAGCAGCAGAACGACGCGGCCGAGCACACGCCGCACGATGCCGAGCCCCACGACCGCGGAGCGTTCAGCGATGGCCTCAACAAGCTGCGCGCGGGCGTGCTCGGCGCCAACGACGGCATCGTCTCGGTCGCCGCGGTCGTCGTCGGCGTCGCGGGCGCGACGAGCGCGCTCGCGCCGATCCTCACGGCGGGCGCGGCGGCGGTCGTCGGTGGTGCGATCTCGATGGCGCTCGGCGAGTACGTGTCGGTCGCGAGCGCGCGCGACAGCCAGACGGCGCTCATCGCCAAGGAGAAGCGCGAACTCGCCGAGATGCCCGAGCAGGAGCTCGCCGAGCTCGCGAGCATCTACCAGGCCAAGGGGCTTACGCCCGAGACCGCGCAGCGCGTCGCGGAGGAGCTCACCGCGCACGACGCTCTCGGCGCGCACCTCGAGGCCGAGCTGCACATCGACGAGCACGAGGTGCTCAAGCCGTGGCAAGCCGCGGTGGCCTCGGGGCTCGCCTTCCTCGCGGGCGCCGTGCTGCCGATGCTCGCCATCCTGCTGCCCCCGCCCGAGCTGCGCATCCCCATCACCTTCATCGCGACCCTCGCCGCGCTCGGCATCACGGGCGCCCTCGGAGCCGTGCTCGGCAAGAGCCCGTGGCTGCGGCCGACGGTGCGGGTGCTCGTCGGGGGCGCGCTGGCGCTCGCGGTCACGTTCGGAATCGGCGCGCTGCTCGGCACTCAGATCGCCTAGCCCCCGGCGGCGCCCCGGCCGAACCGGCCGGTATCCTGGCGTGTGCCTTCCGACCACCCCGAGCTGCCCGACGATCGCCCCGCGGGCATCGACCCCGACGACCTGGCGACGACGCTGCGGGTGCTGAGCACGCTGCACGAGCTCGACCACGAGCATCCCGACTTCATCGCGGTGCGCCACGCGACCGCGCACATGTTCCGCGCCGTCAAAGTGCATCGGCGCCTGACGAAGCGCGCCGAGGTGCTCGCCGCCGACAAGGCCGTCATCGAAGCCACCGCGACGGGTTCACCCGATCGCATCGACGACGAGACCCGCGGCGTCGACATCAGCTCGTCGACCGAGGCGCCCTTCGCGGGCGAGCTCACGCGCCCGCAGTCGTGCTACATCTGCAAGCAGCCGTACACCCTCGTCGACGCCTTCTACCACCAGCTGTGCCCCGACTGCGCGCGCCTCAATCATGCGAAACGGGATGCCCGCACCGACCTCACCGGACGCCGCGCCCTGCTCACCGGCGGCCGCGCCAAGATCGGCATGTACATCGCCCTGCGCCTCCTGCGCGACGGCGCCCACACGACCATCACGACGCGGTTTCCGCGGGATGCCGTGCGCCGCTTCTCCGCCCTCCCCGACGCGGCCGACTGGATCGACCGGCTGCGCATCGTCGGCATCGACCTGCGCGACCCGGCCCAGGTCATCGGCCTCGCCGAGTCCGTCGCGGCGGCCGGCCCCCTCGACATCATCATCAACAACGCCGCGCAGACCGTGCGGCGCTCCCCCGGCGCCTACCAGCCGCTCATCGAGGCGGAGCTCGCCCCCCTGCCCGACGGGCCGCTTCCGGAGTTGGTGACGTTCGGCCACACGATGGATCCGCACCCCTTGGCCTTGGCCGAGTCGGTCGCCGCCCACCCGATTCTCTCGGCGGCCGCCGCGAAGGCCGAGCAGCTGACGCAGGCGGCCATGACGGCCGGCAGCGCATCCCTCGCCAAGCACCGCGACGGCACCGCGATCGATGCCGGCGGGCTCGTGCCTGACCTGCACGACGTCAATAGCTGGACGCAGGCCGTCGGCGACGTCGAGCCCCTCGAGATGCTCGAGGTGCAGCTCGCGAACTCGGTCGCGCCGTTCATCCTCGTCGACCGGTTGCGACCGTCGCTCGCGGCCTCGTCGTTCGCGCGCACCTACGTCGTCAACGTGAGCGCGATGGAAGGCGTCTTCGGGCGGGGCTACAAGGGCCCCGGGCATCCGCACACGAACATGGCCAAGGCGGCGATGAACATGCTCACGCGCACGAGCGCGCGCGAGATGTTCGAGACCGACGGCATCCTCATGACGAGCGTCGACACCGGCTGGATCACCGACGAGCGCCCGCACCCCACGAAGCTGCGGCTCGCCGAGGAGGGCTTCCACGCCCCGCTCGATCTCGTCGACGGGGCCGCGCGCGTGTACGACCCGATCGTGCGCGGCGAGGCGGGCGACGAGCTGTTCGGTGTGTTCTTGAAGGACTACCGGCCGTCGCAGTGGTGAGCCCGACATCCCGAACCGAGTGAGGCAAGTGGGTCGGCCGATACGCCGGGTTCTGTTCCAGGAATCGCTTCCCTTCGACGGCCATCTCTCTCGGGACGACGTTGCCGCCGCCCTCTAGCGGTCTACCCGACACCTCGGCGAGCCGCGTCAACGGTGTCTGTCTGACCTTGCTCCGGGCGAGGTTTACCCAGCGAGCCCGATCACTCGGGCCCCTGGTGGTCTCTTACACCACCGTTTCACCCTTACCGCCGGCGTGATGCCGGAGGCGGTCTGCTCTCTGTTGCACTGTTCTCGCGGATTTCTCCGGGTGGGTGTTACCCACCGCCCTGCTCTGCGGAGCCCGGACGTTCCTCGGCGAGGCCGTCCCCCTTGCGGGGCGTGCGCTCGACGCGACCGTCTGGCCGGCCCACTTGCCCTCACAGGATACGCCCCGGGCCGGCTCACGTCGCCCGGTGACGGCCCCGCATCAACCCCAGCACGGCGTCGGCCCGCTCCGTTCGGCCGCGCACCGCGCGCCGATAGGTGGGCCGGATACTCGAGAGCCACTGCCGCATGACGCCGTCGAACTGATCGCGCGCCACGTCGTACTGGTCGGTCGCGAAGGCCGCGACGGGTGGTGGCTCTGCGGCATCGTCGAGGGGCATCGACATGGTGGAACGACCCCTCCCGTATCGGATCTCTGATCCGCCGGGGACTCGGGCGTCATGCTCACGGCACACCTCGCTGAGGGCCGAGCACCGGCACTCAGGTCACGATCCGGGTGTCGATCGCACGCGCTCCGAGGGGGTGCGGGAGGCCGCGAGCACGGCATCGAGCAACCCCTCGACCGACCGCTCGGCGACCTGCTCGGCCACGGTGCGAAGCGTCAGGCGATTCGCCCGCGCGTAGTCGCGCAGCGCGCGGAAAGCCTGATCCATGTCGAGCTCATGCACGGCGGCGAGCACACCCTTCGCCTGCTCGATGAGCACGCGGCTCTCGAGCGCGCGCTGCAGTTGCTCGTTGAGAATGTGGCTCTCGCGGATGCTGCGCTCTTGCAGGATGCCGATCGTCGCGATGTCCGCGAGCGCCTGGGCGATCACCGCATCCTGCTCCGTCGGACCTCCGGGGGCGGTGCTGAACAGGTTGAGGGCGCCGAGCACCTGGCCACGGAGGCGCATCGGGGTGGCGAAGACGGCGTGGAAGCCCTGCGCCAGGGCCGCAGCCTGAAAAGCGGGCCAGGTGTCGCCGTCGAGCTCGATGTCGCCGACCGTGACCGCGTGGCCTTTCGTGAAGGCGTCCACGCACGGACCGGCGCCAGCATTCAACTGCATGATCTCGACGAGGTGGGCTTGCTCGCTGCTGGAGGCGACAAGCTGCAGGTCGCCCTGCTCGTCGGCGAGCACGAGCCCACCCGCATCGACATCGAGCAGCTCGACGCACTCGTTGATGAGCGTGTGCAGCAGGTCGATGATGTCGAAGTCGGCGATGAGCGTATCGGCGACGGCGACGAAGGCATCGGCCACGCGCTGATCCCGGGACTTCTCGATCATGCGACTTCCTATGAATGAAGGATGCACAGCCCCGCCTGGGCCAGGCGACGATCAGAGCACGGGTGCCGCTCCGCGCTCGGGAGCCGGGACCGACACGGCAGAGTCTACGCCCCTCGGCCGGATCCTCGGCCTCGGGGCCTACACTGTGCCCACCGACGCTCTCACTCCCTCTCCTGGTGGCGTTCCGACGGCCGACCGAGGCGGGAGCCCCATGGACGAGCGGCATCCGCCCACCGGCGCTCATTATCGACGACCCGATCCGTGGGGTCTCTGCGCCGCATTCATGCACCAGTTGCCCATCTCGGGCGCCCTCCTCTCGATCGTCGACCGGCACGGTCACCGCGCCACGGTCACGGCGACCGACCCGGTCGCCGCGCGGTGGGACGAGCTCGAGCTCGAGCTCGGCGCGGGCCCGCTGCGGGATGCAGCTCGTGACAGCGCCCCCCAGCTCATTCCGGACGTGTCAACGAGCGCCATCAACCCGGTCATCGGCGCGCACCTCGAGCAGCTGGGCGTCCGCGCTGCGTTCACCTTCCCGCTCGTCATGGGCGCGGCCATCGTGGGCGTCGCGGGGCTGTATCGCTCCACTCCCGGCCCGCTGACGGCGACCGCGGTCGGCACGGCCCTCGGTCTCGCGCGCTCGGTCACGATTCCCGCGGTGCGCGCTGCGCTCGCGATGGCGGCCGCGGAGGGCACCGCGGATCCCGCTGACACCGGCCCCGGGATTCGACGCGAGGTGCACCAGGCCACGGGCATGATCAGCGCGCAGCTCGACGTCTCGACGACCGAGGCGTTCGCCCGGCTCCGCGCCTACGCGATCGCCATGGACCGTTCGATCACGGCGGTGTCGTTCGACGTCGTCGCGCGCACGATCGACTTCCTCGATCTCGACTGAGCGCGTTCGGGCTAGCGCGAGAACGAGGCGCGGGCATCCATCGCGTCGTTCGCGCACTTGTCGGCGCGCGAGTTCTGCAACCGTGGCACCCACTCGAACCGCACGGGTGTGCCGGTCAGCACCTGGCGCGCCTCGGCAGCGAGCTCGGCCATGGCCGGGTGCTTGATCTTCCAGCGGCCCATCATCTGCTCGACCACGAGCTTCGAATCCATGCGGATCGTGAGGTGGGCGTCGGGATCGAGCTCGAGCGCACGCCGAACGCCCGCGAGCATGCCGCTGTACTCGGCGACGTTGTTCGTCGCGGTGCCGACCCACACACCCACCTCGGCGAGCACCTCGCCCGAGGCCGGATCGATGACGACCGCGCCGCCGGCCGCCGGCCCGGGGTTGCCCCGCGACCCGCCGTCGGCCTCCACGAGCAGCTCGCGGCTCACAGGCCGCTCTCGTCGGTGCGCACGAGGATCGCATTGGAATCGGGGCACAGCAGCACCGCGTCGGGTGCCGCGGCGCGCACGACGGCGAGATCGCTGCCGGTGAGCTCGACGCCGCTCGCGCTCGACACCCGGGCGCGCAAGTGCGATGCGCCGACGCCGTAGCGCTCGCGCTGCTTCTCGTAGAGCGCCAGGAGGTCGTCGGGCACCGTCGCGACGATCGCGGCACGCTGCGAGCGCGCCGCCGCGACCTCGGCCGCGATCGAGGCGAGGCCGGCATCACGCGCGGCCTCGGCATCGGCGAGCTGCTGCTGGTGCGCCTCGAGCGAGGCCGTCGCCGACGCGAGCTCGGACTCGAGCGCCTCGACCTTCTCCATGACCGACAGCTCGATCTCTTCGAGATCGCCCAGTCGACCGCGCAGCGACTCGAGCTCGTGCTCGAGCCCGGCGATGTCCTTGACCGACGAGCTCGCCTGCAGGCGGTCGCCGTCGCGCGCGATCCGCGCCTCGACGATGGCAACA
The DNA here is from genome assembly GCF_024362325.1 of Microcella humidisoli. Classification (NCBI taxonomy): domain Bacteria; kingdom Bacillati; phylum Actinomycetota; class Actinomycetes; order Micrococcales; family Microbacteriaceae; genus Microcella; species Microcella humidisoli. The sequence continues at coordinate 2,554,723 of NZ_CP101497.1, forward strand.
TCGCTCTCGACGCGTCCGAGCTCGATGCGCGCATCCTCGAGTTCGCCGCGCCGCTGGATGACGAACTCGCGCATGACGTCGGCCTCGGCGGTGAGCGCGTCGACCACCGCGCGCTCGGGCAGCGAGCGCTCGCGGTGGGCGAGCTGCTGCAGGGTCGTGTCGAGCGCCTGCACGTCGAGCAGGATGCGCTGGGCGTCGGGGCTGGCGGTCAGGGCCATGCGGGGCTCACCTGGTCTCTCGAGGTCGCTGCGGTTCGGGGGCGGGATCGCCGGTGGGTGCGCCCCTACTGTACGACCACGAAGTCCCACGGGTCGGTGCGCAGCTCGCTCACGACGACCTCCACGCCCGGCAGCGCCGCGCGCAGTTCGCCGGCGGCGGTCTCGAGCCACAGCCACTCGCTCGCCCAGTGTGAGACGTCGATGAGGGCCGGTCCGCCCGCGACGCGCGCCGATTCGACAGACTCGCTCGCGGGGTGGTGGCGCAGGTCGGCGGTCACGTAGACGTCGGCGCCGAGCACCGCCGGCTCGCTGAGCAGCGAGTCGCCCGCTCCCCCGCAGACGGCGATCGTCTGCACGGGCCGGTCGAATTCTCCGGCCACGCGCACGCCGGTTGCCGTGGCGGGCAGGATGCTCGCGAGCCGCCGCGCGAGGGCTCCGAGCGTGGTCGGCACGGGCAGCGCGCCGACCCGGCCCAGGCCGAGCCCGGGCGCGGTCTCCACAATGGGCACCGCATCCTGCAGCCCCAGGAGGTCGGCGAGCCGGGCGCTCGTTCCGGTCGCGACGATGTCGGCGTTCGTGTGGGCCGCGATGAGCGCGCACCGGCCGCGGATGAGCCGCGCGAGCAGCGCACCCTTCGCGGTCGACTCGGCCACCGTCGTGACGCCGCGCAGCAGCAGAGGGTGGTGCACGAGCAGCAGGTCGGCGTCGAGCTCGATGGCCTCGTCGACGGTCGCGGCCACGGCATCAACGGCGAGCACCACGCGCCCGACAGCGGCAGCGGGGTCGCCGCTCAGCAGGCCGGGAGCATCCCACGACTCGGCCCCCGCGCGCGGCCAGAGTCGCTCGACGACGACCGCGACCTCGGCCAGTGTCGTCACGGGGCGACCGCGCCGAGAGGTGCTGGTTCCTCGGCCAGCTTCACCGGGCTCCCCTCCGCCTCCGTCGCGGCGCGCTCGGCCGCCTGCAGTCGGCGCAGCGCCGGGATGCCCGCGACGAGCGGCACGAGCAGACCGAGCAGCATCGCGAGCAGCACCCCCGGGTCGCTCTGCGCGAGCGACGCCGAGGCATCGACGCCGAGCAGGGCGAACAGGTAGCCCTGCCACTGCAGCCCCGCGAGGGACGCCGTGCTGAATCCCCACCCGAGCGCGGTGATGAGGATGAGCATCACGAGGTTGACCCAGCGAACGGCCGGGTAGACGCCGCCCGAGCGCAGCAGCGACGGCGAGTGCACGCGACGCGTGCGGATCATGGTCTCGGCGCCGAAGATGCCGGCCCAGGCCGCGACGGGCACGGCGAGCGTCGTCACGACGTCGCGGAACAGAGCCGCCACGTCGGGCACGAGCACCAGCAGCACGGCCAGCACGGCTCCCGTGAGCACGGCGGCGATGAGCACGCTGCCCGTGCGCGGAGCCCGCAGCCCGCTCGCGAGCACCGCGAACCCGCCCGAGTAGAGCGCGAGCGCGGCGGCGCACAGGAGGCTCAGGGCGACCCCGGCGATGAGCGGCGCCGGGTACCACAGCGGCAGCAGGCGCGAGATGAGGTCGACGGGGTTCGACTGCAGCCCGTCGCTGATGACGGGATTCGAGGCGGCGAGCACGGCACCCCAGCTGATGAGCAGGAAGGCCGGGATCGTGGCCCCGAACGCCGTCCACAGCACCGCCGACGAACCGTAGGTGCCCTTGGCCTGGTAGCGCGCGATGTCGCCGCTGCTGTTCGCCCAGGCAAGACCCACGACGCTGAAGACGAGCACGGCACCGCTCAGCAGCAGCATCCAATCGCCGTCAGGCACCGAGAGTGCCACGGCGAGGTCGACCGCCGGGAGTGTCAGCACGATGAGGCCGACCACGAGCACGGCCGAGAGCACGCTGACGACTGCGCTCACGACCGCGATCATCGCGAAGCCGAACCCGGCGATGACCGCCGCGAGTACGAGAGCCGCAGCGGCGACCGCGATGCCGAGCTCGAGCCGCCCGACGCCCGACACGAGGCCGGAGCCGACGAGCACCACGGCGACGCCCGTGCCCAGCGTCCAGAGCAGCGCCGCAGCCCACGCGACTCGTGTGACGACCGCGAGCAACGACGGCAGCAGATTGCCGGCGGTGCCGAACGTGGCGCGCGAGACGACCATGGTCGGCTGCCCGCTCCACTTGCCCGCGAGCGTGCCGAGGCCGAGGGGCAGGAACGAGACCGCGACACCGATGAGCGCCGCGAGCACCGCCTGGCGCAGACTGACCCCGAGTCCGAGGATGACGGCGCCGAGGGCGAGGCTGACCACCGAGGCGTTGACGGCGAACCACAGCCAGAACAGTCGCACCGAACGGCCGGCGCGCTGCTCGGCCGGCGTGGGCTCGAGGGCGCTGACCTCGATGCGACCCGCGCTCGGAACGACGACCGTCGCCACGGCGTCGGCGGTCACCGCCTCCGTCGCACGGGTGTCGCTCGGCACATCGGCAGCAGCACGGTGCGGTTCGAGCTGCGAGTCGGGCTGCGGTTCGGGCTGCAGTTCGGGCTGCGACTCAGGTTCGCGCAGCAGATCGTCGAAGACCGACACCGCTGCGGGTGCGGCGGCAGCCGCGGGGACGACGCTGGCGGCCGGGTCCCCATCGGAAGGGTCGCCCGGCGTCGGAGCGCCGAGCAGCTGCTCGATCGAGGTCGGCCCCGTGAGGGGTGGCACGGTCGGCGACGAGACGGGGGGCGGGATGCTCGGCTCGACGAGCGGCTGCGGCGCCACCGGCGGCGGCGCGAAGTCCGCGAGGTCGGGCGCCGACGGCGGCGGGGCGACCGCCGAGGGCACCAATCCGTACGGCGGGGGCGCATCGGCAAGCGCGAGATCGAGGCGCGGGGCGGGCGGGCTCGGCGGACTGTCCGGGCTGTCCGGGCTCGACGGGCTGTCCGGGCTCGACGGGCTCGGCGCGCTCTCGGAGTCGGGGGACGACGAATCCGGCGACCCAAGGGGGGCGGCGACGGGCACGACGTCGGAGAACTGCGCGCGCACCTGGGAGACGAGGTCGTCGGCCTGCGGAACGGCGGCCGCCCGCACCACGGCCTCCCACTCCTGCACGCGGCGAGCCTCGGCGCGGCGCAGGTCGAGCTCGCGCTCGACGAGGTCGAGCAGCGCCGCGGTGTCGTGATCAGGCGCGTCGAGGTCGGCCGCCGCGAGAAGCTCGGCGTCGGTCAGCGAGATGCGCTGCGGGGGCGGCGGGATCGCGCCCGGAATCGGCGACTCGGCGACGGACGCCGCCTCGGCAGGTGGCGCGGGCTCGGCGCGGGATACCGGCACGGTGGGCGGGACGGTGGGCGCCACCGCCTCGGCGGGCGTGCCGACCTCGTTCGGCACCGGCTGCGGCACGGGCGGCGGCACGGGCTGCGGCATCGGCTGCGGCATGGGAGCCGGCATGGGCTCGGGCATCGGCATGGGTGCGGGGTCCGGCAGCGCGGCCGGCTCCGCGGCCGGTTCCGCGACCGGCACGGCGGCCGGTTCCGCGACCGGCACGGCGACCGGTTCCGCGACCGGCACGCGGATGGGCGACGTGGGCGGTGCCCAGCGCTGGTACTCCTGGGCGAGCGCGCCCGCGAGCGCGTCGTCATCGGTGGAGCCGTCGTCGGCGCCACCGAGCAGCCGGCCTGCTGCGCCCGCGGGGGGCGGCGTGTACGTCGAGCGGCGGGGCCCGGGCGGCATCACCGGGTCGGCTTCCTCGTTCGGCGGCACTGCGTCGTCGACCATGCCCCGATGATAGGACGGTCAGGCGCGCGAACGCGGTTGCCGAGCCGAGGAAAGCACGGTGACGCCGGCGAGGATGAGCACGAGCCCGATCCAGCCGAGAGGCTCCAGTCGCTCGCCGACGATGAGCACGGCCAGGAGCGTCGCGACGAGGGGCTCGAGCAGCGTGATGACGGTGACAGTGCTCGAGGCGAGGGCGCGCACGCCGACCGCGAAGAACAGGTACGCGAGGAACATCGGCCCGACGGCCAGATACACGGCGATGGCGACGCTGCTGGCACTCGCGAGCAACGGCGCCCCCACCACGATCAGCACGAGCGCGAGCGGCAGCGCCGCGAGACCGAACGCCGCCCCCATCGTGCCGCGGCCGGAGTGGCCGCGTCGGATCACAATGCCCGACGCGAAGGTGAAGAGCGCGTACCCGGCTCCCGCGACGAGGCCGAGGGCGACACCGGCGGGGATGCTCGCCGCATCGACGGGCGAATCATCGCCGTGCCCGCCCACGACGAGCAGGGTCATGCCGGTGAGGGCGATTCCCGCGCTCAGCATCCACCGCCGCGTCAGGCGGCTGCCGGAAACCCGCCATTCGAGCAGCGCTGCGAAGAGCGGGCCTGAGCCGAGCGAGACGACGTTGCCGATCGCGACGCCCGCGAGATCCATCGAGGCGTAGAACGACAGCGGGTACGCCACCATGCCGAGTGCCGCCGCGATGAGCCACCCGCGAACCGCTCGATCGCGGATGACCCCGAGCGCCGCCCGGTGGCTGACCGCGAACAGCAGGGCCCCACCGAGCGTCATCGTGCTCGCACCGACGGCGAGCGGGCTCACCGCTTCGGGCAGGAACGAGGCCGCCGTGCCCGTCGTGCCCCACAGCACACACGAGGCGACGAGCGCCCAGACGGCAGGGGTCATACGGTTCTCCGGTGGACGGGCACGTCGCGATGCGGCGACGTACAGTGGTGCGCATGACCGAGAACGAGTTGATCGCCCTCTGGACCCGCGCGCGCTGGCACATCATTGTGTCGCAATTGGCACCGACCTTCCTGTTGGCCGTGACCGTGTGGATGCTCGTCGAGGGCCTCGCCGAGACCGCGCTGCCCGTGCGGCTCGCCGCGACCGGCATTCTGCTGGCGTCGGGCGTGCTCGGTGCGGCCGCGCAGTTCGCCGCCGCTCAGGAGGGGCTTGCCGTCATCGAAGAGCTGAAGACGGTGCCCGGTGTCTCCGCGATCGGACGCCGCATCATCGCGAGCGCCCGCGGTGTCGACATCGTGCGGTTCGTCGGCCCCGCGATCTTCGTGGCGACCTTCGCCGCTCTGCTGTGGGCGCTGTACCTGTAGCGCCCGCGGCTGATCAGAACGGCTCGGCGAAGCCGGCGTCGCCGCCGTCGAGCGGCAGGGTCGTCGCGGCGTAGCCGGGTACGACCCCGAGCACGAGCCAGTCAAGCGCGATGTCGAGGAACTGCGCGGGAGCGGGTGCGCGCCCGGCGGCGCCAGCGTGCAGGCGCCAGACGGTGTGCCGGCCCCGCGAGGGCGCGAGCGCTCCGACTTCGACGATGAACCCTTCACCGGCCCGCAGGCACTGCGCGAAGCGTTGGCCGAGGTCATCACGCCGCTGCACCACGACCCACCGCCAGTCGAGCGAATCGACCCGGCCCGCGAGCGCGTCGAGGTGCGCCCACGAGCGCACGGGAGCGTAGGCGCCGACGAGCGCATCCGCCGTGTACTCGAGGTCGGCCGGAACCGTCGAGCGGCTCACGGATACGGTCGGCATGCGCTTGCTCCTCTCGACCCCGGTGCGTCTGACGCTACGCGCGACCACCGACACGCCCGAGCTGTGTCGCGCGTGCGTACGCCTGCACCAGGAGGTGGCCACGCACCTCTCCCATGCGCTCGACGAGCGCATCGACCGCCGACTGCGAGACGCCCGCAACGACGAGGTCATCGGCGCCGAGCGCGCGCAACGGGCGGCACCGCAGGCGCACGACGTGCCAGCCGACCTCCGTGAGCACCTGGTCTTTGCGCCGATCGGCGCGCTCGCGGCGACCCACGTGCTCGTCGCCGTTGCGCCCCACGGTGTCGAGTTCGACGGCGATCGCGAGCTCCGGCACGATCACGTCGGGCCACACCTCGAGGCGTCCGAAGAAGGGCGTGCGCACCCGCACGGCCGTCATGCCGAGGTCGACGTCGAGCCGCTCGGCGAGCAGCGCGCGCAGCCGTCCCTCCGCCGCGGAGGTCGCTCGCGGCGCCCGCTCGCTGCGAAACGCCTCCCCCGGCTGCACCTCGGCCGCTGATCTCCGCAATTCAGGAGTCGGCGGACTGTGGCGGGGCGCAACACGCCGGGCGGGCATCCGAACAGCGCCATCGACCACCGCGTCTCCTGAATTGTGGAGACGCGGCCAGCGGGGCGTGGCCGGCAGCAGCGACGGGGTCGAGCAGACGGGGCACCACGAGCGCGACGATCGCGTGCGGCCGGGGCGGGCGCGTTGCTCGGCGGGAGTCGCGACGAACTCATGGCCGACCGTGCACACCCACACGAGGTACACGTCGGCGGCCGGCGGAATCTGCGAGAGCACGAGGTCGTGGTTGCGCTCGGGCCGGTACTGCTCGACGAGTGCCGTGAACGGCGCCCAGGCATCGCGGTACCGGCCGATGGGGCTCGGAACCGCGAGCCCCGTGATGCGCTGGCGACGGCGCCACCACTGTTCGACGCTCCACGGCACGACTCGACGCTAGACACGACCGCCGACACGCTGCACGATGAGTGGGCCCTGAGGGACTCGAACCCCCGACATCCTCGGTGTAAACGAGGCGCTCTACCAGCTGAGCTAAGAGCCCGTGCCCCCCAGGCTACCCGCGCTCGCCGTCAGAGCGCGGCGATCGCCTCGCGGTAGGCGGCGAGCGGTCGCGCCTCGCTCGGGCCGACGGCGAAGGATGCCCGCACGATGCCCTCCGCATCCACGAGCACGGTCACGCGGGTGGCGTAGCCCTTGTCGTCGAGGAAGGCGCCGTACCGGCGGGCCACCTCGCCGTGGGGCCAGAAGTCGGCCAGCAGCGGGAAGTCGTAGCTCTCGCGCTCGGCGAACTCGCGCAGCGTCGCCGTGGAGTCGACGGAGATGCCGAGCAGCTGCACGCCCGCCGAGCGGAACATCGCGATGTTGTCGCGCAGCTCGCACAGCTCGCCCGTGCAGGTGCCCGTGAACGCGAGCGGGAAGAACACGAGCGCCACGGCAGAGCCGCCGCGGAACCCGCTCAGGGTGACCGTCTGGCCGAACTGGTCGCGCAGCGAGAAGTCGGGCGCGATGCTGCCGACGGGGGGAAGGGCGGGATGCGGCACAGACGGCTCCTCGCGCTCATCGGGCTCGCACCGAGCGGTGCGGAGCGGGTGACTAGACTCGACAGCGCTCGTGCGATGCACTGCGCCGTGACCCGGCGCGGGCGTTCGTGCCGACACACTCTGTCTACCACCAGGAAGAGGTCAAGGGTGACGGTCAACGACCAGGATCCGTATTCGGTCAGCCACGTGGACTCCGACCCGGAGGAGACCGCCGAATGGAACGCGTCTCTCGACGCGGTCGTGCACGAGCGGGGAGCGGAGCGCGGCCGCGACATCATGCTCAGCCTGCTGAAGCGCTCGAAAGAGCTGCACCTCGGCGTGCCGATGGTGCCGACGACCGACTACCTCAACACGATCGCGCCCGAGAACGAGCCCGCGTTCCCCGGCGATGAGGAGATCGAGCGCCGCTACCGCGCGTGGATCCGCTGGAACGCCGCGATCACGGTGCACCGCGCGCAGCGCCCCGGCATCGCCGTCGGCGGCCACATCTCGACCTACGCCTCGAGCGCCGCGCTCTACGAGGTCGGCCACAACCACTTCTTCCGCGGCGCCGACCACCCGACCGGCGGCGACCAGATCTTCTACCAGGGCCACGCCTCCCCCGGCATGTACGCCCGCGCCTACCTCGAGGGCCGACTGACGACCGATCAGCTCGACGGCTTCCGGCAGGAGAAGTCGCACGCCGGCGCCGGCGGCGGCCTCTCGAGCTACCCGCACCCGCGGCTCATGCCCGACTTCTGGCAGTTCCCCACCGTCTCGATGGGCCTCGGACCGATCAACGCGATCTACCAGGCGCAGCTCAACAAGTACGTGAGCAACCGCGGCATCGCGCAGGCCGACGACACCCAGGTGTGGGCGTTCCTCGGCGACGGCGAGATGGACGAGGTCGAGAGCCGCGGCGCGCTGCAGCTCGCCGCCAACGACGGACTCGACAACCTCAACTTCGTCATCAACTGCAACCTGCAGCGGCTCGACGGCCCGGTGCGCGGCAACGGCAAGATCATCCAGGAGCTCGAGAGCTTCTTCCGCGGCGCGGGCTGGAACGTCATCAAGGTCATCTGGGGCCGCGAGTGGGATGCCCTGCTCGAGCAGGACCACGAGGGCGCCCTGCGCGACCTCATGAACCGCACTCCCGACGGCGACTACCAGACCTACAAGGCCGAGTCGGGCGCGTTCATCCGCGAGCACTTCTTCGGCCGCGACCCGCGCACGGCCGCGATGGTCGCCGACTACACCGACGACCAGATCTGGGGCCTCAAGCGCGGCGGCCACGACTACCGCAAGGTCTACGCGGCGTTCAAGGCCGCGAGCGAGCACACCGGCCAGCCGACGGTCATCCTCGCCAAGACGGTCAAGGGCTACGGCCTCGGCCCGAGCTTCGAGGGCCGCAATGCGACCCACCAGATGAAGAAGCTCACGCTCGACAACCTCAAGCAGTTCCGCGATGAGATGCGCATCCCGATCACGGATGCTCAGCTCGAGGCCGACCCGTACCAGCCGCCCTACTACCACCCGGGCGAGAACGACCCGGCGATCCAGTACCTGCAGGAGCGCCGGCGCGAGCTCGGCGGCTATGTGCCCGAGCGCCGGTCGAAGTACACGCAGGTCTCGCTGCCCGATGCCGCGACCTACGACATCGCGAAGAAGGGCTCGGGCAAGCAGGAGGTCGCCACGACGATGGCCTTCGCGCGCCTGCTGAAGGACCTGCTGCGCTCGAAGGACTTCGGGCACCGCATCGTGCCGATCATCCCGGATGAGGCGCGCACCTTCGGCATGGACGCCTACTTCCCGACGTCGAAGATCTACAACCCCAACGGTCAGCACTACACGAGCGTCGACCGCGAACTGCTGCTCGCCTACAAGGAGAGCCCGCAGGGTCAGATCATCCACACGGGCATCAACGAGGCGGGCGCGGTGGCGGCCTTCACGGCGGTCGGATCCAGCTATGCCACGCACGGCGAACCGCTCATCCCCGTCTACGTCTTCTACTCGATGTTCGGGTTCCAGCGCACGGGCGACGCATTCTGGGCTGCGGGCGACCAGATGACCCGCGGCTTCATCATCGGTGCGACGGCGGGCCGCACGACGCTCACGGGCGAGGGCCTGCAGCACGCCGACGGCCACTCGCCGCTGCTCGCGAGCACGAACCCCGCGGTCGTCACATACGACCCGGCGTTCGGCTACGAGATCGGCCACATCATGCGCGCCGGACTCGAGCGCATGTACGGCGGGGCGCATCCCGACCCCAACGTCATGTACTACATCACGGTCTACAACGAGCCGCACGTGCAGCCCGCCGAGCCCGAGAACCTCGACGTCGAGGGCCTGCTGCGGGGCATCTACTTGCTCAAGGCGGGCAGCACGCTCGGCCCGAAGGCGCAGATCCTCTCGTCGGGCGTCGCGGTGCCGTGGGCGCTCGAGGCGCAGCAGCTGCTCGCGGACGACTGGAACGTCTCGGCCGACGTGTGGAGCGTCACGTCGTGGAACGAGCTGCGCCGCGACGGGCTCGCCGTCGACGAGCACAACTTCCTGCGACCGACCGAAGAGCCGAAGATCCCCTACGTGACGCGCAAGCTCGAGGGTGCGGAGGGGCCGTTCATCGGCGTCACCGACTTCATGCACGCGGTGCCCGACCAGATCCGGCCGTTCGTGCCCGGCGACTACGCCACGCTCGGCGCTGACGGCTTCGGATTCAGCGACACGCGACCGGCGGCTCGGCGCTTCTTCACGATCGACGGCCCGTCGATCGTCGTGCGCACGCTGCAGCAGCTCGCGCGCCGCGGCGCGGTCGACCCCAGCGCGGTGCCCGCCGCGATCGAGAAGTACCGGCTCTACGACGTGACGGCCGGCACCACCGGCTCGGCCGGCGGCGAGTCCTAGCACCGGAGGAGGGGGCGCGCGCCGACAGGTGCCGCCCCCTTGCTTCACCGAAGGAGCACGGTGGCAGAGCTGACGAAGGCGCAGACGCTGCAATGGCTGCGCAACATCTCGGGCGAGTTGGCGACGGCGACCCTCAAGCGGCTCGACGACACCCTGCCCTGGTACGGCACGATGCCGCCGAGCCGTCGCTCGGCCGTCGGGCTCGTGGCGCAGGCGGGCATCACCTCGTTCATCAGCTGGTACGACGACCCCACCTCGCAGCCGTGGATCGCGGCCGACGTGTTCGGTGCGGCTCCGCGTGAGTTGCTGCGCTCGGTGAGCCTGCAGCAGACCCTGCAGCTCATCCGCGTCGTCGTGGAGGTCGTCGAGGATCGCGTGAAAGACCGCGATGAGAACCTGCGGCACGGGATTCTGCTCTACAGCCGCGAGATCGCCTTCGCGGCCGCCGATGTCTACGCGCGCGCCGCCGAAGCCCGAGGGCTCTGGGATGCTCGCCTCGAGGCCCTCGTCGTCGACAGCATCCTCAGCGGCGAGTACGACAACGAGCTGCCGAGCCGCATCGCAGCCCTCGGCTGGAACGGCCACGGCGAAGTGTGCGTGCTCGTCGGCACGACGCCGCGCATCGTCGACGTCGACCAGATCCGCCGCACGGCGCGCCACGTCGAGGCCGACGTGCTCATCGGCGTGCAGGGCAACCGCCTCGTGGTCGTGATCGGGCGCGCGACCCCGCGCACCGACGACGAGACGCCGCAGCCCGAACCGAGCCACACGTTCCCGCAGATCGCCGAGGCCCTCGAGCCGAGCTTCGGCGCGGGAAATCTTGTGCTCGGTCCCGAGGTGCCCGACGTGGTCGAGGCCGGTAAGAGCGCCAAGGCCGCGCTCGCGGGCTTCGCGGTCGCCCGCTCGTGGCGCAACGCCCCGCGGCCGACACTCGCCGACGACCTGCTGCCCGAGCGCTCGCTCGCGGGCGACCCGATCGCGCGCGGCACGCTCATCAACCGCATCTACCGGCCGCTGAAAGCCCACAACCCCGAGCTGCTGCTCACGCTGTGGGCCTACCTCGACAACGGCCGAAGCCTCGAAGCCACGGCGCGCGAACTCTTCGTGCATCCGAACACCGTGCGCTACCGCCTCAAGCGGATCAGCGAAGTGATCGGCTGGGACGCGACCGGGGCGCGCGAGGCGCTCATCCTGCAGTGCGCCCTCATCGTCGGGTCGATCGCCGAACCCGAGAGCCCAGCCCGCCGCTGACTGTAGAACCACGACAAGGTCGTTGTACGTTTGTGCACGACATCCCCACCGCCACCCCGCACCACCCCTTGGGAGGATGAAATTCATGATCGTCGTCGTCGCCCCCGGCCAAGGGTCGCAGTCCCCCGGCTTCCTCGAGCCGTGGATCGCGGAACCCGCGCACCGCGAGCGCCTCGAGCGCTACTCGCAGGCAGCGGGGCTTGATCTCGTCGCGCACGGCACGGTGTCGGACGCCGACACCATTCGGGACACCGCCGTCGCCCAGCCGCTCATCGTCGCCGCCTCGCTGCTGAGCGCTGCCGCCCTGCTCGACGGCCGACGTGACCGCGTCGGAGCCGTCGCCGGGCACTCGGTCGGCGAGTTCGCCGCCGCCGCGATCGCCGGCGTGCTGAGCGACGACGACGCCCTGCGCCTCGTGCGCGAGCGCGGCCTCGCGATGGCCGAGGCCGCCGCGGCCGTGCCTACCGGCATGAGCGCGGTGCTCGGCGGCGATGAGGATGCCCTGATGGCTCGCCTCGCTGAGCTCGGCCTCTCGCCCGCCAACATGAACGGCGGCGGGCAGACCGTCGTCGCCGGCGAGCTGCCCGCGCTCGCAGCGCTCGCGGCCGAGCCGGTGGCCGGCTCCCGGGTCATCCCCTTGCAGGTCGCGGGCGCGTTCCACACGGCGTACATGAGCCCGGCGGTCGAGCGGCTGCGCAGCGCGGTGGCGGGCGTCGACGCCCACGATCCGAGCATCCGGCTGTACACGAACCGCGACGGCACCGCCGTGACGTCGGGCGCGACGGCCGTCGAGCTGCTCGTCGGCCAGGTCTCATCGCCCGTGCGGTGGGATCTCTGCATGCAGTCGTTCGCGGCCGACGGCGTCACGGGCATCATCGAGCTGCTTCCGGCGGGAGCCCTCGTGGGCCTCGCCAAGCGCGCCCTCAAGGGCGTGCCCACCGTGGCCGTCAAGACCCCCGACGACCTCGCGGCCGCCGTCGACCTTCTGGAGAGCGCATGACCGAGCCCACCCTGCACCAGTCCGTCGGCGTGCCGTTCACGCGCATCTACGCCGTCGGCGCCGCGCGCGGCGACCTCACCGTGACGAACGACGACATCGCCGGGCCGATCGACTCGAGCGACGAGTGGATCCGGCAGCGCACGGGGGTCATCACCCGCAGACGCGCCTCGAGCGAGGTGAACGCGATCGACCTCGCCGAGGCAGCCTCACGCGAAGCGATCGCGAAAGCGGGCATCACGCCCGACCAGATCGGCGCCGTCATCGTCTCGACCATCAGCAACAGCGTGCAGACCCCCTCGCTCGCGGCGCTGCTCGCCGACCGCATCGGTGCGACACCCGCGCCCGCCTACGACGTGTCGGCGGCATGCGCGGGCTACACCTACGGCATCGCGCAGGCCGACGCCTTCGTGCGGGCGGGCCTCGCGACCTACGTGCTCGTCGTGGGCGCTGAGAAGCTCAGCGACTTCGCCAATCCCACTGACCGCACCATCTCGTTCCTGCTCGGTGACGGCGCGGGCGCGGCAATCGTCGGCCCGAGCGACACGCCCGGCATCGCCGCGACCGTCTGGGGCTCCGACGGCTCGAAGTGGGACGCCGTCGGCATGGACCGCCCCCTGAAAGAGGCCTTCGACGACCCCGAGGGCGGCTTCCCCACGTTGCGGCAGGAGGGCCAGACGGTCTTCCGCTGGGCCGTGTGGGAGATGGCGAAGGTCGCGCAGCAGGCTCTGGATGCCGCGGGCGTGACCTCCGACCAGCTCGCGGCGTTCATCCCGCACCAGGCGAACATGCGGATCATCGACGAGTTCGCGAAGCAACTGAAGCTGCCCGAGAGCGTCGTGATCGCCCGCGACATCGCGACGACGGGCAACACCTCGGCAGCATCGATCCCGCTCGCGACGCACCGGCTGCTCGAGGAGCACCCCGAGCTGAGCGGCGGCCTCGCTCTGCAGATCGGCTTCGGTGCCGGGCTCGTCTTCGGCGCCCAGGTGGTGCGCCTGCCCTAGACCGCCCGTTCCCTCGTGGCCTCCCCCGCACGGCGCACCGCCGCTCTAGGATTGGGGACGGTCATACGACACCCCAAGGAGAAAACACATGGCACTGTCCACCGAAGAAGTTCTCGCCGGCCTCGCCGAGCTCATCAACGACGAGACGGGCATCGCCACCGACTCGGTCGCGCTCGACAAGTCGTTCACCGACGACCTCGACATCGACTCGATCTCGATGATGACGATCGTCGTCAACGCCGAGGAGAAGTTCGACGTGAAGATCCCCGACGACGAGGTCAAGAACCTCACCACCGTCGGCGACGCCGTCACCTTCATCGTGAACGCCGCGGCGTAGAGCCGCCGCACGATGCCGCGCAGCGGCCGGGACCGGTCAACCGACCGGTCCCGGCGCTGAGCGGTCGAACCACCACCCCTGCAGAGAGTTGACGTTATGACCACCATCGTCGTCACCGGAATCGGTGCCACCTCCCCCATCGGCGGAACCGCACGCGAGAGCTGGGATGCTCTGCTGCGGGGCGAGTCGGGCACGCGCTCGCTGACCCACGACTGGGTCGCCCAGCACGAGCTGCCCGTCACGTTCGCCGCTGAAGCCAAGGTGCGGCCCGAGGAGGTGCTCGAGCGCCAGGAGATCAAGCGCCTCGACCCCTCGGCGCAGTTCGCCCTCATCGCCGCCCGCGAGGCCTGGGCCGACGCCGGCTCGCCCGACATTGCTCCCGAGCGCATCCTCGTCGACTACGCCACGGGCATCGGCGGCCTCTGGACCCTCCTCGACGCGTGGGACGTGCTCAAGGAGAAGGGCCCGCGTCGCGTCCTCCCGATGACGATCCCCATGCTCATGCCCAACGCCGCGGCGGCCGCCATCAGCATGGGACTCGGCGCCCGCGCCGGTGCCCGCACCGTCGTCTCCGCCTGCGCCTCGGGCACCGAGGCCATCGCCAACGCCTACGAGCACTTGCAGCTGGGCCTTGCCGACATCGTCGTCGCCGGCGGCACCGAGGCGGTCGTGCATCCGCTGCCCATCGCCGCCTTCGCTTCGATGCAGGCGCTCTCGAAGCGCAACGACGACCCCGCCGCCGCCTCGCGGCCCTACGACGTCGACCGCGACGGCTTCGTGCTCGGCGAGGGCGCGGCAGCGATCGTGCTCGAGACCAAGGAGCACGCGCTCGCACGCGGTGCCCGCATCTACGCCGAGCTCGCGGGCGGATCGGTCACGAGCGACTCGTACCACATCACCGCTCCCGACCCCGAGGGCTCGGGGGCCGCGCGCGCCGTGCTCGCGGCGCTCGCGCAGGCCGGCGCGACCCCCGACGAGGTCTCGCACATCAACGCGCACGCGACCTCGACCCCGGTCGGCGACATCGCCGAGTACAACGCGCTCTACCGGGTCTTCGGCGAGCGGGTGAAGAGCATCCCGGTGTCGGCCACGAAGGCGTCGACCGGCCACCTGCTCGGTGGCACGGGCGCGCTCGAGGCCGTCTTCACGATCCTCGCGCTGCACGAGCGCACGGCACCGCCGACGATCAACCTCGACAACCAGGACGAGGCGATTCCGCTCGACGTCGTCACCTCGCCACGGCCGCTCGGCGACGGACCGCTGCTCGCCATCTCGAACTCGTTCGGCTTCGGCGGCCACAACTCGGTCGTCGCCTTCCGCACGGTCGACTAGCGCGCGCCTCCACAACTCAGGAGTTCCGACGCGAACAGCCCCGCGACACGCCGTCGCGGGGCTGTTTCGTGCCGGGTGGCGCCGGCGGCTCCTGAATTGTGGAGACGAGCGGCGGGTGCGAGGTGGATGCGGGCTCAGCCCGCGCGGTGCAGCCAGACCACGCGCGCGCCATCGCCGGCGTGCCGGAACGGCTCGAGCTCGTCATCCCAAGCCTGTCCGAGCGCGAGGCGCAGTTCGCGATGCAGCTCGAGCGTGTTCGAACCGGCGACCTCGATCGCGTAGCGGATGCGGTCCTCGGGCACGACCGTGTTTCCCGCCGTGTCGGTCTGCGCGTAGAAGATGCCCAGGTCAGGCGTGTGCATCCAGCGACCGCCGTCGGTACCGAGGCCGGCGTCCTCGGTCACCTCGTACCGAAGGTGCTCCCAGCCGCGCAGGGCGCTCGCGATCTTGGCGCCCGTGCCGCGCTCGCCCTCCCAGACGAACTCGGCCCGCTGGGTGCCCTTGAGCACGGGCTGGTCGACCCAGTCGAAGTTCACGGCGCGATCGATGGCGCGCCCGGCCGCCCACTCGATGTGCGGGCAGAGCGCACGAGGAGCGGAGTGCACGTAGAGCACTCCGCGGGCCGTTGCCACGGTGTTGTCAGCCACTGTTCACTCCGTTTCGTTCAGGTGCGACTTCCCCATCGACCTGGTGCACGGAGTGCGTGGTGTTCAGTTGTGACGGTTTCCCGCCTGCCAGCAGTATGACGCAGAAGTCGACGGAATGACAAGGCTGGAATCACAGGCCTGTGATTCTCGGGATGCGTCGCGCACGAATTGTGGATCGATAGTCACTCCGCATGCATACGCCGAATAGTGTTGGGCTATGACGCTGCGGCACTCCCTCCTCGCGGTCCTGACCCTCGGGCCGGCCTACGGCTACCAGTTGCACGCGGAGGTCGTGGAGCGCACGCGACGTGATGCCCCGCTCAATGTCGGGCAGGTCTACTCGACCCTCGATCGGTTACGGCGCGACGGACTGATCGAGGATGCGGGCAACACTCCCGACAACCTGCCGCTCTACGCGCTCACCGACGCGGGCGCCATCGAGGCGCGCATGCACCTGACCGAGCCCGATCTTGCCGATTGGCACGAGATGGTGGAGCGGGTGCTGCTCGCGCTCTCGCTGCCGGGCGATCACGTCGAGGTGCTCGTGCGCAACTACCGCCGGCTCTGGGCGCCGCGGCGCGGGGCGAGCGACGAAGTCGCCGACCCCACGGGCGGGGCCGCACAGGCCGCCGCCCAGCACGCGGCGCGCCTGCTGCAGGCCTCGGCGCTCGCGTGGCTCGATTCGTTGCCCGAGGTCGAGCCGTGGGGCCTGCGCACCGATCGGCGCCGACGCGGCCGGCGCGCGGCCGAAGCCGTGCATCCGCCCGCCTGACGATCTCATTCGCGGCGACGCCGCGCCACGCCTCCCACAGCGCGCCGCGCCCGGATCGCGACTACTTGGCGTCGCTGTAGCGCTGCACGGCGGCCACCGTCACCGGAAAGCTCACGGGAGTCGCCCCGAATACGATGCGCCCGGCCTCGACCGCGGCCTCCCGCAGCACCTGTTCGACCTCGGCGACCCGATCGAGCGGGCTGTGCACGATGAGCTCGTCGTGCACGAAGAACACGAGGTGCGGCTGCGTCGCGAGCGGCCCCGCCCCCGTGGTCCACAGGCGTCGACGCACACCCGCCATCCACGCGAGCGCCCACTCCGCCGCGGTGCCCTGCACCACGAAGTTGCGGGTGAATCGTCCCCACGAGCGGGCGGCCGAGCGGGCGGCGCGGCCCGCCGACTCGTCGGCGCCCTCCGCGCCCGCGGCGCCCTGGCGCTCGCGCCACGCCGCGGACGGCGCGGGCGACGTGCGCCCGAGCCGCGTCGTCACTCGTTCGCCGCGTTCCCCCGCCCGTGCCGCCGCTTCGACGTAGCCGATGGCCTGCGGGAACGAGCGCGCGAGCCGCGGCAGCACCTGGGCGCTCACGCCCGTCGTCCCGCCGTACATCGCCCCGAGCATGCCGACCTTCGCGTGCTCGCGCGAGGCGACCGCGCCGCTCGCGACGATGCCCGCGTAGAGGTCGACCCCCGCGCCAGCCCGCGCCATCGCGGCGTCGCCCGAGAGGGCGGCGAGGATGCGGGGCTCGAGCTGCGCCGCGTCGGCCACGACGAGCGCCCAGCCCGCATCGGCCTGCACGGCGCCGCGCACCTGCTTGGGCAACTGCAGCGCGCCCCCGCCGTCGGATGCCCAGCGACCGGTGACGACACCGCCGGGCACGAACGTGGGGCGGAACCGCCCGTCGTGCACCCACTCGTCGAGCCAGTTCCAGCCGTTCGCGGTGTGCAGGCGGCTGAGCGTCTTGTACTGCAGCAGCGGGGCGATCGCCGGGTGATCGAGCCGCGTGAGCTCGGCCGAGCGCGTCGTCGCGACGTCGAGCCCGGCGCGCCGCAGCGCCTTCACGAGCTCGGGCGGCGAGTCGATCGGCACCGGGCCGACCCCGAGCAGCGCCTCGACCTGCGTCGCGAGCTCGTCGAGCCGCGCGGGGCGGCGACCCGGCGCCGGTCGCGGCCCCAGCGCCTCGGCGAGCAGTGCGTCGTGCGCGGCAGCGCTCCAGGGCAGGCCCGTGTGCTGCATCTCGGCCGCGGCGAGGGCGCCAGCCGACTCGGCTGCGGCGAGCAGGGTCAGTCGGGCGGGATCAGCGTGCGCGGCGATCGCGGCGCGCTGCTGCTGCCAGGCGAGCGGCGCCGCGATCGCGGGCGCCGCATCCGTCGCCCCATCGAGGTCGAACAGCGTGTCGGCGCGCGCGGGCTCGGGGGCGCTCCCCCACGATCGCCGAGCGGGTCGGCCGGCGATGCCCGCGATGATCGCGTCGACGAGTCGCAGATCGTGGCAGCGTTCCACGCGCACGCCCGCCGCGAGCAGCGGCGGGTACCACTGCGCGGTGTCCGTCCAGACCCACCGTGGATGCTCCGCCTCGCGCTCGGCCACCGCCGCAGCGAACTGCGGCTCCGGCACGAGCGCCGTGGCGCCGTCGTCGTCGATGAGCGCGACCCCCTCGGGGCGCCGGTCGACGACGATGTGCATGCCCCCAGTCTGCCGCCGCGCGACGACACCGCCCCCCGCGGCCTCCACAATTCAGGAGCCGTTGCGCGCTGGAGCGGCCGACACGCCGACGACAGGGTCTAACGGCGAACTGCACACCGCCGACTCCTGAATTGTGGAGACGCGCGCGCGGGTGGGCGGGCGCGCGTGCCGGGTCAGTGCAGGAGCGAGCCGTCGGCGGCGAGCACGTTCTTCTCGCCGGCCTCGACGCGGAAGGGGAACCGGTTCTGCTTCGGCGGCAGCGGGCAGTTGAAGGCGTAGCTGAACGCGCACGGCGGCAGGATCGCCGTGTTGAAGTCGAGCGTGATCGTGCCGTCCGGGTTCGGGGCGAGGAAGAGGAAGCGTCCGACGCTGTAGGTGTCGTCGCCGTTCGTCGCGTCGGCGAAGACGAGCTGCAGCGCGCGCCCCGACTTGAAGGCGGCGATGTCGTACTCGACCCCGTCGTGCGTGAAGCGGATCTCGCCGGGCACGACCTCGCCGCGGGTCTTGCCGTCGTCCTTGAGATGCTCGAAGCCGACGACCGTGCCCCCCTCGATCTCGCGGAAGGTGCCCGTCACGACCCACTCGGGCGCGTAGTCGAACGCGTCGATGCCACCGAAGTTCTGAATGCCCTCGCTCTGCGCGTCCCACACCCGCAGGGCGTAGAGGCCGTCGTCGCCCGCGATCACGAAGCCCGTCGTGTGATCGTCGAACTCGATCGCGCTCGGGTTCGCGTCGTCCTTGCCCCGCGCGTGCACGGTGCCGTCGACGAGAACACCATCGACATGGATGCCCGCCGCAGCGTCCGCCGTCACGACGAGGCCGCCCTGTCCCGCGGGCGCCGGGGCCCAGCGGCCGGGCACGCCCCACACCGTCTGCTCCTCGGCGATCCACTGCGTGTTGGTCAGCGCAAGCGGCCCCTGCGGCTGCACGGCGGCGAGGGCGCGGCGCTCGCGGAAGACGGCGTACCGCTCGGCGGGCGTGGCGGGGGCGGCGTCGGTCATGGTGTCCATCCTGTCGGTCTGTTCGGTGCAACCGGGGCGCAGACGCGGCGATTCCCTATGCGGGATGCCCGGCGCGACGCTCGGCGCATCGCTACAGCAGCGCCGACGGGCGCGCGAGCCCGACCGCGAGCACGAGCAGCGCCACGCCGTTGGCCAGCGAGAGGGCGGCATGCAGCACCGACGCGCGATGCGCGGTCGTGAGCCCGAGCTGCCATCGCCGCTCGGTCCACCAGGCGAGCGCCACGACGATCAGGATGAGCACGGTCAGCACGCGCACGATCGGCGCCGGGGGGTCTCCCGCGACGAGACCGACGACCTGGTAGAGCGCGACGATGCCCCACGGCACCACGGCGAGGCCGGCGCCGAAACTGAACGGCCACCGGGCCCGCAGCCGATCGTCGGACTCGCGGGCCTGCAACCAGAGCAGCCCCGCTGCTCCCCCGCCGAAGGCGTACACGAGAATCAACGCTCCCACCTCCGTCACGCCGTTGAGCTGCGCGACGAGGAAGAGCGTGATGCCCGACGACTGGGCGAACGCCACGAGCTGCAGCGACCGCGGCGCCCGACCACCGCTATCGCGCACGAGCCCGAGCCCGAGAGCGAGCACCGCGTGCACTGCCGCGCCGATGAGCAGGACGATCGCCGCAGCTGCGGCGAAGTCGACGGAGGCGAACACCCCGATGCTGGCGGCAGCCGGCACCGACAGGGCGACGGGCAGCAGGATCGAGGCCTGCGCGGCCGCCAGGGCCCCGAGGGCGATCGCCACGAGGAGATGCGCCGCGGCCGACACCGCGTGCAGCGTTCGGGAGCTGATCATGACCACGGTCCGACTCGATGACACGGAGGCTCCTTCCGGCGGCCCAACGGCGGTGGTAGGGCGGACGGGACTTGAACCCGTGACCGATGGATTATGAGTCCACTGCTCTGACCAGCTGAGCTACCGCCCCGCGCACCGCGTGCGGGCGGCGCACGCCCACTCTACCGAGCGGGACCGCCGGGTTCAGGGAGCGACGGCGTCGAGGTCGTCGGCCACCGGGTCGACGACGGGCTCGCCACGGTAGAGCGCCTCGAAGGTGTCGAGGGTGCGGTTGATGTCGTGGCCCTGCACGATGCGCAGACTTTCGCGCTTGAGTTCGAGCAGCTCGGCGTGCGGCATCGTGAAGACCTTCGTCAGCAGCGCGGCGAACTGGTCGACATCACCGGGCTCGTAGAGGAACCCGTTCTCCCCGTCGTGGATGAGGTGGGGCAGCGCCATCGCGTTCGCCCCGATGACCGGCAGGCCCGAGGCCATGGCCTCCATCGTCGCGATCGACTGCAGCTCGGCGCGCGAGGGCATCGCGAAGACGGATGCCCGGGTGAGCTGCTGGCGCAGGTACGACTCGGGCGCGTGGCCCGCGAAGTGCACGCGGTGCGAGATGCCGAGTTGCGCGGCGAGCCGTTCGAGCGCCGGACGCTGCTCGCCGTCGCCGATGATCTCGACCTTCACGTCGAGCGCGGGGTCGAGCTTCGCGGCGGCGCGCAGCAGCTCTTCGATGTGCTTCTCGGCCTCGACGCGGCCGAGGAACAGCACGACGTTCTCGGTGCGCGGCTCGAGATTCGGCGTGTAGTGGTCGATGTGCAGTCCGCAGCTGATCGGGTGCACCTCGGTGAGCTCGGTGTACTTCTCGAGGTAGTCGGCGGCTTTGCGGGTCGGTGTCGTGACGGCCTCGGCGAGCCCGAAAGTGCGGCCCGCGGCCTTCCAGGCCGCGCGGATGGCGGGTTCGCGTAGGGCGCCGACGAAGGGGGTGAACTGCAGGCCGTTCTCGGGCATGAAGTGGTTCGTGCCGATGACGCGGATGCCGCGCTTGACGGCCTCGCGCGCGAGACCCCGGCCGACGACGATGTGCGACTGGAAGTGCACGACGTCGGGCTTGACGGTGTCGAGGATGCGCGCGGCGTTCTGCTCGATGCGCCAGGGCAGTGCGTACCGGAGCCAGGGGTGCGGGTACCAGCGCCAGGAGCGCAGCCGGTGCACCGTCATGGGCTGGTCTTCGTGCACCTCGGTGCGGGTCACGTTGGGGCCGCCCTCGGCACCGGGCGCGACGATGTGCACCTCGTGGCCGCGCTCGACCAGGCCGGCGGCGAGGCGCTCGGCGAACTTCGCGGCGCCGTTGACATCGGGGCCGAAGGTGTCGCCGCCGATCAGTACGCGGAGGGGGCGGTTCGCAGAGCCGCCGTCATGCGGAACATCAGGCACAGTGGTGGTGATCCTTGCTTCTCGGTGGTGGGCGCCGCTCGAACGCGTACGCGAGCGAGCGCCGGGGACAAGAGGAGAACCGTCGCCCTACGCTACCGCAGGGCGCCCTGCCCGCGCGGGAGGGCATCCCCCCGGATCGACGACGGTTCAGCGGTGGGTCTGCGGGTGGTGCTTCGCGAGCTGCAGCACGCCGAAGATGGCGACCGCTCCCGCGACGACAGCGACGATCGCGAAGGCGGGCGGGATGAGCGCGGCCTCACCGAGCACGACGACGCCGATGAGCACCGCGACGAGCGGGTCGACGACCGTGAGCCCCGCGATGACGAGGTCGGGAGAGCCGACCGAGTACGCGGTCTGCACGAAGTAGCTGCCGAGTGCCGCCGACGCCAGCAGGGCGACGATCGCGAGCACCGTGAGCCACTCGAAGTTGTTGTTGAGGATGCGGTTGATGACGACCTTCGCGAGCGTCGCCACGAAGCCGAACAGCACCCCCGCCCCGACGATGTAGAACATCGCGCCGACGCTGCGTCGCGCGAAGGCGAAGGCGGCACCGAACGCCGCGAGCACGAGGCCGAGGATTCCGAGCACGATGAGCAGTTGCACCTCGGTGATCTCGTTCTCGATCGCGTACACCGCCGCGATGGCGACGAAGATGCCGACGCCGCTGACGCACATGGCGATGGCCCGGATGGCGTTCCGGTCGAGCTTGATCTTCGACACTCGCGCGTTGAGCACCGCGGTGATGACGAGGGCGACAACGCCGAGCGGCTGCACGACGATGAGGGGCGCGAAGCCGAGGCTCGTGAGCTGGAACAGGATGGCGAGGCCCAGCATGAGGGTGCCGATGACCCATGACGGCCGGGCGAGCAGGTGCATGAGCTGCCGGATGCTGAGGCCCGCCTTGGCCCCGTCGCCGTGGCTCTCCTCGACCCGCGTGACACCCCGGTGCTGGAACTGCGCCCCGAGCGACAGGAAGACGGCGCCGACGAGCGCGATCGGGATGCCGATCGACTGGTACGGGGTGAGGGTGATCTGCTCGGTCAGGTCACTCAGCTCGGGCGGCACCCGGTCAATCTACCGGTCAGGCCGCCGATATTCTGGAGGAATGGCCGCGCTTCCGATCTGCATCACCGGCGAACCGGTGCTCCATTCCGTCGCCGCCGAGGTCGAGGTGATCGACGACGCCCTGCGCGAGCTCGTCGCCGACATGTTCGCGACGATGGAGGCGGCGCCCGGCGTCGGTCTCGCGGCTCCGCAGGTGGGCGTGGATGCTCGCCTCTTCGTCTTCGACTGGACCGACGACGACGCCGTGCGGTGGCGCGGTGTCGCCATCAACCCCGAGCTGCTCGTGAGCCCCGCCCCGGTCGGCGAGGCCGACGAGGAATCCGACTCGGAGGGCTGCCTCTCGGTGCCCGGCGAGCGGTTCCCGCTGCTGCGCTCGGAGCGGGCGCTGCTGCGCGCGATCGACCTCGACGGCGAGCCCTACGAGATCGACGCGACGGGCTGGCTCGCCCGCATCTTCCAGCACGAGTACGACCACCTCGACGGTGTGCTGTACGTCGACCGGCTCGCTCACCCCTACGACCGCGCGGCCGCGAAGGCCATCCGCAAGCGCTCGTGGGGGTCACCCGGGCAGAACTGGCTGCCGGGCCGCGACCACCTCGAGGACTGAGGGGCGCCTAGCCCCAGCCGAGCGCGCGCAGCCCCGCTGCCGTCGCCGCCGCCGCGACGATCACGACGATGAACGGCACGCGCAGCGCGAAGAGGCCCGCCGCGACCGCGAGGGCGGGCAGGCGGGCGTCGATCGCGATGCCCTGCCCCGCCCCGATCGTCTGCACGACGATGAGCGCCGAGAGCAGCGCGACGGTCGTGAGATCGGCCGTGCGCGCCGCCGTCGGCGCCGCGAGCACGCGGGGCGGCACGAGCGAGCCCAGAAGCTTCGTCGCGAGCACGAGGATCGACGCGAGCAGGATGATCTGCCAGACCGTCATGCGCCCTCCCCCGTCTCGGCCCGGCGAGCGAACAGGTTGGGCACGCCGACCGCGACCGCCACGAGGGCGGCGACGAGCACCGGCACGCCCTGCGGCAGCGCGGGCAGCAGCACGGCGGCGACGACGGCGGCTCCTCCGGCCACGACGAGGGGCTGCAGCGCTGTCAGGCGGGGCCACACGAGGCCGAGGAAGGCCGCCCCGGCGGCCGCATCCAGCCCGAACTGGCGCACATCGCCGAGCAGGTCGCCCAGCACGGCGCCGAGGAGCGTCATGAGGTTCCACCCGACGTAGATGATGGCCCCGGTCGCCCAGAACCCGATGCGCTGGCTCTCGAGCGTCGGCTGCGCCGTGGCGACCGCCGTCGACTCGTCGATCGTGAGGTGGCCGGCGAGCAGGCGCTTGGCCCAGCCCGGGCCGATGATCGGCGAGACCCGGATGGCGTACAGACCGTTGCGCAAGCCGAGCAGGGTGGCGCCCGCGATCGCGGCGGGGCCGGCCGCGGTGCCGCCCGAGGCCAGCACTCCGATGAGGGCGAACTGCGAACCGCCCGAGAACATGACGAGGCTCAGCACGCAGGCCTGCCAGATGTCGAGTCCCGACGCGACCGCGAGCGCACCGAACGAGACGCCGTACGCCGAGACCGCGAGGCCGACCGCGAGGGATGCGCGCCAGGCGGCCCGGCGCTCAGTCGCGGCGGACATCGGCCGCGAGTGCCTCGGCACCCCGCGAGCCGGTGGCGCGAGTCGTCACGAGCGGTCCAGCTTCACCCCGTGCACGCCGTTGTGGAAGCGGAGGGCGGGGAAGACGACGGACAGTGAGAAGCCGACACCGGGAACAGTGGACGCCGTGAGGATGCCGCCGTAGAGCTCGGCGCGCGAACGCATCTCGTGGATTCCGCGCCCGCTCGGCTCGTCGGTCAGCGCCTTGAGGTCGTCGTCGATCGTGTACCCGACCGCGCTCGCGTCGTTGGGGTCGAGTCCCGCACGGCGCGCCGAGGACCGGATGCCGTCGTCGTCGACCTTCACGTGCAGGCCCTCGGTGCCCCACGTGAAGCTCACGCGCGCCGCCGTGCCCGGCCCGCCGTAGCTCAGGGCGTTGGCGAGCGCCTCCTGCAGGATGCGGTAGATCGCGAGCTCGGCCCCCGGCTGCAGGTCGAAGGGTTCGCCCGACTCCTCGAAGACGACCTCGAGACCGCTCTCGCGCATGGCGTCGAAGAGCTCGCTCGTCGAGGTGAGCCGCGGCTGCGGCGCCGCGCTCGCCTCTCCCTCGCTCGCGAGGCCGATCACGCGGCGCAGGTCGCCGAGCGTCGTGCGCGCGGCCTCGCCGATCGACTCTGCGGCCCGCGCGGCGGCCGACGGATCGGCGCTCGCGGCGTAGCGGGCCCCGTCGGCCTGGCTGATGATGCCCGTGAGGGCGAGCACCGAGACCTCGTGCACTTCGCGGATGATGCGCAACCGCCCGGTCTGCTCGGCCAGACCGAGTTCGAGGTCGATGCGCTGGCGCTCGGCAGCCGCGCGGTCGAACGCGGTGCGCCGGGCACGACCGCGGGCCCGCAGCCATGCGACGAGCAGCACGATGCCGAGCACGAGCAGCAGGGCGGTGGATGCCGTGAGCACCATCGCGAGCATCGTCGCGTCGGTCGCCACCGCGTCGAGGGGCGTCGTCGCGAGCATCGCGGGCTCCTTCGAACGGAAGACGGTGCTTCACCACGATAACGCCGTGGTGCGTGGATGAGGAGACGTGGCTCCCCGACTTGGACTCGAACCAAGAACCTGCCGGTTAACAGCCGGCTGCTCTGCCAATTGAGCTATCGAGGATCGCTGAAACAGCCCTGCCAATCTAGCAGAATCACGAGGGCCCGTTGTGCGCTCAGTACCCCGCGGCCGGGTCGACGATGCCGACGAAGCGGCTGTCGCCGAGGAACGCCCGCACGTTCTCGGTGATGCGGCGCGCGAGCAGCGGTGCCGTCATCTCCGGGGTGTCGGCGGAGTGCGAGGTGATGAGGCAGCGCGGTTGCGACCAGAGCGCGTGCTCGGCAGGCAGAGGCTCGGGCGTCGTGACGTCGAGGCCGGCGCCGAGCAGGCGCTTCTCGCGCAGGGCTTCGGCCACCGCATCCTGGTCGATGAGAGCCCCGCGCGCGATGTTGACGAGGGCGGTCGTCGGGGCGAGCAGCGCGAGCTCTGCGGCGCCGATGAGCGCACGGGTCTCGTCGGTCGCGGCCGCGGCGAGGATGAGCACCTCGGCGCTCGGCAGCACCTCGTGCAGGGAGTCTGTCGTGACGGTGCGGTCGGCCCCCGGCATCGGGCTCGCGGTGCGACGCACGACCGTGATGCGCACGCGATAGGGCTGCAGCAACCGGATGATCTCGGTCGCGATGCCGCCCGCGCCAACGATGACGACGTGCCGGCCGTAGAGCGAGAGCCCGGTGCGCACGGGAGCCCACTGGGCGACCCGCGCCTTCGGGGCGAACTCGCGCAGCACCGCGTGCGCGAGGGCCACAGCGTGCTCAGCAACGGGCTCGGAGTACGCGCCCTTCGCGCTCGTGAAGAGCGGGCCGGAGCCGTCGGCGTAGCGCGCGAGCACCGCCGCGAAGCCGTCGACACCCGCCCACGGCAGCTGCACCCAGCCGATTCCTGGATGCGCCTGCAGAATCTCGGTGAGCTCCTCCGCCCGCTGCTCGCTCAGCCAGACGAGCCCCCGCGTGGCGGACGACAGCTCGCCGATCGCACCGCCCCCCGCGAGCACGGCCTCGGCGAAGAACTCGGAGGCGTGGGGCAGCACGGCGATCTCGCCCGCGACCGGAAGCCGCTCGGGCACGCGCCCCTGCCCGGCCACGGGGTCGCGGTGCTGCTCGGTGAGCAGGAAGGCGGCGTCGGCGGCGAACGTGGCCGAGGCGGTCATGCGGTCACTCGGGGTCACGGGGCATCGCGCCTCTCCTGCTCGGCCCAGCACTGCGCGTCACGCTCGAGCGCGCGCGAGCTGGGCGAGGCGGTCAACATACGGGTGGGAGGGGTCGTCGAGCACGTCGTCGATGCTCCCCATGCCCACGATCGTGCCGCGGTGCAGCACGGCGAGGCGGCGCGAGAGCCGACGCACCTCGCCGATCTCGCTGCTCACGATGAACGCGGCGAAGCCGCGGCGCCGCTGCACTTCGGCGAGGTGGCTGAGGATGGTGCCGCGCACCGTCGCGTCGATGCCCGCCGTGGCCTCGTCCGCCACGAGCAGGTCGGGATCGAGCACGAGCGCCCGGGCGATCGCGACGCGCTGCCGCTGACCGCGGCTGAGCTCGTGCGGGTATTTCGGGATCGTTGCGAGCGTCAGGTGCATCGCGTCGATCGCCTCGGCGACGATGCCGCCCGCGCGCTTCTTGGGGAAGGCCTTGTCGCGCTGGAAGAGCGGCACGGCGACGTTCTCGCCGACCGTGAGGTGCGGATCGAGCACGGTGCCCGCGTCTTGCGGCACATAGCCGACGCGCAGGGCCAGTTCGTCGTCGCCGTGGCGGCGCAGCCGGCGCACGTCGATGCCGAGCACCTCGAGCGATCCGCCCGCGATCTCGACGCCGCGGTCGACGCTGCGCGAGGTGTAGCCGGCGATCGCGCGCGCGAGCGTGCTCTTGCCGCTGCCGGCATCGCCGATGACCGCGAGGGTCTCGCCCGGGGCGATGTCGAGGCTCAGGCCGGTGACGGCGGCGACCGGCCGTCGTGCGACCCCAGAGCGATAGCGCAGGGTGAGGTCGCGGGCGCGCACGGCGGGTTCTGTCACGCGAGCGATCCTAGTCTCCGCGCACGCGGCGACGTTCGGCCTCGAGCTCGACGAGCTCGCGCTGGAGGGCGCGGTGCCGCTCGGGCTCGGCGGTCGCATCGGTGCGCTGCAGGGCCCCGAGCAGCTCGGTCTTGCGCCGCAACAGGTCGCGCTCGATGAGCGACGTCGTGACGCCTCGGCAGTACTCGGCCGCGAACCCCTCGCGAATGGGGAGCGGGGCGATCGCGAGCTGGGTGACGAGCGGGCTGAACGCCTGGGGAGACTCGTCGGCGACCCGGCGCGCCCACTCGCTCGTGCCGTAGGCGTCGATCGCGGCGAGCAGCGCGTCGCGCACCGTCGCGAGCGCGGGCTGGCTGAACGTCGTGTGCAGCGCGCGCCGCGCGGTCTCGAGCGGGATCTCGTCGGGATGCTGCAGCAGCGCCATGAGCAGCTCGCGCTCGAGCCGCGTGACCGGGTCGGTCGGCAGCTGGGCGATCCCGATCGTCGGCGCGATGGCGTCGGCCATCGCGGCGGCGGCATCGCCGACCGGGATGCGCGCTGCGGGCTCCGCCGCCCCCGAGGTGCCCGGCCCCGCCGCGGTGCCGGCGCGGCTCGGCGCGGTGCGGGCCGGGGCGCGTCGCGCCGCGCGCACGGCCTGCGCGACCTCGGTCGGATCCATGCCGATCCATCCCGCGAGCGTGCGGGTGTAGCCCACCGACAGCGACTCGTCGCGAATACCCGCCACGATCGGTGCGGTCGCCCGCAGCGCCGCGACGCGGCCCTCGACGGTCTCGAGGTCGTACGAGTCGAGCTGCCGCCGCACCATGAACTCGTACATGGGCTTGCGGCCCTGGATGAGCAGCCGAACGGCGTCGTCGCCCCGCTGCAGCCGCAGATCGCACGGGTCGAGCCCGTCGGGCGCGACTGCGACATAGGTCTGGGCCGCGAACCGCTGTTCGTCGGCGAACGCGCGGCTCGCGGCCTTCTGACCCGCTTCATCGGGGTCGAACGTGAACACGACCTCGCCGAGGCCGTGCGCGTCGCGGTTGTCGACGTCGCCCATCACGCGACGGATGATCGTGATGTGGTCGCTGCCGAAGGCGGTGCCGCACGTGGCGACCGCCGTGGTGATGCCCGCGAGGTGGCACGCCATGACGTCGGTGTAGCCCTCGACGACGACGACCTGCTTGCCGCGCGCAATGTCGCGCTTGGCAAGGTCGAGCCCGTAGAGCACCTTCGACTTGCTGTACACCGGCGTCTCGGGCGTGTTGAGGTACTTGGGGCCGTTGTCGGTGTCGAGCAGCTTGCGGGCGCCGAAGCCGAGCGTCTGCCCCGTGACGTCTTTGATCGGCCAGATGAGCCGACCGCGGAACCGGTCGTAGGGCTTGCGGTCGCCCTGGCCCTGCAGGCCCGAGGCCAGCAGCTCCTCCGCCGTGAAACCGAGGCCGCGCAGGTGGTCGCCGAGGGCCTCGTACGAGTTCGGGGCGAAGCCGATCGAGAAGCGCTCGGCGGCGATCGCGTCGAAGCCCCGCTCACCGAGGAAGCGCCGAGCGGGCTCGGCCGCGGGCGTGCCGAGCTGGTCGCGGAAGAACTGCTCGGCGGCCGCGTTCGCGGACAGCAGTCGGCTGCGGTTGCCCTGGTCGGCTGCGGGGCCGCCGTCTTCGTAGTGCAGCGCGTAGCCGAGGCGTCCGGCGAGGCGCTCGACGGCCTCACTGAAGGTGACGTGGTCCATCTTCTGCAGGAAGGTGAAGACATCGCCGCCCTCGCCGCAGCCGAAGCAGTGGTAGAAGCCGACCTGCGGGCGCACGTGGAAGCTCGGGCTGCGCTCGTCGTGGAAGGGGCACAGGCCCTTCATCGAGCCGACGCCCGCGCTCTTGAGGGTGACGTAGTCGCCGACGATGTCGGCCAGATTCGTGCGCGACCGGACCTCGTCGATATCGCTGCGTCGGATCAGGCCTGCCACAGCGCCGATTCTAGGCCCGGGGTGCTGAGCGCCGTTCCGGCCGCCGACAGGCTCAGGGAACGAGCCGCTCGTGCCAGCTCATCGCGCTCTGGTCGGTGAGCGAGGCGACCTGGTCGACGATGACGCGGCGGCGGGCGTCGTCATCGCCGGCCGCCCGGAAGTCGTCGGCGAACGCGCGATCGAGCGCATCCGGACCCGCCGCCCAGAGGGCGTCGGCGAGCTCGACGAGCAGCGCGCGCTGGCGGGCGTAGATGGGCTGGCGGGCGTTCGTCGACATGACGTTGGCGGCGACGATGCCCTTGAGCACGGCGATCTCGGCCTGCGTCTCGCGCGGCACCACGACGTCGGCGCCGAATCGGGCGAGCGCGCCCTGAGGATGTGCCTCGCGCGTCGCGTGCACGGCCTCGTGCGCGAACCGCCCGATCAGCTGGCTCGTGAGGTTCTTGAGGCGGGCGAGGTCGCGACGGGAGCCGTCCCACGTCTCGATCCACGCGTCGAGGTGGTCGAGCCGGTCGAAGGCCGCGATGAGCTCGTCGTGGCTGATCTCGCCGCCGATCCACTCGAACATCGCGTCGACGAGGGCGTCGTGGTCGACGCGAGCGCTGAGCGCGGGCACATCGAGGTACCCGCTCACGATGGCGTCTTCGAAGTCGTGCACGCTGTAGGCGATGTCGTCGCTCAAGTCCATGACCTGCGCCTCGATGCAGCGCACGCGGTCGGGCGAGCCGCCGCGCATCCACTCGAAGGCGGCCGCGTCGTCGTCGTAGAAGCCGAACTTGCTGCGACCGCTCGGGTCGGGGATTCCCTGCGACTGGGGCCACGGGTACTTCGTGCTCGCGTCGAGGCTCGCGCGCGTGAGGTTGAGTCCGTAGCTGCGGCCGTCGGGCCCGAGCACCTTCGGCTCGATGCGCGTGAGCAGGCGCAGGGTCTGCGCGTTGCCCTCGAAGCCGCCGAAGTCGGCCGCCCAGTCGTTGAGGGCGCGCTCGCCGTTGTGCCCGAAGGGCGGATGCCCGAGGTCGTGGGCGAGGCACGCCGTGTCGACGACATCCGGGTCGAGACCGAGGCTCGTCGCGAGCTCGCGGCCGACCTGGGCGACCTCGAGCGAGTGCGTCAGTCGGTTGCGCGCGAAGTCGAGGCCCGCCGTGGGGCTCAGCACCTGGGTCTTCGCGGCCAGGCGGCGCAGGGCGCTCGAGTGCAGCAGGCGGCCGCGGTCGCGCGCGAAGTCGCTGCGGCGACTTCCGCCGTGCTCTTCCGGCAGCCAGCGCTCGGCGTCGGCCGGGCCGTAGCCCGGCGTGAGGTCGTCGTGCACGCTCAGCCGCCCGAGTGGTGCAGCTCGGCGGCGGTGACCTCGGCACGGCTCGCGCCCGTGAGCTCGCGGCTCTCGAGCCAGCGATCGGGCAGGGCGGGCTTCTTCGGGGTGCCGGCGCGGCCGCGCTGGCCCTCGGCGGCCTCGCCCGGGTAGGGCGCGTCGCGGTCGAGCTCGCCGAGCAGGTCGTCCATGTGCTGCAGGCTCTCGACCGCGGCGAGGCGCGCGCGCAGCTCGCCGCCGACCGCGTAGCCCTTGAAGTACCAGGCCACGTGCTTGCGGATGTCGCGGCAGGCCTTGGCCTCGTCGTCGAAGAACTCGACGAGCAGCTCGGCGTGGCGACGGAAGGCGTCGGCGACCTCGCCGAGACCCGGCATGGCCTTGTGCTCCTCGCCGCGGAACGCCGCCGAGAGGTCGCCGAAGAGCCACGGACGCCCCAGGCAGCCGCGCCCGACCACGATGCCGTCGCAGCCCGACTGCTCGACCATGCGCAGGGCATCCTGCGCCGACCAGATGTCGCCGTTGCCGAGCACGGGAATGCTCGTGATGGTCTCCTTGAGCGTGCCGATGGCGTCCCAGTCGGCGTTGCCGGAGTAGAAGTCGGCGGCCGTGCGCGCGTGCAGAGCGACGGCGGCGACCCCCGCCCCCTCGGCGGCCTTCGCGGCCTCGAGGTAGGTGAGGTGGTCGGCGTCGATGCCCTTGCGCATCTTCACCGTGACGGGGATGTCGCCCGCGGCCTTGACGGTCGCCTCGACGATGCGACGGAAGTGGTTCAGCTTCCAGGGCAGGGCGGCTCCCCCGCCCTTCTTGGTGACCTTGGGAACAGGGCATCCAAAATTCATGTCGATGTGGTCGGCGAGCCCCTCGCCCGCGAGAAACGCAGCCGCCTCGCCCGCCGTCGTCGGGTCGACGCTGTAGAGCTGGATGCTGCGCACCGTCTCGCTTTCGTGGTGCGTGATCAGGCGCAGGCTCTCGGGCGTGCGCTCGACGAGCGCGCGGCTCGTGATCATCTCGCTCACGTACAGCCCCGCGCCGTACTCGCGGCACAGCCGCCGGAACGCCGTGTTCGTGATGCCCGCCATGGGCGCGAGCACGACGGGCACGCTCAGCGGGATCGGGCCGATGCTGAGCGGCTTCGCGGCGGGCGCGGGCAGAGTGGCGGTGGACATGAGGGTTCTATTCTCCCAGGTCGCGCCGGGATGCGCGGTCAGGGCGGCAAACCGACGTCAGCGGGCCGCCATCGCGTGGGCCTGCTCGATGATGCGCACGGTCTCGAGGGCGTGGCGAGCATCCACCGGCACCGGGGCGCCGTCGCGGATGCTCGCCGCCACCTGCGCGTAGAAGTCGGGGTAGCCGCCGGCCTCGGTGGGCACGGCGACGAGCGGCTGCTCGCCGTTGTCGATGCCGAGCAGCCCCCACTCGGCCTTCGGGGTCTCGCCGTAACCCTCGCTGCCGGGCCAGCGGCCGACCTTGAGGTCGGGCTCCTGCCCGTCGAGGCCGTAGACGCTGTAGCCGCTCGTGTCGCCGAGCACGCGGAACCGCGGCCCGCTCTGCGCCGCGACCCGGCTCATCGTGAGGTGGCTGCGCACGCCGCTGTCGTGGCGGAGCGAGACGAACGCGTCGTCTTCACTGCCGAGGCCCTCGCGCACCGCGCGCAGCTCGGCGACCTCGAGTGTCGCGGGGCCGAAGAGCGTGAGCGCCTGATCGATGAGGTGGCTGCCGAGGTCGAAGAGGATTCCGCCGCCCTGCGCCGGGCTGATCTGACCCTGCCACTGGTCGCGCTTGGGCGCGCCGAAGCGCTCGAACGTCGACTCGAAGCGGTGCACGGTGCCGAGGGCGCCGGTGTTCACCAACTTGGTGACGGTGCGGAAGTCGCCGTCCCACCGCCGGTTCTGGAACACCGTGAGCGGGCGCCCGGCCGTCTCCGCTGCGGCGATGATCGCCTCCGCGTCGGCGACGGTCGGCACGAAGGGCTTGTCGATGACGACGGCCGCCCCGGCCTCGAGGGCGGCGACGGCCTGCTCGCGGTGCACGTGCGGCGGCGAGGCGAGCACGACGAGGTCGAGGTCGGCGGCCTGCGCGAGCAGGGCATCCGTCGACATGATCTGCGCGCCCGGATGCGCGGTGCGCGCCTGCGCCGCCCGGTCTTCGTCGCTCGTCGCGATGGCCGCGATCGTGAACGCCGGATTCGTAGCGAGGAAGGGGGCGTGGAAGACTCGACCCGCGAGTCCGAAGCCGATGATGCCCGCTCTCAGGGGTGCGCCGTTGCTCATGGGCTCAGCCTAGAACGCGGGAGGCGGGACGATGACAGTGGGCGGACGCGAGCGCGTGGCGGCCGACGCGGCGGCGCGCGGGCTGACGGTCGAATTCATCGAGCGGATGCGGGCCTCGTCGCTCGAGGAGGCCGCGTCGTTGCTCGGCATCACCCCGGCCGACATCGTCAAATCGCTCGTCGTGAAGCGCAGCGACGGCACGTCCCTCTTCGCGCTGATCCCCGGCGACCGCCAGATCTCGTGGCCGAAGCTGCGGGCCACCGTGGGCGTCAACAAGCTGCAACTGCCCTCGCCGGAGCTCGCGCTGTCAGCGACGGGGTACGAGCGCGGCACGATCACGCCACTCGGTTCGACGACCGCCTGGCCGGTGTATGCCGATGCCGGCATGGTGGGGCGGCGTGTGTCGATGGGCGCGGGCGAGCACGGCTACTCGCTCTTCGTCGAGGCCGACGAGCTGCTCGTCGCCCTCGGTGCCGTCGTCGCCGACATCAGCGAGCCGCTCGCGCCCCGCTGAGTTCCGCGCTCGTCTCCACAATTCAGGAGACGGACGCGCGAACTGCCGCGTGGGAGCCCTCGCACGGCGTGTCGGGCGGCTGGGGCTGCTGCTACTCCTGAATTGTGGAGACGCCCGAGGGCGCCTGGGGTGCGGGGAGCAGGCAGGCGTCGCCCTCGCAGGCCTCGGCGGCGGGGTCGCCGAGCATGGCGAAGGGCTTCGGCGCAGCATCCATCGTCATGATGCCTCGACGGGGGTCGACTCGCGCTCGGCCGCGGCCTTCTGCAGCGCGGCCAAGAAGGTCGCGCTCTCCTGGGCACCCGAGATGCCGTACTTCTCGTCGATGACGAAGAACGGCACGCCCTGGATGCCGTACGCCACCGCCTGCGCCATGTCGGCCTTCACATCGGGCAGGTAGGTGTGCTCGGCGAGCGCGGTTGCTGCGGCATCGCGGTCGAGCCCCACCTCGGCGGCGAACTCGGCCAAGTCAGCGGCGCGACCGATGTGACCGCCCTCGGTGAAGTAGGCGCGCAGCAGGCGCTCCTTCAGCTCGACCTGCTTGCCGTGCGCCTTGGCGAAGTGCAGCAACTCGTGCGCGAGCACCGTGTTGGTCTGGTGGATGCGGTCGTAGTGGTAGTCGAGGCCCACCGACTCGGCGATGCCGCTCACGCGGTCGACCATCTGCTGCGCTTGCTCGGGGCTGATGCCCTTGCGCTGACTGAGGTAGTCGACGGGCGAGCCCTCGAAGTCGACCGGCGTATCGGGCGCGAGCTCGAAGCTGCGGTACGTGACCGTGACGTCGCCCTCGAACTGCTCGACGGCGGCCTCGAACTTGCGCTTGCCGATGTAGCACCAGGGGCACTGCACGTCGGACCAGATCTGCACGTCGATGGGGTTGCTCATGCTGAGGTCAACGCGGCCCGCCCGGGGGTATTCCCACCTCACCCCGCGCGGGCGGGTCTCCACAATTCAGGAGTCACGCGCGGGTGCAGCCCCGGCGGAGCGCTCTCACGGCGTGTCGCGGGCCTCCCGACCTGCGCGAGTCCTGAATTGTGGAGATCGACGAGGATGCCGCGCTCGCGCAGCGCGCGCACGAGAGCCGCCTGCACCTCGGGCCAGCGGGTGAAGACCTGCCGGGCGCTCGGCCGCACCGCGTGCAGCCCGACCTGCGTGATGGCGAGGTCGCGCGCACGATCGTCTTCGAACCGATCGCGGTGATGCTCCTCGCCATCGACCTCGACGGCGACCGTGCCCTCGAGCACGAGATCGATCGTCTCGAGCCCGTCGGTGAACCCGACCTGCGTGCTGACCTGCACGCCCGCGGCGCGCAGTCGCGTGCGCGCCAGGCTCTCGGGCAACGAGTCGCAGTTCTCGACGCTCGCGTCAACGAGCCACCGAAGAGGCCCCAGCCGTTCGCGCAGTGCGGCGAGCTCGATGCGATCAAGCCGGCCGGTGCGGCGCGCCCAGTCGAGCACGGCGATCGCCTGGTCGGCGGGCTCGGTGCGGCAGACGAGCTCGATCGCCTCGGGGAGGTCGACGATGCCGGTCGTGGAACCCCGATCGTGCACCGGCGCCACCCAGTGCACGACGGCACCGTCGTCGTGAGCATCCGCCCGCCGGATGTCGCGGCGCCACTGGCTGCGCAGCCGTGCGGCGTTGACGGGCACGGCGACGTGCAGCGGGCGGCGGCCGAGCACCCAGCCGCCGAGCGCGGCCACCGCGCTCATGCCCGTGAGACGCCCGCCGACACGCATGGCCCGGAAACGCGGATCGCGCTCACCCCAGCTGGAGTACCAGCCCCGACGGGGGCGGTTGAGCGATCCGGCCCTCAGCGCTCGGCGCAGATCGTGGTCGGTAGCGCCGAGCTCGTGCAGCCGGCGTCGGTCGAGAGCGCCGCCGTGGCGGGCGACGAGGTGCGCAGCATCCATGGCCGCAGGATGCCCGGCGCGCGCACCCTGCCGACCGCCAGCTCTGCTCCCGCACGTGCGGCAGCGCGACCCGCCCCGTGTGAGGGACGCCCCGACCCCGGTGCGCTTCCACAATTCAGGAGACGGCGACGGTGAGTGCGCCCGACACGCCGACCAGGGCCCGCGGATGCCCTCCCGAGCGCCGCGACTCCTGAATTGTGGAGACCGGCGCGGGTCGGGGGTCGGGCGGCGCAGGCCGCGCGGGTTAAGAGCCGAGCAGCTCGCCGGCCAGGTACGCCTCGAGCTTCTCGAGCGGGATGCGCTCTTGCGCCATGGTGTCGCGCTCGCGCACCGTGACGGCCTGGTCGTCGAGGGTGTCGAAGTCGACCGTGACACAGAACGGCGTGCCGATCTCGTCCTGCCGGCGGTAGCGGCGGCCGATCGCGCCCGCGTCGTCGAAGTCGACGTTCCAGTGCTGGCGCAGGCGGTCGGCGAGCTCGCGCGCGACGGGCGAGAGCTGCTCGTTGCGCGACAGCGGCAGCACCGCCGCCTTGATGGGCGCGAGGCGTCGGTCGAGGCGCAGCACCGTGCGCTTGTCGACACCGCCCTTCGTGTTGGGCGCTTCGTCTTCGGAGTAGGCGTCGACGAGGAAGGCCATGAGCGAGCGCGTGAGCCCCGCCGCGGGTTCGATGACGTACGGCACCCAGCGCTCTTCCTTGCTCTGGTCGAAGTACGAGAGGTCGACCCCGGAGTGCTCGCTGTGGGTCTTCAGGTCGAAGTCGGTGCGGTTGGCGATGCCCTCGAGCTCGCCGAACTCCGAGCCCGTGAAGCCGAAGCGGTACTCGATGTCGACCGTGCGCTTCGAGTAGTGCGAGAGCTTCTCCTGCGCGTGCTCGTACAGCCGCAGGTTCTCCGGCTTGATGCCGAGATCGGTGTACCAGGCGAGGCGGGTGTCGATCCAGTACTGGTGCCATTCCTCGTCGGTGCCGGGCTCGACGAAGAACTCCATCTCCATCTGCTCGAACTCGCGCGTGCGGAAGATGAAGTTGCCGGGCGTGATCTCGTTGCGGAACGACTTTCCGATCTGGCCGATGCCGAACGGGGGCTTCATGCGGGCCGCGTTGAGCACGTTGACGAAGTTGACGAAGATGCCCTGGGCGGTCTCGGGGCGCAGGTAGTGCATCCCGGATTCTTCTTCGACCGGGCCGAGGTACGTCTTGAGCAGCCCCGAGAACTCCTTGGGCTCGGTCCACTGGCCGCGCGTGCCGCAGTTGACGCAGACGATGTCGGCCAGGCCGTTCTCAGGCGCGCGGCCCTTCTTCTCCTCGTACTCCTCCTCGAGGTGATCAGCCCGGTAGCGCTTGTGGCAGCTGAGGCACTCGACGAGCGGGTCGCTGAAGACCTCGACGTGGCCGGAGGCCTCCCACACACGGCGGGGCAGGATGACGCTCGAGTCGAGCCCGACCACGTCGTCGCGGCGCGTCACCATCGCGCGCCACCACTGGCGCTTGATGTTCTCCTTCAGCTCGACGCCGAGGGGCCCGTAGTCCCACGCCGAGCGCGAACCGCCGTAGATCTCACCGGCCTGGAAGACGAAGCCGCGCCGCTTGGCGAGCGCGATGACGTTGTCGAGCCGAGAGGGGGCAGCCACGGGGAGGTCTCCAATTCCGGCCGAGCTGGATGCCCGGCGCCGAGTAACGCAATGCCGAGAAGTCTACTGATCACGGGTCGTGTAGCCGCGCGCTCGCGGGCTACGCGGAAGGAGCATCCACCGCCCCGCCGAAGCGGCGGTCGCGGCGCGCGTAGTCCTCGATGGCATCCCACAGGTGCCGCCGCCGGAAGTCGGGCCAGAGCGTGTTGAGGAAGACCATCTCGGCGTAGGCGCTCTGCCAGAGCATGAAGTTGCTCGTGCGCTGCTCGCCGCTGGATCGCACGAAGAGGTCGACGTCCGGCTGGTCGGGCTCGTAGAGGTGCTTCGCGATCGAGCGCTCGGTGATGCGCGCGGGGTCGATGCGACCGGCCGTGACGTCGGCGGCGAGGGCGCGTACGGCATCCACGAGTTCGATGCGGCCGCCGTAGTTAACGCACATCGTCAGGGTGAGGCCCGTGTTGCCAGCCGTGCGGGCCTGGGCCTCTTCGAGCTCGCTGATGACGCTGCGCCACAGGCGCGGGCGGCGGCCGGCCCAGCGGATGCGCACGTTCCAGGCATCAAGCTGGTCACGGCGGCGGCGCAGCACCTCGCGGTTGAAGCCCATGAGGAAGCGCACCTCGTCGGGGCTGCGGCTCCAATTCTCAGTGCTGAAGGCGTAGACGCTCAGGTGCTGCACGCCGATCTGCACGGCACCGGCAACGACATCGAGCAGGCTCGCCTCGCCCGCGCGATGGCCCTCGACGCGCGTGAGGCCCTGGCGGTTGGCCCAGCGGCCGTTGCCGTCCATGACGATGGCGACGTGCTGCGGCACGAGTTCTCTCCGCAATTCAGGAGGCTGCTCGCCCGTCCAGTCAATCGGGCGCAGCGGTTCGGCGTGTCGCGGCTCCCTGCTCACGCCGACTCCTGAATTGTGGAGGCCGCCGCGGCGGCGTGGGCCAGGTCGCGGTCGGCCTCGCGCTCCGCCTCGCGCGCGTCGTACCGCGCGTCGTGGCGGTCGACGTGCGGCAGCGACCGCAACCCGCGCTCGAGGTGGAACTGCGCGTAGGCCGCGACGATGCCGTTGGCCTGGGCCCGCGCGCGCTCGGAGGCAGCCTCCGCGGTGGCCCAGTCACCCGTGAGCAGGGCGGCGAGCAGCTCGCGCGTCTCGGTGCTGAGTCTTGGGGCGCCGGGCGGGGCGACCTCGTCGGCCACCATGCCTCCCAGCTGCACTACGAATGCGCTGTGGGGGCCGGGCGCGCCGGTGACGGCGCAGTCGCCGAAGGTCGGCGCCCATCCCGCGATCGACAGCGACCGCAGCAGGTAGCTGTCGAGCGTCAGGCCGGGCGGATGATCGCCTCGGGCCAGCGACCGCAGCGCGCCGACCAGCAGCAGGTACTGCTGCACTCCCCCGCCGTCGTCGCCCGTGACGCGGTCGGCCGTCTCGACCATGACGTTGGCGGCCGTGTAGCTGCCGTAGTCGGCCGAAATCTCGGCGCCATATGACCCGAGGCTCTCGGCCTGCTGCACGATGTCGAGGCTGCGGCCGGCGTAGAGCTGCACGTCGGCGACCATGAACGGCTCGAGGCGCGCGCCGAACTTGCTCGCCGTGCGCCGCACCCCTTTGGCCACCGCGCGGATCTTGCCGTGATTGCGGCTGAGCATCGTGACGATGCGGTCGGCTTCGCCCAGCTTGTGGGTACGCAGCACGACGATCTCGTCACGGTAGGTCGGCACCGCTCCAGTATCCCGCGCGCGGGTGCGAACGGGCCCGACGGCGCGGCGGGCATCCGCGATTCGCGCGCTCTTCTCCACAATTCAGGAGAATCGGCGGATGCTCAGCCCAACCCGCGCAACGAGGCCGCTGATTCGGCGAGCTCACGCACCGCGGTGTCGAGCGACTCCTGAATTGTGGAGAAGCCCCAGCTGAAGCGCACCGCGGTGCGGGCGGTGTCGGGGTCGTAGTCCATCGCGAGCAGCACGGGTGAGGGCTCGTCGCGGCCGGCCGCGCACGCCGAGCCGCTCGAGGCGAGGATGCCGCGGTCGTCGAGCGCGATGAGCAGCGGCTCGCCGCCGATGCCCGGCACGACGAACGAGGCGTGGCATGGCAGGCGGCGGGACGGGTGGCCGGTGAGGCGCGCGCCCGGCACGGTCGCGAGCACCTGCGCGATGAAGGCGTCGCGCCGCGCCTCGAGGGCGGCGAGCGGATGCGCCTCGCGCTCGGCCTCCGCGAGTTCCAGCGCGACGGCGAGTCCCACGGCTCCGGCCACGTTCTCCGTGCCCGAGCGGCGGTCGCGCTCCTGCCCCCCGCCGTGGATGAGCGGCTCGATCGCCGCGCCCGTCGGCAGCAGCAGCGCGCCGACCCCCTTCGGGGCGCCGAGCTTGTGCCCCGAGATCGTGACGGCGTCGAGCGCGGCGAGCCCGGCCAGCGGATACCAGCCGGCGTACTGCACGGCGTCGGTGTGCACGAGGGCGCCCACGGCGCGCGCGGCCGCGAGCACCGCGTCGAGCGGCTGGAGGGTTCCCACCTCGTTGTTGGCGGCCTGCACGCTCACGAGCGCCGTGCCGGGTCGGAGGGCGGCGATCGCGGCATCAGCATCCACGACGCCGTCGGCGTCAACCGGGATGCGCCCGACCTCCACGCCGTGCCACCGCTCGAGGTACGCCGCCGACTCGAGCACGGCCTCGTGCTCGATCGCGCTGACGAGCACGTGCCGGTCGCGTCCGCGCGCGATGGCCGCGAGCGTGAGGCCGATGACGGCGAGGTTGTCGGATTCGGTGCCGCCGCTCGTGAAGACGACCTGCGCCGGGCGCACGCCGGCGAGTCGGGCGATGCGCGAGCGGGCATCCGCGAGGGCGTCGGCGGCGCGGCGGCCGAGCGCGTGCGTCGACGAGGGGTTGCCGTGATCCCCCGTGAGCCACGGCCACATCGCCTCGAGCACCTCGCGGCGGGTCGCGGTCGTCGCCGCCTGGTCGAGATCGATGAGGGTCATGGATGCTCGCTAGCGCGCGCCGCCCGCATCGCCACCCGATCCGGGAGTGATCTCGATGTCGAGCCCCAGGTCGAGCGCCGGGGCGCTGTGCGTGAGCGCGCCGACCGAGATGACGTCGACACCCGTCTCGGCGATCGCGCGCACGCTGTCGAGGCTCACGCCGCCGCTCGCCTCGACGATCGCGCGGCCCGCGATGAGCGCGACACCCGCGCGCAGGTCGTCGAGCGCGAAGTTGTCGAGCATGATCGTGTCGGGGTCGGCCGCGATCACGGCGGGCAGCTGATCGAGCCGATCGACCTCGACCTCGAGGTGCATGGTGTGCGGGATGCGCGAGCGCACGGCGCGGATCGCTTGAGTGAGATCGAGTCCCTCCGCCATCAGCACGGCGAGGTGGTTGTCTTTTAGCATCACGGCGTCGCTCAGCGAGAAGCGGTGGTTGTGGCCGCCGCCGGCGCGCACGGCCGCCTTCTCGAGCACGCGAAGCCCCGGCGTGGTCTTGCGCGTGTCGACGAGGCGCACCGGTTCGCCGGATGCGGAGGCCGCGCCCGCGACCGCGTCGACGTAGCGGCGCGTGAGGGTCGCGACGCCGCTCAGCCGTTGCGCGAGGTTGAGGGCGACCCGCTCACCGCGCAGGATTCCCCGCGCGGGGCCCGTGATCGTGGCAACAACCGCGCCCGGCGTCAGCGGGTCGCCGTCGGCGAGGTGCCGCTCGACGACAAGGGTCGGATCGACGCGCGTGAACGCGAGTTCGAGCGCCAGGCCGCCGGCGAGCACGCCGTCGACGCGGCTGACGATGCGCGCGGTGGCCGTCGCGCCCGCGGGGATCGCGGCCTCGCTCGTGGCGTCGCCCCAGGGCGCATCCTCGTCGAGCGCGCGATCGACGATCGCCGTGACGGCCGCGAGGGTCGCGCCGCTGAGCTCGTCGCTCATGCCGGCACCTCCGTGCGAGCATCCGATCTCCACAATTCAGGAGAATCGGCATCGGGGCGCACGACGACACGCCGCACGCGCTGCGCGGGGTCGGTCGACGGGAAGTCGTGGCGCCAGTGGGCGCCGCGCGATTCGGTGCGCGCGAGCGCGGCCGCGGCGGTCAGGCGCGCGAGCGGCAGCAGCGAGCGGGCCTCGTCGTCGGCGGGCCGGGCATCCCCGAGTTCTCGGGCAAAATCGGCCATTTCGTCGCCCGTGCGCTCGAGACCGAGGGCCTGCCAAGCGCGGTCGCGGATGCGGTCGGCCGTCCAAGGGACTCCTCCGGCGAGCAGGGCATCGGGTGCCATCGCACGGCTCACCGGCACCGGGGTGTCGAGCTGATCGGTCGGCAACGACTCCTGAATTGTGGAGACGCGCGCGGCGGCCGGGGCGGGCGGCGCGGCCGCGAGGGCGGGCAGGGGCAGCGCCGGCACCGAGCCCGCGGGGCCGACGGCGTCACCCGCGCGCCACCCGACGACGAGGGCCTCGAGCAGCGAGTTGGAGGCGAGGCGGTTGGCACCGTGCACGCCCGTCGACCCGGTTTCGCCCACAGCGAACAGGCCGGGAACCGTCGTGCGGCCATCCATGTCGGTGAGCGCGCCGCCCATCGCGTAGTGCGCGGCGGGCGTGACGGGCACGGGCTGACGCGCCCAGTCGACGCCGGTCGCGCGCACGAGCGCGTCGATCGTCGGGAAGCGCTCGGCGAGCACGGCGGCGCCGAGCATCGTCGCGTCGAGCAGCACCGGCTGGCCATCCTGCGCCCGCATCTGGCGGGCGATCGCGCGCGCCACGATGTCGCGCGGCGCGAGCTCGGCTCGCGGGTCGACCTCGAGCATGAAGCGGCGGCCCTCGGCGTCGAGCAGCGTCGCGCCCTCGCCGCGCACGGCTTCGGAGACGAGGCCTCCCCCGGCCAGCACGGTCGGGTGGAACTGCACGAACTCGAGGTCGGCGATCGCCGCGCCCGCCGCGTAGGCGAGGATCACGCCATCACCGGTCGACACGGGCGGGTTGGTCGTGTGCCGGTAGAGCCGCCCGTTGCCGCCCGTCGCGAGCACGACGGCATCGGCCGCGACGTGCTCGACCCCATCAGGCCCCTCTACGACCGCCCCGGCGATCGCCCCGTCGCGCACGATGAGCGAGGTCGCGCGAGCGAATTCTCGAGCCCGGATGCGCCCCTCGCGCACCGCGGCGGCCAGAGCCGTCTCGATCACGCGCCCGGTGGCATCTCCGCCCGCGTGCAGCACGCGCGCAACGGAGTGGGCGGCCTCGAGCCCGCGGGCCCAGCCGCTCACGTCGTCGAAGGGCGCAACGGCGCCCGCCGCCGGGTCGAAGGCCACCCCGAGGGCGACGAGGTCGTGCACCCGGGCGGGCCCCTCGGTGCAGAGGATATCGACGGCCGCGGGATCGCTCAGCCCGGCCCCGGCGATGAGCGTGTCGTGCGCGTGCAGCGCGGCCGAGTCGTCGGGGAACACGGCGGCCGCGATGCCGCCCTGCGCCCAGGCGGTCGAGCCGGCCGTGAGCACGTCTTTCGTGACGATCGTGACGTCGTGTCGGCGCGCGGCGCGCAGCGCGGCCACGAGGCCGGCCATGCCGCTGCCGATGACGAGGATGTGGGCCATGGCTCAGTCCCGCGGCTTCGCGGCGAGCATGCGCTCGAGGGCGAGCTTGGCGTCGGCTTGCACGCCCGCGTCGACGACGATCTCGTTGACGACGCGGCCGGCCACGAGCTCCTCGAGCACCCAGGCGAGGTAGCCGGGGTGGATGCGGTACATCGTCGAGCACGGGCAGATGACGGGGTCGAGGCAGAAGATCGTGTGCTGCGGGTATTCGGCCGCGAGCCGGTTGACCATGTTGACCTCGGTGCCGATGGCGAACGTGGTCGGCGACGTGGCGCCCGCGACGGCGCGCCGGATGTAATCGGTCGAGCCCGCCTCGTCGGCCGCATCCACGACCTCCATGGGGCATTCCGGGTGCACGACGACCCGCACGCCGGGGTGCTCTGCGCGCGCCTTCTCGACCTGCCCGACCGTGAAGCGCTTGTGCACGCTGCAGAAGCCGTGCCACAGCACGACGCGGGCGTCGAGCAACTGCTGAGCGGTCGAGCCGCCGAGCGGCTTGCGCGGGTTCCACATGGGCATCTGCTCGAGCGGCACGCCCATGGCCTTGGCGGTGTTGCGACCGAGGTGCTGGTCGGGGAAGAACAGCACGCGCTGCCCGCGCTCGAAGGCCCACTCGAGCACGGTCTTGGCGTTCGAGGACGTGCACACGATGCCGCCGTTCGCGCCGCAGAACGCCTTGAGCGCGGCGGAGGAGTTCATGTACGTCACGGGGATGATCGGCGCGCGGCCCTCGGCGTCGGGCTCCGAACCGTAGACCGAGAGCAGCTCGTCCCACGCCGCTTGCACCGAGTCGATGTCGGCCATATCGGCCATCGAGCATCCCGCGGCCAGATTCGGCAGGATGACGCGCTGCGAATCGCGCGCAAGGATGTCGGCCGTCTCGGCCATGAAATGCACGCCGCAGAACACGATGTACTCGGCGTCGGGCTTCGTGAGGGCGGCGTTGGCGAGCTGGAACGAGTCGCCGAGGAAGTCGGCGTGCTGCACGACCTCGTCGCGCTGGTAGAAGTGGCCGAGGATCACGAGGCGGTCGCCGAGCGCCTCTTTCGCGGCACGGATGCGCGCGTGCAGCTCGTCGTTCGAGGCGTCTTGGTACTCCCGCGGCAGGGCGCCCTGGCGCGGTGACCCGGTGGGGATGACGTCGTGCATCGACGAGCCGGGGCCGTAGCCGGGCACGGAGTCGAAGGCCCACGGGCCCTGGTCGAGCTCGGGGGTGCAGGTCTCGCCCGGCGCCTGGCCGTTCGTGATCAGGCGGATGGTCGTGGCGACGGAGGCGTCGATGGCGGTCATGCGGAGTTCCTCAGGTCGGGCCGGACCGCGCCCGTGGCGCGGCGGCTCAGGGGGCCGGCGTCGACCAGGTCGACGGCGCCGGTGTAGCGGTAGAGGCGCGGAGGGCGGTGGCGGCCGCCCGTGACGACCTCGCCCGTGGGCTCGATGACGCCGCTCGTCTCCATCTGGCGCCGGAAGTTCGCGGGATCGAGAGGCTTGCGCAGCACGGCCTCATACACCTCGCGCAGCTCGGCGAGGGTGAACCGCGGGCCGAGGAAGGCGTGGGCGATGCGGGAGTACTCCATCTTCGTGCGCAGGCGCCAGAGGGCGTAGTCGACGATGAGGTTGTGGTCGAAGGCGAGGTCGGGCAGCTCGTCGGCGGCGAACCACCGCACGTTCTCGCCGAGGGTTACCCGCTCGGCCTCGTCGGGACGCACGAGCGCCCAGTAGACGATCGAGACCAAGCGCTGGTCGGGCGAGCGGTCGACGTCGCCGAAGGCGTAGAGCTGCTCGAGGTAGGTGGGCTCGAGGCGCGTCGTCTCGCCGAGGTTGCGGCGCGCCGCGCCCTCGAGGCTCTCGTCGACGCGCACCATGCCGCCGGGCAGCGCCCAGCGGTCGAGGTAGGGGTCGCGCGTGCGGCGCACGAGCGGCAGCCAGACGCTCGGCGCGCCGGTCGCGTCGGCCCGCAGCGCGAAGATGACGGTCGAGACGGCGAGCCCCAGGCCGATCGTCGTGGTCATGGATGCTCCTTCCGCTCGCAACCCCGTGTAACAGTCATGCTGACCTGAACAGAGTCTAGCACTTCGGGTGTGCGTGACACGAACACGAGGGTTCCGCGGCGCGCGAGCCGAGCATCCACCCACCAGA
Organism: Microcella humidisoli; assembly: GCF_024362325.1. Classification (NCBI taxonomy): domain Bacteria; kingdom Bacillati; phylum Actinomycetota; class Actinomycetes; order Micrococcales; family Microbacteriaceae; genus Microcella; species Microcella humidisoli. The sequence continues at coordinate 2,599,154 of NZ_CP101497.1, forward strand.
ATGGGCCTGTGGACGACCTCTTCGTGATCCCCCTCTGGGTCGACCTGCTCGCCGTCGGCATCGGCGCACTGCAGGGCGCGCTCTTCGCGGCGCAGTTCCGCGACCGCCGGCTCGACTGGCTCGGCGTCGCGATCATCGGCATCGTCGTCGGCTTCGGCGGCGGTCTGCTGCGCGACCTGCTGCTCGATGTGCCGCTCGCGCCCCTGCAGTCGAACTGGTACGTCGTCGTCGCCACGGGCGCGGCCCTGCTCGGCATGCTGCTCGAGCGGGTGTTCCGGCGCCTCAATCGCTTCATCACCGTGCTGGATGCCCTCACGATCGGCCTCTTCGGCGCGATCGGCACGACCAAGGCGCTCGCGCTCGGCCTGCCGGAGGTCGCGGCCGTGTTCGTCGGCGTGCTCGCCGCCGTCGGCGGGTCGATCTTGCGCGACCTGCTGCTGAACCTGCCGATCGCCCTCATGCACGTCGGGTCGCTCTACGCCGTCGCCGCGGCCGCCGGCTCGGGCACGATCGCCGTGCTGCTCGCGCTCGACGTCGACGTGCTGCTCGCCGGCGCCATCGGGGTCGCGATCACGTTCGGGGTGCGCGTCGCCTCCGTGCTGTTCGGCTGGAGCCTGCCCGAGCAGCGCGCGATCACTCGCCTGCCGAAGTTGCCCGCCCTGCCGAAGCGCGCCCGGCGCGACGAGGATGCCGCGGCTGAGCGCGGGCGCACGGTGACGACGGCCACCGGGGTGATCCACCTGCACCCGACGACCTCGTCAATCCCCATCGTCGGCTCCGAGCCGCGGGCGCGTCGCCGCTCCCCCATCCCCGGCGCGAGCCAGCGGCGCGGGTGAGACAGTGACGGCGACGGCGGTGTCCGCGTTCGAGGCGGCGCGGCCCCGGCTGACCGGCCTCGCCTACCGGCTGCTCGGATCCTGGGCCGAGGCGGAGGACGTCGTTCAGGATGCGTGGCCGAAGTGGGCGGCCGTCGCGGGACCGGGCATCGCCAACCCGGATGCCTACTTGACCACCATGGTCACCCGGCTCGCCCTCACCGCGCTCGACTCGGCGCGCGTGCGCCGCGAGCAGTACGTCGGCCCGTGGCTGCCCGAACCCGTCGACACGCGGGCCGACCCCGCTCTCGGTGCCGAGACGGCCGAGGACCTCGACCTCGCGACCCTGCTGCTGCTCGAGCGGCTGAGCGGGCCCGAGCGCGCCGCGCTCGTGCTGCGCGAGGCGTTCGCGTACGACTACGCGTGCCTCGCCGAGGTGCTCGGCACGAGCGAGGCCGCCGCGCGGCAGCTCGTCTCGCGCGGGCGCCGGGCCCTCGAGGGCCAGCGGCGGCAACGGGTCGATGAGGCCCAGCGGGGCCAGCTGCTCGCGGCCTTTGTCGCGGCCGCCCAAGGCGGCGACCTGGCCGCGCTCGAAGCCGTGCTCGTCGACGACGCCGTGGCGATCAGCGACGGCGGTGGAGTCGTGAGCGCCGCGCGCCGGCCCGTGCACGGCGCCGAGCAGGTCGCGCGCTTCGTGCTGGGCGTGCTCGAGAAGTTCGGGCAGGGTGTGCGCAGCATCCCGGTGCAGGCGAACGGCGAGACCGCCTTCCTCGCCATCGCGGAGGGGCCGGAGGGCGTCGAGCCCGTCGCGCTGTGGGCGCTCGACATCGGCGACGAGGGGGTGCGCGGGGTGCTCATCGTGCGGGCGCCCGACAAGCTCGCGCGCTTCGCAGCCGCCGCTCTGTCACAGATCGACGGCCCGCCCGGTCGACTCTGAGAGGGCGCGATGCGCGCGCCCACGAGAGGAGCACCATGACCCTGCTGATCACCGGCGGCACCGGAACCCTGGGCCGCCCCACCGTCGAGGCGCTGCGCGCGGGCGGGATCGAGCCGCGCATCCTGAGCCGCCGCCCAGGCCCCGCCCACGTCGTCGCCGACCTCCAGTCGGGTGCCGGCGTACCCGAGGCGCTCGCGGGCGTCGACACCGTGCTGCACCTCGCGACCAACCGGCGGTCGGATGCTCGCGCAACCCAGCACCTCCTGCAGGCCGCCCGTTCCGCGGGCGTGCAGCACCTCGTGTACCTGTCGATCGTCGGCGTCGACGCCGTGCCGCTCGGGTACTACCGCTCGAAGCTCGCGTGCGAAGAGCTCGTCGCCGGGTCGGGCGTGCCGTTCACGATCCTGCGCGCGACGCAGTTCCACGACTTCGTGGCGGGGGCCTTTCGCGCGCAGCGACGGCTGCCCCGGGTCATCGCGCTCGACGTGCCGTTCCAGCCGATCAGCACCGCGGCGGTCGCCGACCGGCTCGTGTCGCTCGTCGGCGCGGCGCCGGCGGACGGGCGCGTCGACGACCTCGGCGGGCGTGCGGTGCTGCCGATGGCCGAGCTCGCCCGGCAATGGCTCGTGGCGCGTGGCTCGGCACCCGAGGCCGCCGAGCCACGGGTCGTCGAGTGGCACGCGCCCGGCAAGCTCGTCGGCGCCTACCGTGCAGGGCTGCACACGACCGGGGTGCCCGGGCCGGGCATCCGCTTCGCCGACTGGGCCGTGACGACCGCCCGACAGTAGCCCCGATGCTGGCGCCAGGGCTACCATCAGCGCAGCGGAGACCCGAAATCCGCTCAAGGAGGCACCGTGCGCCAACGGGCAGAGTTTCGTCGTCGCGCCGCCCTGCGGGTCGCGCTGAGCGTGCTCGGGACGTCGATGATCGGTGCCGGCCTGATGGTTCCGTCGGCGTGGGCGCTCGCATCGGGGCTCGACCCCGACCCGGCAGAGCCCTCCGAGGCCGGGTCCTCGGTGCACGGAACCGGGCAACTCGTCTTCGAGGGCACATCGGCGCGCGATTCCTTCTCGATCGATGGTGAGACGCAAGACTCGCTCACCGACTCGGTGACCATCACCGTCACCTGTGTCGACTTCGCGTGCACGTTCGAGGGCGTTCCCTACTGGCTTCGACTCGTCACCGAGGGCACGATCGTCGACTCGGCGATCGTCGTCTCCTGGTCGCAGCCCGCATCAGGCACTCCGTGCGCTGCGGACGACTCGCCCGACTACTACGAGAACCAGACCGAGGGGATCGCGACGCTCACCGCCGAAGCACTGACCGCCACCGGGCGAGAAGCACCGAGCGACTGGATCGAGTGCAGCGATACTCGACGCGTGACGCGCTGGGGCAGCGACCTGGTGCTCGACGCCACCCGCGTGAGCGGCGACCCGTGCGTGCTCGACGAGGCGGTGTGCCCCGAGTCGCGAGCTGTCGACGTCGCCATTCCGGTCGACGCCCCGGTCGCACCGAGCACGCCCAGCGTGTTCAGCGAGCTACACACGCCCGCCGACACCCTCGCGCCGCAGCAGGTCATCACCGCAGTGCTGCTGACTCTCGTGCTCGTGATTCTGCTCGCGCTGCCGACTGCGCTGCTCAACAGCGCGTCGAGCACCGGCGCCGGGAAGGTTGCGGCGTGGCGTGCAAGCATCGCTGCCCGGCGCGCGGCGCTCGGCAGCGGACTGCCCACTGGCCTGCGCCAGACCGGCGAGAAGGCGCGTGCGTGGTGGGCTCGAGCATCCACGGCGAAGCGCGGACTGCCGCTCGCCGTCGCGACCCTGCTGGTCGCCGCCATCATGAGCGGATTCGTCGATCCCGACTTCGGCGCTGGTGCGAGCACTCCACGCGTGCTGCTGTCGATCGTGCTGGGCTTCACCCTCGAGGTGCTGCTCGGCTGGGTCGCGATGCTGGTCCTGCTGCCACGCCTCATCGCCGGCGTGGATGCTCGCCTCGACGTTCGCCCCGCGACGCTGCTGATCGTGCTCGGTGCCGTGATCGTCACCCGCCTCACCGGGTTCGAGCCCGGCATCGTGTTCGGCCTCGTCGCCGGAGTCGCGGTCGGCGCAACCCTCGCGACCGCCGCGCGCGTGCGAGTCGCGCTCGCAAGCCTCGGCTGGGGCTACGGCCTCGCCCTCCTCGCGTGGGTCACCTACGCGGCCCTCGAGCCCGCCGTGCTCGATGCCGCTGCAGCGAGCACCGACGGGCTTCCCCCGCTCGGCCTCGTGCTGCTGCGCGAAGCTCTGGCGGCCATGACGATGGCAGGCATCGCGGCCTTGCCGGTCGCGCTCGTGCCCGCGCGCGGGCTCACGGGCCATGAGGTCTGGCTGTGGTCGAAGCCTCTGTGGGCGGGCCTCTACGCCGTCGGTCTGCTGTCGTTCTTCCTGGTGCTCATGCCGATGCCGTTCGCGTGGGCGGGCGTCGAAGCCGCGCTCGCCACCTGGGTCACCGGCTACCTGATCTACGCGGGCGTCGCGGTCGCGCTCTGGCTCGCAGTCACGCAACCCTGGAAACGGGATACTGAGCCGCAGCCGCTCGCCCCCGCCGAATCCCCCGCAGCCGAGCTCGTCGAGTAGAGCGCGCTACCCGTAGCCCACGCCCACCATCGGCGTCTCCACAATTCAGGAGATCGCGACAGGAAGGAGCCGCGACACGCCTGAACACGGGCGCAGGGCTTTTTCTTGATGCCGAGTCTCCTGAATTGTGGAGATCGCGACGGATGCGGCGGGCACCTCGGGTGCCCGCCGTGCGGCTCCGGCCCTACGCGCTGACGAGCTCGCGGTCGGGGGTCTCGAGCCGGATCGCCCGGTTGACCGCAGAGACGACGGCCTTGAGCGACGCGGTCGAGATGTCGGGGTCGATGCCGACACCCCAGAGCGTGCGGCCGTTGACCTCGAGCTCGACGTAGGCCGCCGCGTGGGCGTCACCACCGGCACTGAGGGCGTGCTCGACGTAGTCGAAGAGCCGGATCGCGATGCCCTGGCGCTCCATCATGCTGAGGAACGCTGCGACCGGACCGTTGCCGGTCGACTCGACGGCGGAGATCTCGTCTCCGTCGCGCAGGGTCGCGCTCAGCGACACCGTTCCCGTCATGTCGCTCGCGGTGCGCGTCGAGAGCAGCTCGAAGCGGCCCCACTTGGCGTCGGGGTCGGGCGAGGGCAGGTACTCGTCCTGGAAGATCTCCCAGATCTGCTCGCTCGTCACCTCGCCGCCCTCGGCGTCGGTCTTGGCCTGCACGACGCCGCTGAACTCGATCTGCAGCTTGCGCGGAAGGTCGAGCGCGTGGTCGGTCTTGAGCAGGTAGGCGACTCCGCCCTTGCCCGACTGCGAGTTGACGCGGATGACGGCCTCGTACGTGCGGCCGAGGTCTTTCGGGTCGACGGGCAGGTACGGAACCCCCCAGACGAGGTCGTCGACGCTCACGCCAGAAGCAGCGGCCCGGGCATCCATCGCCTCGAAGCCCTTCTTGATGGCGTCCTGGTGGCTGCCGCTGAAGGCCGTGTAGACGAGGTCGCCGGCCCAGGGGCTGCGCTCGTGCACCTTCAACTGGTTGCAGTACTCGGCGGTGCGCTTGATCTCGTCGAGGTCGCTGAAGTCGAGGTGCGGGTCGATGCCCTGCGTGAACAGGTTGATGCCGAGCGCGACGAGGTCGACGTTGCCGGTGCGCTCGCCGTTGCCGAAAAGGCAGCCCTCGATGCGGTCGGCGCCCGCCATGTAGCCGAGCTCGGCGGCGGCGACGGCCGTGCCGCGGTCGTTGTGCGGGTGCAGGCTCAGGATGACCGAGTCGCGTCGGGCGAGGTGACGGTGCATCCACTCGATCGAGTCGGCGTACACGTTGGGCGAGGCCATCTCGACCGTGGCCGGCAGGTTGATGATGATCTTGCGGTCGGGCGTCGGCGCGATCTGCTCGATGACCGCGTTGCAGATGTCGAGCGCCGTCTCGAGCTCGGTGCCCGTGTAGCTCTCGGGGCTGTACTCGTAGAAGATCTCGGTGCCCGGCACGGTCGCCTCGTACTGCTGGCACCAGCGCGCGCCCTGCAGCGCGATCTCCTTCACACCCTCGACGTCGGTGCGAAACACGACCTCGCGCTGCAGCACGCTCGTCGAGTTGTAGAAGTGCACGATCGCGCGCTTGGCGCCCTTGATGGATTCGTAGGTGCGGGCGATGAGGTGCTCGCGCGCCTGCGTCAGCACCTGGATGGTGACGTCGTCGGGAATCAGGTCCTGCTCGATGAGGCTGCGCACGAAGTCGAAGTCGGTCTGGCTCGCGCTCGGGAACCCGACCTCGATCTCCTTGAAGCCCATGCGCACGAGCAGGTCGAACATGATGCGCTTGCGCTCAGGGCTCATCGGGTCGATGAGGGCCTGGTTGCCGTCGCGCAGGTCGACCGCGCACCAGCGGGGCGCCTGCGTGATGCGCTGCGCGGGCCAGGTGCGGTCGGGCAGATCGATCGCGAGCTGCTCGTGGTACGGCTGGTACTTGTGGATCGGCATGCCCGAGGGCTGCTGACGGTTCTGCATGAGGTGCTCCTGCTGGTCGTTGTGGGGTTGTCAGCCGACGACGAACTCCGCGACGAGGAAGGCTACGGGTCTAAGCCTCGTCGCGGCAGCGAAGAAGGAGCTGGCCGAACACGCTTTCAGGGTACACCCGCGTTCTGCGCACACGCGAATGCGGTTCGGGATGCTGTGCCGTCAGCCTTTCGGATGAAAAGGGTCATCCGCTCGGGTGAGCCGCGCGAGTTTCGCTCGGATGCGGGCCGCGCGGCCCGTACCGTGGCGGACATGTTCGATCGACTCATCACGTGGTTCACGCCCGAGCGCCGTGCGCGCATCCTCTTTCCCGTCGAGATAGCGCTCGGCGCGTGGCTCGCGCTCGCCATTCTGCTCAATCAGCAGTGGTGGGGCGGGGTGGTGCTGGGCACGCTCAACGCGATCCTTGCGGCCGCTTTTGGCTTTGCGGTGATCACGCACAGGGTGCGCCCAGCGCTGGCGGTCATCGCGCTCGTCACGGGAGGCCTTGCGTTCGTTTTGACGTTCCTGGTCGGCGCAGGACCGAACAATGGCTTCGCATTCCTCGCGGCGGCTCTCGTTCTCTTCGGCACCGCTGCCTACGGTTCCCCGGCAATTCGGCTGGTCGGCCTGGCACTCTCCGCATTTGCAGCTGCGACAGTCGTCGTAACGATCGTCGCTTTCGTCGGAGCCAACTACACGGCTGGAATCGGGTTCGTGGTGAACCAGGGACTGTGGCTTCTAGCGTCGGCGCTAGTTGCGCTGCTGCCGTGGGTGCTCGGCGAGCTCGTGCGCAGCATCCGGAATCGGCGCCAGCTGAGCGCGACCGTCGCGACCGTCAGCACGCAGCGCGACGCGGCCCTCACGCGCGCCGACCTCGAGGCCGAGCGCACGCGGGTCGCGCGCGACGTGCACGACATCGTCGCCCACTCGCTCACGGTCGTCATCGCGCAGGCCGATGGGGCACGGTACGCGACGGCGGGCGACTCCCCCGCGGCGGCCGACGCCTTCGAGACGATCGCGCAGACCGCGCGGGATGCCCTCGCCGACGTGCGCGTGCTGCTCACCGAGCTGCGGCACACGCAGGAGGCCGGGCCGCAGCCGGGGCTCGCCGACCTCGACGCGCTGCTCGGCGCGATGCGCGACTCCGGCCTCGCACTCGAGGTGCGGGAGTTCGGCGACCGCGGGCGCCTGACCGAGTCGCGCGAGCTCGCGCTCTACCGCATCGTGCAGGAGTCGCTCACGAACGCGCTGCGGCATGGCGACGGGGCCGCGACCCTCGAGCTCGAGTGGGGTGAACAGGCCGTCGACCTCGTGGTGACGAACACCGCGAGTGGTGCGGCTACCGAGAGCGATCGCGGGCACGGCATCGACGGGATGCGCGAGCGCGCATCCCTCGCCGGTGGCGAGCTGAGCGTGCACGAGGGCGCGGTGTTCCGCGTGCGGGCGCGCCTGCCGCTCGAGGCGCGCACGGAGGTGCCGGCTGAGCCCGCGCCGACCGAGGAGCTCATCAACGCGGGAGTCCCGGCGTGACCGCGCCCGCCGCTCCCCCGCCGCTGGTCGTGCTCGTGAGCCTCGTCACGGTGCCGCGCCGGCCGCTCGACCCCGCCGCGCTGCCGTGGGGCACGCCGTGAGCCCGATCCGCGTGCTGCTCGTCGACGACCAGCCGCTGTTCCGGCGCGGGGTGCGCATGCTCATCGACTCGCAGCCCGACCTCGCCGTCGTCGGCGAGGCCGGCGACGGCGGCGAGGCCGTCGTCGCCGCCGGCGAGGCGCTGCCCGACGTCGTGCTCATGGACATCCGGATGCCGCGCGCCGACGGCATCGCGGGCACGGCGGGCATCCTGCGATCAGCCACCGAGGCGGGGCGCACACCGCCGCGCATCATCGTGCTCACGACCTTCGACCTCGACGACGCGGCGCTGCGGGCGATCCGCGCGGGCGCGAGCGGCTTCCTGCTGAAGGACGCCGAGCCCGAGTTCCTGCTCGCCGCCATCCGCGCGGTGCACGGTGGCCACGCCGTCGTCGCGCCCGGCGCGATCAGCGACCTGCTCGCGCACGTCGGTACCGCTCCGGATGCTCTCCGCACGCAGTCACCCGCCGACCTCTCCGCGGCGCACGACGCGGCGCTGCCCTCGCTCAGCAAGCGCGAGCGCGAGATCTTCACCGCCGTCGCCGAGGGCCTCAGCAATGCCGAGATCGCGGCGCGCGAGTTCGTGGCCGAGGCGACCGTGAAGTCGCACGTCGGCAGGATTCTCGCCAAGCTCGGCCTGCGCGACCGCGTGCAGGTGGTGCTCTACGCCCACGACCACGGGCTGCTACCGCGCCGCTGAGCTGCGCTGCGCGGCCCTAGAACCCGAGCTTGCCGAGCTGCTTGGGGTCGCGCTGCCACTCTTTCGCAACCTTGACGTGCAGCTTGAGGAAGACGCGGCGGCCCATGAGCTGCTCGATCTCGAGGCGCGCGCGTGTGCCGACCTCGGTCAGGCGCGACCCCTTGTGCCCGATGATGATGCCCTTCTGGCTGTCGCGCTCGACCCAGACGTTGGCGAAGATGTCGAGCACGCCGCCGGGCGACCGCTCGGTCATCTCGTCGACCGTGACGGCGAGCGAGTGCGGCAGCTCGTCGCTCACACCTTCGAGCGCTGCCTCGCGGATGAGCTCGGCGACACGGTCATCGGTCGACTCGTCGGTCACGGCATCGTCGTCGTAGAGCGCGGGCGACTCGGGCATGAGGGCGATGAGCTGCTCGGCGAGCAAGTTGACCTGGTCTCCCGTGACGGCCGAGAGCGGGATGATGAGGTCCCACTCGCGCAGCTGCGACACCGCGAGCAGCTGCTCGGCGACACGGGTGCCACCCGCGGCGTCGGTCTTCGTGACGATCGCGACCTTGCGCGTGCGCGGGAAGCTCTCGAGCTGCTCGTTGATGAACTTGTCGCCCGGCCCGATCGGCTCGTTGGCGGGCACGCAGAAGCCGATCACGTCGACGTCGCCGAGGGTGTCCTGCACGACCGCGTTGAGGCGCTCGCCGAGCAGGGTGCGCGGGCGGTGCATGCCGGGCGTGTCGACGACGATCAACTGCCCGGATGCGCGGTGCACGATGCCGCGGATCGCCCGCCGCGTGGTCTGCGGCTTCGAGCTGGTGATGGCGACCTTCTCGCCGACGAGCGCGTTCGTGAGAGTCGACTTGCCGACGTTGGGGCGGCCGACGAAGGTGACGAATCCGGCCCGGAACGTGGGCTCGGGCGACGCGGCCGTGCCCCCGCGGGGCTTGCGGGCGCTCACTCGGCCTCCTCCCGGTCGCGGTCGCCCGCGAAGGCGATGCGGGCATCCAGGAGCGCCTGATCGGCCTCGACGAGCACCGTGACGACGCGCTTACGACGGCCCTCGGTGCGCTCGGCGGTGAGGTGCAGACCGTCGATCGTGACGGTCGACCCGGCGACGGGCAGGCGCCCGAGGTGCTTCGCGAGCAGGCCGCCGACCGAGTCGACCTCGTCGTCGTCGAGCTCGATGCCGAACAGGTCGCCGAGCTCGTCGATGGGCATGCGCGCGCTCACCCGGAACTGGTTCTCGCCCAGCCGCTCGCTGTCGGCCGATTCACGGTCGTACTCGTCGACGATCTCGCCCACGAGCTCCTCGATGAGGTCCTCCATGGTGACGAGACCCGCGATACCGCCGTACTCGTCGACGACGAGCGCGAGGTGGTTCGACTCCAGCTGCAGCTGCCGCAGGGCGTCGTCGGCCTTCTTCGACTCTGGCAGGAACAGGGCGGGCTTCACGAGCTCGTCGACGAGCGCGGTGGCCGCCTGCTTCGGCTTTTCGAACGTGAGGCGGGATGCGTCGCGCAGGTACACCACGCCCAGCACCTCATCGGCGCTCTCGCCGACGACGGGCACGCGCGAGACGCCGCGGCTGAGGAACAAGGACATCGCCTCGGCGACGGTGGCGCCCTGCTCGAGCACGATCATGTCGGTGCGCGGCACCATGACCTCGCGCACGATCGTGTCGTTGAACTCGAAGATCGAGTGGATGAGCTCGCGATCCTCCTCTTCGAGCACGTCGAGCTCGGTGGCCTCGTCGACCATGTTGAGCAGCTGCTCCTCGCTCGAGAAGCTCGCGCTCGACGGGCGCCCGGGCGTGACGCGGTTGCCGAGCACGACGAGCGCGTCGGCGAGCGGGCCCGTGAGCAGGCGCACGCCGCGGATGAGCCAGTCGAAGGTGCCGAGCATCGCGCGCGGGTGCGCGCGGCCGACCGAGCGCGGGCTCGACCCGACGAGGATGAACGAGACGCCGATCATGATGCCGGCGCTGATGAGCAGCACCCACCACCACTCGTCGATGAGCGTGGCGAAGCCGATCGTGACGAGCACGGCGGCGATCGTCTCGGCGACGATGCGGAGGAAGTTGAGGGCGTTGACGTGCGCGCCGACATCGGCGGCGACGGCGTGCAGGCGCGCGGGCCGAGCGCGATCGGAGGCGATGTCGACGAGCTCGATCCGGCTGACGACACCGAGCGCCGCGTCGATCGAGGCGAGCAGGCCGCCGATCGCGACGAGCAGGCCGGCGGCGACGAAGAACAGCAGCGTCGCGGTCATCGGCGACGACCCCGCTCGGCCAGGGTGAAGCTCACGAGGATGTCGCGCTGGATGCCGAACATCTCCTTCTCCTCCTCCGGCTCGGCGTGGTCGAAGCCCAGCAGGTGCAGGATTCCGTGAGTGGTCAGGAGCAGCAGCTCGTCCTGCGTGGAGTGCCCGGCGGCCTCGGCCTGCTGAATCGCCACCTGGGGGCACAGCACGATGTCGCCGAGCAGCCCGGGGGGCGTCGGCTCGTCGTCGCTGCCCGGCCGCAGCTCGTCCATCGGGAAGCTCAGCACGTCGGTGGGGCCGGGCTCGTCCATCCACTGCACATGCAGCTGCTCGATCGCGGCCTCGTCGACGAGCACGATCGCGAGCTCGGCGTCGCGGTGCACGTTGAGGAACTCGAAGGCGTGCAGCGCGAGGCGCTGCAGCGAGTCCTCCTCGACGGGGATGCCCGACTCGTTGTTGATCTCGACGGCCATGCTCAGCGGCCTCCCGCTCCGGGTCGCGGGCGACGGGTCGCTCGGTCGCGCGGCAGCCCGCGGCGACGCTCCTCGCGGTTGGCACCCTCGACGGGGTCGGGCAGGCCGTTCTCGCGCGCGTACTGCCGCGCCTGCTTCTCGGCGTCGTACTTCGTGTACGCATCCACGATGCGCCCGACGAGCGAGTGCCGCACGACGTCCTCCGACGTGAGACGCGCGAAGTGGATGTCGTCGATGTCATCGAGCACGCGCGTGACGAGCTGCAGTCCGCTCGCGCCGGTCGGCAGGTCGATCTGCGTGATGTCGCCCGTGACGACGATCTTCGAGCCGAAGCCGAGACGCGTGAGGAACATCTTCATCTGCTCGGGGCTCGTGTTCTGCGCCTCATCGAGCACGATGAACGCGTTGTTGAGCGTGCGGCCGCGCATGTAGGCCAGCGGGGCGACCTCGACGACGCCGCTCGCGAGCAGCTTCGGCACGAGCTCCGGGTCCATCATCTCGTTGAGCGCGTCGTAGAGCGGGCGCAGGTACGGGTCGATCTTGTCGGTGAGGGTGCCGGGCAGGAAGCCCAGGCGCTCGCCCGCCTCGACCGCCGGCCGCGTGAGGATGATGCGGTCGACCTCTTTGCGCGTGAGCGCCTGCACGGCCTTCGCCATGGCGAGGTAGGTCTTGCCCGTGCCGGCGGGGCCGATGCCGAACACGATCGTGTGCTGGTCGATCGCGTCGACATAGGCCTTCTGCCCGAGCGTCTTCGGACGGATGCTCTTGCCGCGGCTCGTCAGGATCGCCTGGCTGAGCACCTCGGCGGGGCTGCCGGCGCCCTGTTCGAGGATGCGCGCCGAGCTCGCGACCTCGACCTCGCCGAGCTCGTGGCCACCGCGCACCATGACGAGCAGCTCGTCGACGAGTCGACGCGCTGCCGCCACCTGGGCGGGGTCGCCCTCGAGGGTGATCTGGTTGCCGCGCACGTGCACGTCGACGAGCGGGTACTGCTTCTCGACCGTCGACAGCAGGCGGTCCTGGGGGCCGAGCAGCCGCACCATGGCGACGCCGTCGACGTCGAGCTGCTCGCGGGCGCGCTCATCGCGCGCGGAATCGTCAGTGGGCAAGGGATCCCTCGGTCAGGCCCCCCGCGAGCACATGGGCGTGCACGTGGAAGACGGTCTGCCCGGCGTTCGCGCCGGTGTTGAAGACGAGCCGGAAGTGCCCGTCGGCGTGCTCGTTCGCGAGCAGGTGGGCCGTTGCGACGACCTCGGCGAGTAGCGCGGGGTCACCCGCGGCAAGCTCCGCGACGTCGCGGTAGCGCGGCGTCTTGGGCACGACGAGCAGGTGCACGGGAGCCTTCGGCGCGATGTCGCGGAACGCGATGACCGTGTCGGTCTCGTGCACGATGTCGGCGGGAATCTCGCGCGCGATGATGCGCTCGAAGATCGTCGGCTGCGCGCTGCTCATGCGCCCAGTCTAGAGCGCAGCCCTGAGGCTGCGCCGGGGTGCTGACGCGGCCGTGAGGCTGCGCCGGGGTGCTGACGCAGCCCTGAGGCTGTGCCCGCGTCGCACCGCAGCCCTCACCAGCGTCCGAGCGTCGCCGAGAGCACGGCGATCGCGGCGGGGCCCGCGGTCGAGGTGCGCAGCACGCTCGCGCCGAGGCGCACGCAGCGCGCGCCCGCGGCGACCAGGGCATCCCTCTCCTCCGGGGCGATCCCGCCCTCCGGGCCGACGACGATGAGGATGTCGCGGTGACCGAGGTCGTTCGGCGTCAGCGTCGTGAGGGCGTGGTCACCCGTGGGATCGAGCACGAGCACGGTCGACCCGCTCGCGCGCGCCGCGAGCTGCTCGGTCGTGGCGACGGGCTCGACCACGGGCATCCAGGCTCGCATCGATTGCTTCGTGGCCTCGCGCGCGATCGTCTGCCAGCGCTCCCGGTTCTTGACCGCCTTCGCGGAATCCCAGCGCGAGACGCTGCGGGCGGCCTGCCACGGGATGACGCCGTCGACGCCGAGCTCGGTCGCGGCCTGCACGGCGAGCTCGTCGCGGTCGCCCTTCGCGAGCGCCTGCACGAGATGGATGCCCGGCACCGCCCGCTCGTACCGTTCGACCCGGTCGACCTCGAGCGCGACGTCACCCGGCTCGACCGCGGCGACGACCCCGTGCACGACGAGCCCCGCGCCGTCGCCCAGCCGCAGCTGCTCGCCGACGCGCACGCGCGACACGGTCGCGGCATGCCGCGCGTCGGCGCCGCGCAGGTGCACGACCGCGGCACCCTCCCCGCCGTCGACGCTCTCGACCTGGGCGGCGAGCGAGTCGTCGAGGTAGAAGTGGGCCACAGCTACAGGTTGAGGAAGCGGTCGCGCAGCTTGGCGAAGATGCCCTGCTGGAAGGTCGCGAACTGCGGCGGCACAGGACGGCGGCTCGAGGCGAACTGCCGGATCAGCTCGGTCTCTTTGCTGTTGAGGCGCACGGGCGTGACGACCTGCACCCCGAGTTTGAGGTCGCCGCGGCCCGAGCCGCGCAGGCGCGTGATGCCGCGCTCTTTCACGGTGATGATCTCAGCGCTCTGCGTGCCGGGCTTGATCTCGACCATGACGTCGCCGTCGAGGCCGGGCAGGGTCACCATCGTGCCGAGAATGGCGTCGGTCATCTGCACTTCGACGGTCGCCAGGAGGTCGTCGCCGTTGCGGCTGAACGTCTCGTGCGTCTTGACCTTGATCTCGAGGTAGAGGTCGCCGTTGGGGCCGCCGGCGGGGCCGACCTCGCCCTGCCCGGTGAGCTGGATGCGCACGCCCGTGTCGACGCCGGCCGGGATGTCGACGGGGATCGCGCGGCGGGCGCGCACGCGGCCCTGTCCCGCGCAGGTCGGGCACGGGCTGGGGATGACGGTGCCGTAGCCGCGGCAGGTGCCGCAGGGGCTCGAGGTGAGCACGTTGCCGAGCAGGCTGCGCACGGTGCGCTGGATCTGACCGGAGCCGCGGCAGATGTCGCAGGTCTGCGGGCTCGTGCCGGGCGAGCAGCAGCTGCCCTCGCACGTCGAGCACAGAATCGCGGTGTCGACCTCGAGCTGGCGCGTCGTGCCGAACACGATCTCATCGAGCTCGACCTCGACGCGCAGCAGGGCGTCCTGCCCGCGCTCGCGCCGACTGCGGGGCCCGCGCTGCTGCTGGCCCCCGCCGAAGAAGGTCTCGAAGATGTCGCCGAAGCCCCCGAATCCGGATGCGCCGCCGAAGCCACCCGACCCACCGAGGTCGTACTGCTGCCGCTGCTGCGGGTCGCTCAGCACGTCGTAGGCGTGCGTGACCTGCTTGAACCGCTCTGCGGCGTCCGCACTCGGATTCACGTCCGGATGCAGTTCGCGCGCCAGGCGGCGGTAGGCCTTCTTGATGTCGTCGGCGCTTGCCTGTCGGTCGATGCCGAGCACCTCGTAGTGGTCTGCCACTTATTCCTCACCGAGCAGTCGCGAGACGTAGCGTGCTACGGCGCGCACTGCTGCCATGTTGTTCGAGTAGTCCATGCGAGTGGGGCCGAGCACCCCGAGCTTGGCCGAGCTGTCCGAGCCGACCCGGTACGCGCTCGTCACGACCGCCGTCTCCTTGAGAGCTTCGGCGTTCTCGCGGCCGATGCGGGCCGTCACGCCGTTCTCGTCGACCTGCATCTCGCTGAAGAGCTTGAGCAGCGTGACCTGCTCCTCCAGGGCCTCGAGCACGGGATACACGCTGCCCGCGAAGTCGCCCTCGGTGCGCACGAGGTTCGCCGCGCCCGCCATGACGAGCCGGTCGGTGCGGTGCGCATCCACGTGGCCCAGGAGGGCCTCGGCGACGACGCCGACGGCGGCGCGACGATCGGGCGCGAAGCGCTCGGGCAGCGAGGCAGCCACGCTCGCCACATCGTTGAGCGGTTGGTCGGCGAGCGCCGCGTTGAGCTTGGCGCGCAGTTCGCCCACGAAGGCCTCGTCAGCCTCGGCGGGCAGCTCGATGATGCGCTGGTCGACGCGGCCGCCGTCGGTGATAAAGACCGTCATGAGCCGCGTCGCGCTCATCGGCACGAGCTCGACATGACGAACTCGCGCGTTGCCCAGGGTCGGATACTGCACGAGCGCCACCTGATTGGTGAGGTGCGAGAGCAGCCGCACGGTGCGCGCGAACACGTCGTCGAGGTCGACCGACTGGTCGAGGAAGGCTGAGATGGCCTGGCGCTGCGCGGCACTCAGCGGGCGCAGGTCGGCGAACTGGTCGACGAAGACGCGGTAGCCCTTGTCCGTGGGCACGCGTCCCGAGGAGGTGTGCGGGGCCGCGATGAGCTCCTCCTCCTCCAGCAGCGCCATGTCGTTGCGGATGGTCGCTGCTGAGACCCCGAACTGGTGTCGGTCGACGATCGCCTTCGAACCGACGGGCTCGCGTGAGGCGACGTAGTCGTGCACGATCGCGCGCAGCACGTGCAGGGCGCGCTCCGAAACCATGGCGCTCCTCCCCCTCCGACATCTCTCGCGGGTCTCGAGTGCCTGGCACTCGCTCCCGCGGACTGCCAATTCTACCCCGCCACGCGGGCGTCGCATCATTGCCTGGCGGATGCGCGGGCGCTAGGTTTGCCTCGTGCTCCACCCCGGGACCCATGTTCGCCGCAGGATCATCGAAAGGCAGTACCCATGACCGACCAGACCCCTCCCCCCGCCGCTCCGCAGCCCGCCGCCCCGCTCTCGGAGGCGGAGGACCGCCAGTGGGCGTCGTTCGCCCACCTGGGCGGCATCATCGGCCTCCTCCCCTCGCTCATCATCTTCCTGGTCTTCAAGGACCGCGGAGCGTTCACGCGGGAAGAGTCCAAGGAGGCGCTGAACTTCCAGATCACGATCGTCGGCCTGCAGATCATCGCCTACATCGTGGGCTCGATCCTCGCCGTGATCCTCATCGGCTTCCTGTTCTACTTGGTCGCCTGGGCCGCGTGGCTCGCCGGCGTGATCTTCTCGATCATCGGCTTCACGAAGGCGAAGGACGGCATCGCCTACCGCTACCCCTTCGCGGTGCGCCTCATCAAGTAGTCCCGCGACTGCTGCCTCTGCGGGCCCCGACCGATGCGGTCGGGGCCCGCGGGTGTTTAATGTCGCCATGACTGATCAGCCCCCCGTGAACCCGTACGCGACCACTCCCCAGCCCATGAGCCCCGCCGACGAGAAACTGTGGGCGACCCTCGTGCACGTCGGCGGCATCTTCTTCGGCTTCGTACCGGCGCTCATCGGGTTCCTCGTGCTCGGCAACCGCGGGCCCTTCGTGCGCGGCCACACCGCCACGGCGCTGAACTTCCAGCTGACGATGATCATCGCGGGCGCGATCGGCGCGATCACCTCGTGGCTCATCATCGGCATCTTCGTGCTCATCGCGGTGAGCGTGCTCATCCTGGTCTTCTCGATCATCGCGGCCCTCGCGGCCAACCGCGGCGAGGCCTACACCTACCCGCTGACGATCCCCTTCATCTCGTAGGGCGTCAGTCGGGCAGCAGGCGGCGCACGACGCCGTCGGCGAGCAGGCGCCCGCGCAGCGTGAGCACGATCGTGCCGCGCAGCGCGGGCCCCGGCTCGACGAGCTCGTCGGCGATGAGCCCGGCGACCGCACGGCGGCCGAGCGGGGTGAGAGCATCCGTCGACAGGCCCTCGCGCAGGCGAACCTCGAGCAGCACGCGCTCGACGCGCCGCGTCTCGGCATCGAGAGTCTCGCGACCCGCCGCCGGGCTCAGCCCGTGCGCCAGTCGGTCGGCGTAGGCAGCGGGGTGCTTGACGTTCCACCAGCGCACGCCGCCGACGTGGCTGTGCGCGCCGGGGCCGACGCCCCACCAGTCCTGCCCCGTCCAGTAGGCGCGGTTGTGGCGGGAGCGCTGGTCGGGGGTGCGCGCCCAGTTGCTGACCTCGTACCAGTCGTAGCCAGCGTCGGCGAGCCGGGCATCCAGCGCCTCGTAGAAGACCGCGTGCAGGTCGTCGTCCACGGGCGGCACCTGCCCGTGCAGCACCTGACGGGCGAGCTTCGTGCCCGGCTCGACGATGAGGGCGTACGCGCTCAAGTGGTCGGGCTCGGCCGCGAGGGCGGCGTCGAGGCTGCGCTGCCAGTCGGCCTCGGTCTCACCCGGCGTGCCGTAGATGAGGTCGAGGCTCACGGCGAGACCGGAGGCCTTCGCGGCGGCGACGACGCGCGGCACGTTCTCGGGGTCGTGCGTGCGCTCGAGCACCGCGAGCACGTGCGGCACCGCCGACTGCATGCCGACGCTCACGCGCGTGAAACCCGCGGCGGCGAGGCGCTCGAGCCCCGCGGCGTCGATCGAGTCGGGGTTCGCCTCGGTCGTGATCTCGGCGTCGTCGGCCACGCCGATGCGCTCGCGCACGGCGTCGAGCATGCGCGCCAGGTCGCCGGCGGGCAGCAGGGTCGGCGTGCCGCCCCCGAAGAACACGGTGCGGGCGGGGCGCGGCGGCAGGCCGCTCTCGCGCAGCACGCACGCGGCGAACTCGACCTCGGCGATCGCCTGGTCGGCGAAGTCGCTCTGCTTGACCCCGCGCACCTCGTCGGCCGTGTAGGTGTTGAAGTCGCAGTACCCGCAGCGCACGCGGCAGAACGGCACGTGCAGGTACACACCCAGGTCGCGCTGCTCGGCGCCGGCGAGCACGCTCGGCGGCAGCATCCCGTCGTCGGGGGCCGGATCGGCGAGGGGCAGGGCGCTAGGCACGCCCCCATCCTCCCAGCCGCGTCTCCACAATTCAGGAGTCGGGCCCGACGACGGGGGCTGTGGATGCTCTGCCGGGCGTGTCGCGAGGGCTCAGCATCCCGAACTCCTGAATTGTGGAGACGCGCCGGCGGCCGGGCCGCTCGGTGTCTGGCAGGGTTGTCGAGTGACCACCACCATCCTCTGGGACGTCGACGGAACCCTGCTGCTCAACTCGTTCGGCGGGGGCGGCGAGCTGTACCACACAGCCGTCGAGCGCACCGTGGGCCGCGAGCTGCACCCGCCGATGCCGCGCACGCACGGCAAGCCCGACGGGCTCATCCTCAGCGAGATCCTCGCCCACTTCGGCTTCGACGACAGCTGGCACGAGCGTGCCCGCGCCGTGCTCGACGAGCTCTCGATCGAGCGCGCGCAGGCGGGTGATCGGCGCGAGCCCGCCCCCGGTGTCGTGGATGCTCTCACCGCGGTCGCCGCCCGCGGCTGGCACAACGCGCTGCTGACGGGCAACTCGCTCGTGCGCGCCCGCGTCAAGCTCGAGGGTGCCGGGCTCGGGCCGGAGTGGTTCGACTGGGACCGCTCATTCTTCGGCGCGACGGCGCGCGAGCGCAGCGAGATCACCCGCGCGGCGCGCGAGGCGCTGCCGGGCGAGACCCTCGTGATCATCGGCGATACCCCGCGCGACGACGAGGCCGCGGCGGCCGCGGGCATGCCGTTCATCGGCGTCGCGACGGGCGTGTTCACGGTCGAGGATCTGCGCGAGACGGGCGCGGTGCTCGTCGTGGCCGATCTCGCCGGGTCGCTCGACGAGGTGCTCGCGACGATCGAGGGCCTGCGCTAGACCCTCTAGCTCTCTCTGTTCTCGATCATCGGCCGGGGGTCCGCAAGCATGTCTGCCGGGGGTTCAAAACCGAGTTCGGCCCCAACCTCCATCAGGTGACGCCGGCGCTTCTCCCACTCCTCGCGAAGGATCGGTTCAATCAGCTTTTCGATCGCAGTGTCTGGTCGTGGCATTCCCGTGGCAAGCCACCACTCGACACCGATCAGATCAATCAGTGCCTGGACATCCTCGACGTCGCGGCAAGCAGTGACGAGTCTCCAGAGATCATCGACAGGGGTGTTGTCATCCGCCCACTCAACAACGGGCGACGGAACACCGACCACGGACAGGTCTCCGAGCGGCTTCACCGCTCGATACGGCAAGACCCACAGCAGCAGGACGCCAGCCAGCACCAACCCGGCGATTGAGATACCGACGACCGCGGAGACCTGAGCAACAGTGCTCAAGACCGGGATCAGTGGCACGCCGGCTGCGGCCGCGACCGTGACCACGCCCCATGTGACGAAGAAGATGACGCCACGCAGAGCGCGTTGCCACGCGGGCCTGTTCGTCGGGGCGTAATGAGTGCGCCAGGCAAGCACTACCTCTTCGACGCTGCCGCCCAGTGACGGGTCGACGATGTACCAGGCCTGATGGTTGTCGCGGCGCCCAAGGAAGACGCCGTCGCGCTCGATCGTCAGGGGCATGCACGCAAGCTATCGCGGTCCGAACATCCGTGCCTACACGCTCTAGCTGACGAGCGCGACACCCTGCACGAACCAGATCTGGTGCATGCGGAACACCATGACCGCGACCGCGAGGCTCGCCACGCCCATGACGACGGTCGCCCAGCGCGTGCGGTCGACGAGCGCCCACACGATCGCCGCGACGGGCAGCACGAGGGCGACGACGAGGTAGATCCACCACTCGACGATGTCGCCGGTCGGCTCGTTGCCGACGAAGGGCGCCACGATGCCGATCACGATCTGCACGAGCAGCACGAGCGCCACGGCCGCCGTGGGCAGCACGCTGTAGTCGTCGGGCTTCCGGCCGATGCCGCCGAGCACGAGGGCGGCCAGTCCCGCGACGACGCTCACGATGATGGCGATCGTGGTGAACCACTCGATCACTCTGCTGCCTCCTGCTGCTCGATCGGGAACCCGACCAGCGTACGGCCGCGCCCCTGACGCACGCTGATGAGAGCGACGAGGCGGTCGGGATGCTCGCCGCCTGTTCCCCGCTCGATCGCGGCGACCGGCTCGGCGTCGGGGTGCTGCGGCAGGGCGAGCAGCTTGCCGTGCCCGAGGTCGCGCGACTGCGCGGGGTCGACCTCGAGCGCGACGAAGAGCCGCGCGGCGACCTCCGCCGGGCTCGCGAGCAGGCTCACGCCGCCCTCGGCCAGCGCCTCGAGGCTCACGGCGTCGGCCACGTCGAACGGGCCCACGCGCGTGCGCCGCAGTGCCGTGAGGTGCCCGCCGACACCGAGGGCCGAGCCGAGGTCGCGCGCGAGCGCGCGGATGTAGGTGCCCGAGCTGCAGTCGATGCGGGCATCCACCTCGATCGCGTCGGGTGTTCGCCGAACCGCCAGTACCTCGAAGGCGCTGATCGTGACGCGGCGCGACGCGAGCTCGACCGCTTCACCCGCGCGCACGCGATCGTAGGCGCGTTTGCCGTCGACCTTGATCGCGCTCACCGAGCTCGGCCGCTGGTCGATCTCGCCCGTGAGGGCGCGGATGCCCTCCCCCAGGTGTTCGTCGGTCACCGCCGCGATCGCCGCGACATCGGCCGTGCTGACGACCTCGCCCTCGGCGTCGTCCGTGGTCGTCGCGGCACCGAGCCGCATGGTCGTCTCGTAGGTCTTGTCGAGGCCCACCAGGTAGGTGAGCAGGCGCGTGGCCGGGCCGGCTCCCAGCGTGAGCAGGCCCGTCGCCATCGGGTCGAGGGTGCCGGCATGACCGACCTTGCGGGTGCCGAGGGCGCGGCGCGCACGGGCGACGACGTCGTGGCTCGTGAGACCCTGCGGCTTGTCAACGAGCAGGAGTCCGGTGGGCACGACTCCACGGTAGCGGGCGCGCGCGGCGGCGGTCGTGCGGCTGCCCGGCTTAGGCTGGCGGGCATGCGCATCGCGGTCATCGGAGCGGGCGCGGTCGGCGGCCTCGTGGCCGCACTGGCCGCGCGTGCGGGGCACGAGGTGCTCGTGACCGCGCGCGGCGAGCATGCTGCCTCGATCGCTGCGGCGGGGCTGCTCGTCGACGGCGGCTGGGGCGAGTGGGTGGCCGCGGTCGAGCTCGTCGAGAGCATCCCGAACCGCCCCATCGATCTGCTCATTCTGGCAACGAAGGCGCACGACTCGGCCCAGGCGATCGCCCCCTGGGCGACCCACGACGGCACCCCCGTGCTCGTGCTGCAGAACGGCCTCGGCGGCGAGGATGCGGTACGGGATGCCCTGCCGCGCTCCCCCATCGCGATCGGCCTCGCGCTCTTCGCCGTGAGCCTCACGGGCCCCGGCCACATCACCGTCACGGGCCCCAACGGCCTCACTCTCGGCGGCGACTCCGCCGCGGTCGCGGTCGCCGAGCCCCTGTTGCGCGAAGCTCTCCCGGCCGACATCGTGCTGGCCGAGAACATCCGCGGCGCCCAGTGGACGAAGCTGCTCATCAATCAGGTCAACGCCCTGCCCGCCATTACGGGCCTCAGCGTGCAGCAGACGATCGCACACCCCGGACTGCGCGGCGTGATCGCCCGCGCCATGGTCGAAACCGTGGCGGTCGGCACCGCGGTCGGCGCCCGCTGGGGCCGCATCGGGGCGGTGGATGCCGAGGCCATCGCTCGCGTGCGCGCCGGTGGAGCGGCGGCGGCCGCCGAGCTCGCCGAGCACCTCGCCGCCGGAATGGGCGACGTGCCCAACCCCGCGTCGATGCTGCAGAGCATCCGCCGCGGACGCATGACCGAGGTCGACGCGATCAACGGCGTCGTCGTCGACTACGGCACCTCGCTCGGCGTGGCCGCACCGGTCAACGCCGCCCTCGTGGGTCTCGTGCGCAAGGCGCAGTCGGGAGATCCACCGCTGACGCCCGCCCAAGCGCTCGCGCGCATCCCGGCGCCCTCCTGATCTCCACAATTCAGGAGTCGCGAACGCGAACAGCCCCCCGACACGCCGTGGGAGCGCTCCACGACCGCGCCCCGCGTCGCGATCTCCTGAATTGTGGAGACCGACGGCGCGGGGCGGCGGGGCGGCTGAGTGTCGAGCGGCTAGAGCATCGACTTGGTGTGCCAGACCGTCTTCGTCTCGACGAAGGCCGTGATGCGCTCGAGCGCCGGGCGCGGGATGCCCGCCACGGGTGCCACGACGCGCTTGAGCGTCTCGGCCGCCGCCAGCTGCAGGTCGACCCAAGTCTCGCCCTTCGCCCCGTCGATCGAGCCGGCCCCGGTGAGGTCGAGCGCGTTGACGTCGGCGTGCGATGCCAGCCACGGCATGATCTCCGCCGGCGAGCCGGTGAGCATGTTGATAACGCCCCCGGGCACGTCCGAGGTCGCGAGCACCTCGCTGAGCGAGATCGCCGAGAGCGGCGCGCGCTCGTCGGCCACGACCACGACGGTGTTGCCGCTCACGACGATCGGCGCGAGCACCGACACGAGGCCGAGCAGCGAGCCGCCCGTCACGCCCTGCGGCGCGACCGCGGCGACAACGCCCGTCGGCTCGGGCACCGAGAGGTTGAAGTAGGGGCCCGACACCGGGTTGGCGTTGCCGGCCACCTGCGCGTACTTGTCGGCCCAGCCCGCGTACCAGACCCACACGTCGATCGCGAGATCGACCTGCGCGCCCGCCTCGGCGGCGGTGACACCCTCCGACGACTGGATCTCGTCGACGAACTGCGCGCGACGCCCCTCGAGCAGCTCGGCGATGCGGTAGATCACCTGGCCGCGGTTGTAGGCCGTGGCGCCGACCCAGCCGCCGACCGCGGCGCGCGCGGCGACTACGGCATCGCGGGCGTCCTTGCGCGAGGCCTGCGCGGCGTTCGCGAGGAACGCCCCATCGGCCGCGACGACCTCGTAGGTGCGGCCGCTCTCGCTGCGCGGAAACGTGCCGCCGATGTAGAGCTTGTACGTCTTGGGCACGGTGAGCCGGCTCACTTCGCGACCGCCTTCCGGGTCTTCGCGGGCTTTCGGGCGGCGCGCGCGCCGTCGGTCGGGGCACTGGATGCTGCGCTCAACGATGCCGGAGCATCCCACCCGCTCGCCTCGAGGTAGGCGGCGAGCCCGTGGCGGCCGCCCTCGCGGCCGTAGCCCGACTCCTTGTAGCCGCCGAACGGCGACGCGGGGTCGAAGCGGTTGAACGTGTTCGCCCACACGACGCCCGCGCGCAGCTGGTCGACGAGGGCGAGCATGCGGCTGCCCTTCTCGGTCCAGATTCCGGCCGAGAGGCCGTAGGGCGTGTTGTTCGCCTTCGTGATCGCCTCGGCGGGCGTGCGGAACGTCAGCACCGAGAGCACGGGGCCGAAGATCTCTTCCCGCGCGATCGCGTGCGCGGCGCTCACCTTGGTGAAGATCGTCGGCGCGAACCAGAAGCCCTTGTCGGGGATGCGGCAGTCGGCCGTCCAGCGCTCGGCGCCCTCGTTCTCGCCCGTGTCGCTGAGCGTGCGGATGCGTTCGAGCTGCGCGGCCGAGTTGATCGCTCCGATGTCGGTGTTCTTGTCGAGCGGGTCGCCCATGCGCAGCGTCGAGAGCCGCTGCTTGAGGCGATCGATGACCTCGTCGTGCACGTTCTCCTGCACGAGCAGGCGCGAGCCCGCGCAGCACACGTGGCCCTGGTTGAAGAAGATGCCGTTGACGATGCCTTCGATCGCCTGATCCATCGGCGCATCGTCGAAGACGATGTTGGCGGCCTTGCCGCCGAGCTCGAGCGTGAGGCGCTTCTGGGTTCCGGCGACTTGGCGCGCGATCATGCGGCCGACGTTCGTCGAGCCCGTGAAGGCGACCTTGTTGACGTCGGCGTGCGTCACGAGCGCCTGGCCGGTCGGGCCGGGGCCCGTGACGATGTTGACGACGCCCGCGGGCAGGTCGGCCTGCTGCAGGATCTCGGCGAACAGCATGGCCGTGAGCGACGTGGTCTCGGCGGGCTTGATGACGACGGTGTTGCCGGCGGCCAATGCCGGGGCGATCTTCCACGCGAGCATGAGCAGCGGGAAGTTCCACGGAATCACCTGCGCGGCCACACCAAGCGCGCGCGGGTTCGGACCGAGGCCGGCGTGCTCGAGCTTGTCGGCCCAGCCGGCGTAGTAGAAGAACCACGCGGCGACGAGCGGCACGTCGACATCGCGCGTCTCGCGAATCGGCTTGCCGTTGTCGAGGCTCTCGGCCACGGCGAGCTCGCGCGAGCGCTCCTGCACGAGCCGCGCGATGCGGAACAGGTACTTGCCGCGGTCGCTGCCCGACATGCGCGACCACACGCGGTCGTAGGCGCGACGCGCCGCCGCGACCGCGACATCCACATCACCGGCGGTGGCCTGCGCGATGCTCGCGATAACCTCCTCCGTCGCGGGCGAGATCGTGTCGAACACGTCGCCGTGCCCGTCGACGAACTCGCCATCGATGAAGAGGCCGTACTGGGCCTTGAGGTTCAGGATCGACGCCGACTCCGGCGCCGCTGCGTATTCGAGAAAGGCCATGATCTAGTCCACCGTCACGTAGTCGGGGCCACTGTAGTGACCGGTTCGCATCTTCTGGCGCTGCAGCAGCACGTCGTTGACGAGGCTCGAGGCGCCGAAGCGCCACAGCTGGGGGGTGAGCCACTCTTCGCCCACGGTCTCGGCGACCGTGACGAGGTAGCGCACGGCGTCCTTCGAGGCGCGGATGCCGCCGGCGGGCTTCATGCCGATCTTCTCGCCGGTCAGGCGGTGCCAGTCGCGGATGACCTCGAGCATGAGCAGGGTGACGGGCAGCGTGGCCGCGGGGCTCACCTTGCCCGTCGAGGTCTTGATGAAGTCGGCTCCGGCGAGAATCGCGAGCCAGGAGGCGCGCTTGACGTTGTCGTACGTCTGCAGCTCGCCCGTCTCGAGGATCACCTTGAGGTGCGCGTGGCTGCCGTCGGGGCGGATGCAGGCCTCGCGCACGGCGACGATCTGGTCGAAGACGACCCCGTACTGCCCGCTGAGGAACGCCCCGCGGTCGATGACCATGTCGATCTCGTCGGCGCCCGCCGCGACCGCCTCGCGCGTGTCGGCGAGCTTGATGGCGAGGCTCGCGCGCCCCGAGGGGAAGGCCGTCGCGACCGCGGCGACCTGGATGCCCTCGGTGCCGCCCGCGGCGTGCCGGCTGCCGAGCGCCTCGACCGCGTAGGGCACCATGTCGCCGTAGACGCAGACGGCGGCGACGCTCGGCGTCGTCGGGTCGCTCGCGTCGGGCGTGATCGCCTTCGCGACGAGCGAGCGCACCTTGCCGGGAGTGTCGGCGCCCTCGAGCGTCGTCAGGTCGCACGTGCGGATGATGGTGTCGAGCGCCCAGGCCTTCGAGCTCGTCTTGATCGAACGGGTGCTCAGGCCCGCAGCGCGCTGCTCGAGACCGACGGCGTCGACCCCCGTGAGCCCGTCGAGGTGCAGACGCAGAGCCGTCTCGGTGAGGTCGCCGCCGAGCAGGCGCACGGCGCGCTCCGCCGGCGCGATGCCGACGGGATGGGTGATGGTCATGAGGCGTCCTCTCGGGATGCTGTGGTGGCGGAATCGAGGTCGTGGTCGTGGTCGAGCTCGGCGAGCAGGGCGCGCGCCGTGTGCTCGTCGGTGACGAGCACCGAGCAGAGTCCGTGGGTGACGATGGCGCGGGCGACGGCGTGCTTGGGCTCACCGCCGATGACGAGAATGCTCGTGGTCGCGGCGCGCAGCTCTTCGAGTCCGAGGCCGAGCGTGCGAGCATCCAGTTCAGGGTCGGCGATCGTGCCGTCGGCCGTGATGTACCGGCCGATCACATCGCCCACGGCACCGCGCTCGACGAGCCCGGCGATGTCGGTCGAGGTGAGGTAGCCGCTGTCGACGTGCACCGAGCTCGTGTCGGCGACTCCCGCGCTGTAGAGGTAGGCCGAGGCGCCGCGTGCCATGCCGAGCACGCCGCCGACCGTGCGGTCGCCCTCGATGGCCTTCTTGGTCTCGAGGCGCTCGAGAATCGCCGGGCTCGGCAGCAGCGTCGCCTGGCCGCCCGCCTTCTGGGCGATCATGACGGCGGTCGCGGCGGCCGTGCCGGGGCGCTTGCTGAGGCTGACGCCGCCATTGATCTGCACGACGTTCACCGCGGTGGCCCAGCCGGCGGGCAGGGCTTCGGCGACCTGGTGCAGCGTGCGACCCCAGCTGACGCCGAGCAGGCGCGGCACCGGGCGATGGCTCACGAGGTAGTCGGCGGCGGCCTCGCTCACGCGCGCCTGCAGCTCGGCGTCATCGCCCGGAGCGGGCACGACGACGGCGTCTTTGAGGCCGAAGCGGGCGGTCAGGTCGCGCTCCAGGGCGAGGCGACGAGCGCGCGGGTGCACGATCTCGATGCGGATGATGCCCCGCTCGCGGGCCTGGGCGAGCAGCCGGCCGACTTTCCAGCGCGTGACGCGCAGGATCGCGCCGATCTCGTCTTGCGTCTTGTTCTCTTCGTAGTAGAGCTCGGCGGCGCGCACGGCGAGCAGCTCGGTGGCTGCGGCGGTATCGGCGGGCGCCATGGGGCTCGTCCTTCCGGGTCGGCGTGCAGGGCTGCTGCCCCCAGGCTAGGCGCGTGGGCGCGCACTCACCAACATTTGTTGGCGCATCTGCTCACATGAGCACAGCGCGGCAGGATGCTGCTCGCGCGCGTGGGTACGCTGGGCATGACCGCCGAGCGGTCGCCCACCACGCTCCGGCTCCGCCGGCTTCTCGCGGAAGGACTCCCGTGACCGACTACGCCCTCGCCGTCGACCTCGGCGGCACCAAGGTCGAAGCGGCCCTCGTCGATTCGAGCGGCACGCTGCTCGACGGCTCGCGCCACCGCCGCCCCACCGGTGCATCGTCGACGAGCGAGCAGCTCGCCGCCGCCGTGACCGCAGCGGTGCAGGATGCCCTCGCGGCGCTCCCCGAGGGCGCGACCCTGCTCGGCGCGGGCATCGGCAGCGCGGGCCCGATCGCGGGTACGACGGGCGACGTCTCGCCCCTGAACCTCGGAGCCTGGCGCAACTACCCCCTCGGCGATCTCGTGGGGCAGCAGGTGCCCGACCTGCCCGTCACCCTGCGCATGGACGGCATCTGCATCGCCCTCGCCGAGGTGTGGCTGGGCGCCGCCCAGGGCGAGAGCAACGTCATGGGCATGATCGTGTCGACGGGTGTCGGCGGCGGTCTCATTCTCGGGGGCCGCGTCATCGCGGGCCCCTCCGGCAACGCCGGGCACATCGGCCACGTCGCCGTCGCCGGGTTCGACGACCCCTGCGCATGCGGGGCGCGCGGCTGCCTCGAAGCGATCGCCTCGGGCCCGCGCACGGTCGCCTGGGCGCGCGACCACGGCTTCGGGGGCGAGACCGGCGAGCAGCTCGCCGCGGCCGCCGCGGGGGGCGACGCTACCGCGCGCGCGGCGATCGAGCGCTCCGCCACCGCGGTCGGCCGGGCTATCGCGAGCGCGAGCGCGCTCGTCGACCTCGATGTCGTCGCGATCGGCGGCGGCTTCAGCCACGTGAGCGACGACTACATCGCCCTCGTCGGGGCGGCGGTCGCGGGCCACAGCGACTTCGGCTTCGTCACGAAGACGCGCGTCGTCGCCTCGGGGCTCAGCGGCGAGGGCCCGCTCGTCGGGGCCGCCGCGCTCGTGCACCGCGCCGAGCTGCTCGGCTAGGGCTCTGCTCGCCCGACGACCGAGGCAGGCTCACGACCCAGTTCGTCGTCGACCATGCCGCGGCGGCCGAGCAGCGGCACGGCGACGAGGTTGCCGAACGCGAGCACGAGCAGCACCGCGAGCGCGAGCGTCCACGAGCCCGTCGTATCGCGCAGGGCGCCGAGCAGCAGGGGGGCGATCGCGGCGATCGCATAACCGACCGTCTGCACCGCACCGCTGACCGTGCTGGCCATCGCGGGCGTGCGCGTGCGCAGCGCGAACAGCGCCAGGCACATCGGGAACGTGATGTAGCCGAGGCCGAGCGCGATCATCCAGAACAGCGTCGCCGACTGCGGAGCCAGCAGCAGGCCCGCGTAGGCCGTGCCGAAGAGCGCCGTCGAGGCGACGAGCAGCGGCGTCGGCGTGCGCAGGCGCGCGACGAGCACCGGCCCGAGTGCCGCGAGTGGCAGGCCGAGGAATCCGAGCAGGGCGAGCAGGGCGCCCGCCTCCGCCTCGCCGACCCCCGCGATCTCGCGCAGCATCGGGGGCAGCAGGGCGTACCCGGCGTAGGCCGAGATGCTCGAGATCGTGAACGGGATGGCGATGCCCCACACCGTCGGCGACCGCAGCAGAGCGGTTCGAGACACGCGGGCGGTCGGCACCGGAATGCCGTCGTCGCGGGCGATCGCCGCTCGGCGCGCGCGTACTGCGCCGACCGCCAGCGCGATCCACGGCAGCACGGCGATGCCGACGAACGCCGCCCAGATGGCGAGCGAGAGCCGCCAGTCGCCGAGCTCGGCGAGCGGCACGGCGACGAGGGGCGGCACGGCGGCACCGATCGACATGATCATCGCGTAGGCCGCGGTCATGGTTCCGATGCGGTTCGGCGTGACCTTCTTCACGGCGGCGGGCAGCAGCACGTTGCCGAACCCGGCGCCGAGCAGCAGCACGAGCGTGCCGATGAGCAGCATCGTGTAGTCGACGGCCGCAGCACGCACGAGGTGCCCGGCGATCATGGCGATCATCGCGAGCAGCAGCGTCGGCTCGAGTTGCAGTCGGCGGGCGAGCCGGGGCGCGAGCACGCCCGCGAGGGCGAACGCGATGGGCGGAGCCGTTCCGAGGGCGCCGAGCGCGAGCGCACTGAGCGGAATGTCGACGTCGATGCGCCCCGCGAGCGGCGAGAGCGCGGCGACCGGTAGGCGCATCGTGGCGGCGATCAGCACGATGGCGACGACCCCGAGCACGAGCTGCGATCGGCGTCTCGAGGGGTCGTCGGTCACTCGGCCATCCTAGGTCGCACCCGCGCGCTGACAGCCGGCGCGCGGCGACCTAGGCTGACCCCGTGACCGACTGGGCCCGCTTCCTGCCGTTGAGCAGCCGCGACCGCGCCGACGATGCGGGCGTCAGCCGCGACCGCTCCCCCGCTGTGGCGGGCCTGCTCACGGCGATCGCCGCGGTGCTGGATGCCCGACCCGAGCTGCTCACCGCCCCCACACTGCGCCCCGAGGTCACGGTCGAGGCGGCCGTGCGCGAGCTGCTGAGCGAGCTCGGCGCGCCGTGGTGGCGCCGCTGGGCTCGAGGAGTCGGTGCGCTCGAGTCGCCCCGCCCCGAGGTCGCGGCGCTCGCAAGCGGAGCCCTCGTGAGCGTTCTGCGCACGCGGGCGGCGGACCTGGCGGGGCCCGAGCGCCGGGCGAGCATCCACGATCTGCGCACCGCTGTCGTGCTCGCCCTCGAGCTGAACGCCGCGCACGGTGCCGCGATCGTCGTCGACCCGTTGCTGTGCGGCGCCGTCGCGCTCGACCTCGCCCTGCGCTCGCGGCTGCCCGAGCGGGCGGTCGTCACGGCCCGCTCGCTCGTCGCGACCGACGCCGATTGGCGCGTCGGTCGCGGGCCCGAGCTGCCGGCTCCGGGCGCGGCGATCGTGCTCTTCCTCGCCGGGCGCGCGGATGTGCCGCCCGAGTCGACGCCGGCTCTGCCGCTCGACGATTCGTCGACCTAGGCTGAGCACATCGCGGGCACACGGCCCGGCGGCAGAGTCAAGGGAGAGCGCGCATGGCGCAGAACGACGGTTTCGATCTCGGCGACATCGGTGACGTGGTCGGCGACCTGATCAGCGGCAAGGGCTTCGACCTCGCCGCGCTGCAGCCCCTCTGGGAGCAGATTCAGCCGACCCTGAAGGGTCTCGACACCGATCAGATTCTCGACACCGTCGGCGGCTGGGCGAAAGACCTCGACCTTCCGCTCATCAAAGACATTCCCGACTCGACGATCGACGACCTCAAGGACGGCGCCAAGGTGCCGCTCAAGAACCTGCTGCAGGGCTGAGGCGCGGTCAGGCGCCGAGGTCGCCGAGAACGTTCTCGGCGGCCCGGCGGCCCGACAAGAGGGCACCGTGCACCGTCGACGGATGCTCACGCGAGGTCGCCTCGCCCGCAAGGTGCAGGCGGCCGCCGACGGGTGCCGCGAGGTCATCGCGCATCGCCGGGTCGGAGCCCACCGCGGCGAACGAGTAGGAGCCGCGCGCGAACTCGTCCGCCCCCCAGCGCGTGACGAGCGCATCGACGGGGTCGGGCGCGCCCGGGTAGGCGCTGCGCAGGGTGCGGAGGGCGCTCGCCAGGGCCTGCTCGTCCGTCATCACGTCGACGCGCCGACCCAGATCGCCTGCCGCGAAGCCGAGCAGCACGGGCACGCCCCCGGCACGGCCGACCGTGACCCAGTCGACCCACGGGTCGGCGCCCTCGGGCGGCACGATGCCGATCCAGTCGACCGAGTCGTCCCAGAACACCTCGTCGAACTGGAGAAAGACCTTGTTGAGCACGCCCATGCCGAGGGCGTCGATCGCAGTCTGGTGAGATTCGGGCAGGGGCGGGTCGACGACGATCGCGCCCGCCTGCAGCACGCCGAGCGGCACGGTGATGACGACCGCGTCGGCCTCGACCGTCTCGGCGGTGGTCTCGACGGCAACCCCGTCGGCGCCCCACCTCACGGCCGTGACGACGGTGCTCAGCCGAACATCGAGACCGTCGGCGAGCAGTTCGGGCACCTGCGCGTAGCCGCCCTCGATCATGACGTCGCCTCCGCCGTACTCTCCGGCGTCGTCGAACCACCACGCCGACAGCTGATCGATCGACCCCGCGTACTCGTTCTCGATCGCGCTCGCGGCGAGATAGCGAATGAGCCGGGCCTCGTCCGCGGCCGCTCCGCGCACGGCATCGTCGACGACGAGCCGCAGCGGCTGGTCCACGTCGGCGTCATAGCCCGCCTCGACGGCGGCATCGAGCCGTGCCCCGGCGCGCGAGAGCGCGGCGTCGTCGACGAGCCCGCTCGCGGTCGCGGCATCGAACCCGATCGACGAGGCGACGTCGGTCTCGATGAGCCCCAGACCCGCCTCGTCGACGAGCTCGGCGACGGGGTTGCCGTCGACGCCGTGGATCCAGGAGGCTCCGAGGTCGAGCGCGAAACCCTCGCGCACGAGTGTGGCGGTCCGGCCGCCAATACGGTCGCGCGCGTCGAGCACGATGACCTCGGCGCCCGCGCGGTGCAGATCCCGGGCGGCCGCGAGCCCCGCCACGCCCGCCCCCACCACGACGACGGTGAGGCCCTCGCCGCGGGTGCTCGACGCCCCGCCGAACGGCGTGCACGCGGCGAGAGCGGCCGCGGCGGTCGAACCCACGGCCACGGCCCCGAACTGACGGCGAGTGAGTCCGCTCACACCGGTGCGGGCAGGCCCAGAATCTCGCGGATGCGCAGCTCGTCGCGGCCCATCTGCTCGGCCAGGGCATCCGCCGACGCGAACTTGTGCATCGAGCGGATGTAGGCGACGAACTCGAGCTCGACGGTCTTTCCGTAGAGGTCGAGGTGCACGTCGATCGCGTGGGCCTCGACGGTCTTCTCGGGCACGTCGCCGAACGTCGGGTTGTTGCCGATCGAGACGGCGGCGCCGTAACGCTGGCCGTCGACGTGCAGCCAGCAGGCGTAGACGCCGTCGGCGGGGATGCATCCTTCGGCGTCGCGCGCGAGGTTCGCGGTCGGGTAGCCGAGCTCGCGGCCGCGCTGGTGGCCGGGAACAACGAGCGAGCGGATGCGGTGCGGCCGGCCGAGCGCCTCGGTCGCCTCGTCGAGGCGGCCGGTCTCGAGCAGGGTGCGGATGCCCGTGGACGACACGCGCGTGCCGTCCTGCTCGCAGACATCGTCGACGAGCGCGACGCCGAAGCCCGCGCGCTCACCCGCGGCCCGCAGGCTCTCGACCGTGCCGGCACCGCGCGCGCCGTAGCGGAAGTCGCTGCCGACGAGTACGCGCTCGGCGTGCAGGCCGCGCACGAGCACTCGGTCGACGAACTCGTCGGCGGTGAGGGCGGCGAAGTCGGGCGTGAAGGGCAGCACGACGACGAGGTCGACCCCGGCGTCGACAAGGGCTTCGGTCTTCTGGGCGACGCTCAGCAGCGTTTCGGGCGCACTCTCCGGGTGCAGCACGGCGGCCGGGTGCCGGTCGAAGGTCACGACGACGGTGCGGCGGCCCTCCGCCTCGGCGGTGAGCTGCTCGAGCACGGCCCGATGGCCGCGGTGCACGCCGTCGAACTTGCCGATCGTGACGGCGCTCGGCCGTGCATCGTGCGGCAGGTTCTCGAGGCCGTGTACGACGGAGCCGGTCACGCGAGCACCTCCGGCGCTGCAGACCGTGCCTGGCTGACGCGGCGCAGCCACAGCAGCCCGAGCACGGGAAGCACGAGGGGGATGAAGGCGTAGCCGCGGCCGAACTGGCTCCAGACGGTGTCGTCGGGGAACAGGGCGGGGTCGATGATGCTGAGGGTGCCGACGATGAGTACACCCGCGAGCTCGAAGGCGATGGCGATGACGGCGACGCGGAACCACACGGCTCCGCGGGCGACGAGCGCGACAGTCGCGAGCACGTAGACGGCCGCGGCGATCGCCGAGAGCGCATACGCAACGGGGGCCTCGTCGAACTTGGTGGCGATCTGGTACGCCGATCGGCCGATCGCGGCCAGGGCAAGAATGCCGTACACGGCGATCAGCACGCGGCCGATGCCGGCACTCGTCGGGCGGGGTTCGTCGCTCATCGTGCTCAGCCTAAGTCAGGCTTGCTGGGTGGGAATCGCGCCCATGAGGGCGCGCAGAAACCGGCGGGCGATGAGGATGCGCGCAAGCAGCAGCCCGGGCAGCAGGGGCCATCCCCACCAGGCGGCGGGCCGCGCGAAGCTGCGCACCGTGAGCCACACGGAGCCGTCGTCCGTCTGCTCGAGCGTGAACGCCTCTTCGCCCGAGAACGGATGCCCGGGCAGGGTGCCGACCGCGTACATGACGCGCTGCGCGGCCTGCTCGAGCAGCACGACGCGACAGGGCAACGGCAGCCACAGGGACTCGCCGACCTCGAGCCCCACGACGACGATGTCTCCGGGGCGCAGGTGCCGCGCGCCGCTGGAGGTGTAGACCTCGTCAGCTGCCCCCACCTGCGCGGCCTCGACCGGTTCGCCCGCCGTGTCGTACTCGACGTGGTGGTAGGTGAGCTCCGCATCCCCTGCCGTCACGGGGGTGATGCGCACGCCCATGCCGGCGCCGCGGTAGACCCCACCGGTGAGCAGCTCGTCGACCGCGTAGTGCCAGCGCTCGTCGCCGTGGCCGATGCGGCCGCGCTGCTCGAGCGGGCGGTACCCCTGCGGCGGGTACTGCAGCAGGTCAGGCGCCTGCGTCGCCCCGACGGCCGCGTACGTCACCGGCTGCTGCTGGCGGTCGCGGTCGCGAGAGGAGTCGGCGGTCACGCATCCCAGCGTACGGCGCAGTACCGTGGGGAAATGCCCCGAGACATCAGCCCCGTAGCGCTGACGTCGACGATGTCGACATGGTCGCTCGCGAGCCACATCGTCTGCTCTCCGCCGTGCTGAGCGTGCGAAACGGACGCCTGACCGAGCTCGACTGCGTGTCGCAGGGCCGGTTGGCCTTCTTCCCCCCAGGCCTGGCTGAGATCTCCGGCTGGGTGATGACCGCCGAGCCCGTGGCGAGCACCCGCGAACCATGATCCGCGGCTGACGTCACCGTCGACCCATCGAGGAATTCGCCGTGCCGAGCGGGACCACCGCCCCCCGACTCCCGAATGGAAGGAAGGTGAGGAGCAGAGTCGACCGGAACTCCTTCACTTCGGGAACGTTTCGGGCGAAGCACCCCTCGATTGCCGCCCGGGATGGCGCTGTACGGTGCCGTCGAGCGGCGACTCACGAGCGCAGCGTCGAGCTGTCGCCCGCTAGACGCCGAGGTGCTCGCTCAGCGCTTCGACGATGAGCGCGTGGTCGATCTCGTGCGGCAGGCCCGACACGGCGATCGTGCCGACGACGCCGACGCCGCGGATGGCGAGCGGGAACCCGCCGCCGTGTCCGGAGAACTGCATCGGGTCCATCCAGGGGGCCGCCTCAAGCGTGTGGTTGTCGAGAATGGGAAAGCGGAGGCCGACGAGGTAGCTCGACGCACCGAACTCCCGCACCGTGCGCTTCTTGCGCTCGATCCACACGTCGTTGTGCGCCGAGGTGCCGGGCAGGGCGCAGTGGAACAGCCGCTGCTCGCCCAGCGCGATGTCGATCGTGATCGCCTGGCCCCGCTCGAGGGCGCGCTCGCGCAGGCGTGCGCCGAGCATCCACGCGTGCTCGTGCGTGAACTCGGTGAACTGCAGGCGCTCCTCCTGCGCGACGACCTCGGCGATGAGGGCGTCGAGCGCGGCACGGTCGGCGGGCGAGAGGTCTGTCGTCATGCGCTCAGTGTGCCCCACGCGCGAGGGCGCGCAGGTACCGGCGCGTGTAGATCGCCTGCACGAGGCGCAGCACCGGTGCCCCGAGCATCCAGATGCCGGGAGCCGGCCTCGAAAAACCGTGCACCGCGGCGCGCACCACGCCGGCGTTGTCGATCGTCACGAGAAACGCTTCTTCTCCGCGCTCCGGATGCCCGGGCAGGGTTCCGTAGACGAACCCCCGCCGCGACGGCTCGTCGACGATCGCGAGAACGCGCGTGCGCGCCGTCACCGGCACGATGCCGAGCAGCGGAATCGTCAGCGTCACGTCATCGCCGACAACAACCCGCGGCGTGTTGACACGGATGCCCGCCCCGCGCTGCATCCCCCACTCGAGCACCTCGGCCGAGGCCGACGCCCACCGCTCGGCTCCCGCGCCGATCACGGCCTCGTGTCGAAACACTCGGAACCCCGCGGGCACACGGTGCGGCTCGAGGTTCAGGCTGCCGCCGTGCGGCGCGTAGGTCAGCGCGGGTCGCGCCACAGCATCCACCGCCTCGGCCCTACTTCTTCTCTTTCGACTTCTCGACGTCGCCTGAAGTCAAGTTGAGGCTATGAACAGTCACGGCGCGACATGTTCATCGAGCAGGAACCACACGTCCATCCGCCATCGTTCGTCAATCAGATTGAGGGTTTGCCCGACCGTTGACGGGTCGAGCAACGAGGGCCAGTCGAGGCTGCTCAAGACATCGCTGGGAAGACCAAGTCCCTCGAACTCCCGCTCCACGTCAATGTCCGGGTCTCGCGAGGTGATGCGCTCAAACTCTGCGTCTTCGACCTGGCGAAGGGCCTCTATCCACAGTTCTTGCTCTGCAGGCGAGCACTGTTCCATGAACGCGACAGCAGACTCAAGCCCGGGAATTGAATCAGGCGGCACCGACACGGTATGCACAACTCCGTCTGACGAAATCCACATAGGGCAGAGCATGCCAGATACCAGCAGCGCTACTTTTTGTCCTTCTTGGCCGACTCCGTGTCGCCTGAAGTCAAATTGAGGCTATGAAAGTCGCGACAACCCGTCATGTGATGTTGATTCCAGCAATCGGCGTGCCGGGCGGCAGATTCCGGGTCTGCTCGTGAATTTGTCCGTAGAGGTTCACTGACACAACCATGTCGGACACCTCCACGTTGTCAGCGGAAAGCGGGCCCCCGAGCATTGGCGGCACAGTGAAAGACAGAATCTCGTCTTCACCGGGATGGAGGTTGAGACCGGTTGCGGCGGTGGCCAGCTCAACCATCAAGTAATTGTCTTGTCCATCCCGAGTGTTGAGGGCGGCCTGAAGCTCCGCACCTGAGGACCAGTCGCGAGTAAGGTTCCCGCCCACAATGTCGAGGAACCACCATCCGTCCTCTGACTCAAAGAAGATGTCACCAAACGGAGAACTCAAGGAAGGCTTCTTCCCCGCCAGGTCGAGAAACGCCCATGATTCGAGCGCACGTGCGTACTGCTCCCCGGTGAACCGTCGCATCAACTCCACGAGTTGAGGATACTTACTTCTTATCCTTTTTTGCGGACTCCGTGTCCCCTGAGAGTCAAATGGGGCAATGAACGAGGTGTAGTGGTCAAAGCCTCTGGAGCGCTCGGTACAGCGTCGCCGGGCTGACCTTCACCATCTCAGCGACCTCGGCGCGCGTGTAGTCACCACTGGCTACCAGCTTACGTATGCGCTCCTGTGTCTTGTCATCGATCTTCGAAGGTCGACCGCCGACCCTGCCCTTGGCTTTCGCAGCAAGGAGGCCAGCGCGAGTGCGCTCCACAATTGTGTCGCGCTCAAGTTGGGCGAAGGCGGTCATGATGGTCAACATTGCCTCGCCCATGGGACCGGAGGTGCTGATGCCCTCGGTGAGGCTTCGAAAGGTTGCGCCTTTCGCCTTGATGGTGGCGATGAGATCGAGCACGTTGCGAGTGTTGCGCCCGAGTCGATCGAGCTTCCAGACCACGACTTCGTCGCCCTCGTCCAGACGGTCGAGGAGAGCGTCCAGACGCGGGCGGCTGGCGAGAGTGCCAGAAACACCTTCATCGGCATAAACGTACTTCTCAGCAATGCCAGCAGCGGCGAGCGCATCACGCTGAAGGGCCGCATTCTGGTCGTTGGTGCTGGTGCGGATGTACGCGAAGGTTGTCATCGCTCTAGTATCGCATAACTCAACTCTCATATCGAGGGGAATTGCGATATAGTTTTGAGAGTCCTTTCGGTATCTGATGTCTTGAGTCGCGTGTCTCTCACTGGACCATCCTTTTCGAGACATCTGCCTCGAGGTTCTCCGTCGCTCCGGAGAGGTTAGGGATGAGTTCCTGCGTCTAGTTGGGTGATCGTGGAGCTAGCAGCGCGGTTACCCTCGGCTCATGGAGACTGATATGAGTTTGGTGGTTAGGCCCCGTAGGCCTGCTGATGTGCTTGAGGTGGTCAGTTGGATCGCAAGTGCAAAGGTTCTCTACTCTTTCTCCGGTGCGCGTCTGCAGTGGCCGCTCACGTCCATTCAGCTGGAGAACTTGACGCACACGGAAGGGCTCTCTCCTTTCGTTGTCGTCGGCTCAGCAGACCGGCTCGTCGGGCATTTTGATCTCAGAGTGGATGAGCGAGTGGCTTGGTTGGGCAGGGTTGCAGTGAAGCCGGAATTCCAGGGCCGCGGACTGGCGATCGAAGTGGTCAATGCCGCTCTCGTGCAGGCCCAAGAGCTGGGCGCAGACGCTGTTCGACTGCGTGTCATTGCGACGAACGAACCGGCAATCCGCACGTATCTTCGCGCAGGTTTCGCAACTGGCTTGCCCGATCCAGAGCGCCCCAGCGTGCTCTTGATGGAACGTAGTCTGCTTCGCTAAAGAATCCACCACGCTGCCTGGTCGAGTCTGTCACTAAGGAGCACTCCCGAAACCCAGGCGGTATTTCTGCGGTCATCAGACCCAGACCGTTACCCCTACTTTGCGTAGTCTCCTTCGTTAAGCTGAACTGTGGCACCGACGCGGAAGAATCCTGAGGATGCGGCTCGGTTGCTCCCGGGGAGCGGGTGGGAAAAGGTTGCGTCCGGGGAATCTGACACCGACGTCTATCGACGCGACGCTGTGTACGCGAAGGTGTGTGCCGCCGATGGGACGGTGGGCCTGGCGGAAGAGCGCGACCGGGTCCGATGGCTTGCTGAAACGGACTTCCCGGGCGCCAGGGTCCTCGATTGGATAGACAGCCAACATGGCGCCGTCCTGGTGACCTCGGCTGTGTCTGGAGTTCCGGGTTGGCAGCTCCCCTGCTCTCCGACGCTGATGGGGAATCTAGCCGCTGCGCTTCGCTCGTTTCACGAGCTGCCCGTCGAGGGATGTCCCTTCGAACGCCGACTGGAGGATGTCCTCGGACAGGTAGAGGACGTTGTCCGGCGCGGAGCAGTAAACCCCGACTTCCTCAGCCTCGAATGGCAACAGGTACCACCGGCGGAGCTGCTGTCACGTCTGCAAACCTCGGTGCCTGCCGTTCAAGACCTCGTGGTGTGCCATGGTGATGCCACTCTGGCGAACTTTCTGTTCGATCCTCAAACGTTGGCGTTCACCGGTGCCGTTGACGTGGGGCACCTCGGCGTAGCAGATCGATACTCCGACCTGGCGCTGACCGCGGCGCAGGTCGTCAACCATGGATGGTCGCCCAGTTCAGTCAGTTTCCTGACGATGTATGGGCTAGACGACGCCGATGACGAGCGGCTCGTGTTCTACCTTCTCCTGGATGCGATGAGCTGGGGATGAATTCCGGCCCTGGCAGCAGCGCTCTCCTCAGGCACTTGCCGTACAGCAGCGAGCTCGCCTGAAATCGCTGTAGCAGCCTGAAGTGTCTGCCTGGATTGTGACGGCTTTGAAGAGTGGACATTCCGCCGAAAAGGTAAGGCGCTTCCCCCTCAATGGTCGCTCTGACCGCAGTTCTCGCACATAGTGCGTAATCGGGTACGACACATCTAATCGCTACGATCGCCAATATGGTCATCGATCGCGCCGTGGTCGAGCGGGCGTTTGACGGTCGTGCGCACACGTACGACTTGGGCGAAATGCATCGACGACTAGCCGAGTCGGTTGCTTCCTTCGTGGACCTAGATGGCGTCCGCGACGTCCTCGACGTCGCGACCGGTACAGGCTTACTCCTTCGTGCTCTTCCTCCTGACGGGCTCCGGTTTAGTGGCACCGACATATCCCAACGAATGCTCGACGAAGCGGTGGCTCACCTACCGGCCGCGAGCTTCCGCCGCGCAGAAGCGTCGCAGTTGCCCTTTGCGGATGCGAGCTTCGACCTCGTGACGTGCGTCTCGGCGATGCCCTACTTGGACCCGCTCGCATCCTTCGCGGAGTGGCGGCGGTTGATCCGTCCCGCGGGTCGGATCGTGATCACTGCCTGGGAGACGGACGGCATTCCCTCCGCCGTGCTCCTGCGCACAGCCGCCCAAGAGCATGGAATCGCACTTCAAGATCCAAACGCGGCGACCGGCTCCCTGGCCGAGCTCGAGGGCATCGCTAAAGGTGCCGACCTGCGAATTCTTCGCTGCAACCGATGGAGTTATCTGGCGCAGGCGCCCGACGCGGCGGAGATGGTGAACCAGATCGCACCATTCGGTCGGACCGCGCTGAACGATGCCAGCCCGGAAGTGCGTCGCGCCGTAGAGCGCACCCTTGGCGAACTCATCAGCGAAACCCGCAGCTTCGAGCAGCACTCCTTGTTTGTGGAGCTCTCCGTCGCCCGATAAGTGCGTTCAACCCGCCGTCTAGGGCGAAAACGGTCAGCGGTGCTTACCAGCTGGTGTTGCTCAAAGCACGGACAGTGCCACGAAAAGGGGTCTCGCCGCTGAGTTCAACGGGACCACAGGTCTTCAGGCCGAGATCCCGGACCGAAGCCGAAGGACTCGGCCATCGCAATCGCGTTAGGAAAGTTCGCGGCGAGCGCGTCCGGTCCGTGGGCATCGCTACCGAAGGACACCGCGCGCCCGCCCTCCTCCGCCCACCACTGCGGAATCCACGCCTCCAGGCGCCGAGTGTTCATCTCCAACGCGCGCCCGGAGCGCGCGATCGCTCGCATCGCCGCCCTAAAGCCTTCCTCGAACTGGCGGGGGTTGAAGGGCCCGGCGACGGCGATCGGCCACGAGCGCACGGCATAGTCGATGTGGGTGAACACCTCGAACGTGTCCGACTCCGCGACCATTCGCGGGATCTCCTCCAGATACGCCCACATGACCTCATCCGCTGGCCGGTAGCGGTACAACGTCGTTGGCTCCGTGCACTCGCCGTCTTCGAACGGGAGCATGTGGAGCGATCCGTTGACGCGGTCGATCGCGCCACTGGATAGCAATGAGGCAGCTCGCGCGTCCCACAGGTGCGGCTGCCCGAACTCGACACCGGTGAGTATGCGAAGTTCAGGGTAGTCGTGACGGCACCGGTCAATCGCTTCGAGGTACCCGTCGGCATCGAAGGGCGGAAGTATCACGCGGCCGGTGGAATCCACGTACTTCTGCGCGTGCTCCCCGATGTCGCCTTCACCGACCCGCCAGTCGTCCGCGAAGTCAAGGTGCTCAGTGAACACGATCGCCGGCAGTCCAATCCGAATCGCCCGTTCACAGGTTCGAGCCATCGAGCCTTGCGACGCCGGATCCGATGCGTAGTCCCACGACCACTCGCTGTGGACGTGAGCGTCGGCCGTGAGCGTGGTCATCGCACCATCCGTAGTTCAACGAGGTTCGGTTCCGATGGATCGATGAACTCCGTGCCATCGACCACGAACCCGTTGCGCTGGTAAAACGCGATCGCTCGATGATTGCCACGAAGGACCCAAAGTTGCGCCGGATGGTCGCCGAGTACCGCGTCGAGCATCAATTGACCGAGGCCGCTGCCGTGGGCACCTACCAGCATGTAGATCGAGAACAAGTGCAGCGATCGAACGGGTGGGAACCCATGCTCGGCGTCAGGTCCGCGCGCCTCGCCAGAGTTCGCGAAGCCCACCAGAACTCCAGCATGTTCCGCGACCACCATGCGCCCCGGACGCGGATCAATGGATAGGTAACTAGTCCAAAACTGCTCACGTTTGCGAAAAACTTCCTCAGAGAACTGACGAGCTTCGAGCACGCCCGAGTAGGTCTCCCGCCATGCGTCGACGTGCACCCGAGCAATTTTCTCGGCATCAGAAGCCACCGCGTCGCGCACCCGGTGGCTATTCACGCTACCCATCACACGAGGCTACTGGGCGTGTTTGCTGCGGGATCGGATATCTGTCCCGCTGGGCGTGTGGCGTCGTGTCATGCCGGTTCTCCCATCTGGGCGAGCTGGGTTGCACCCGTCAGCTCCTCGACGTAGTTGTTCCTGCCATCACAAAGACCACATCGGCCTGTTTGCCTGTGTCGCTAGCATTCTGGAGTGACCCGTCGAAAATCGGCACTACTTACCGGTGCGGGGCGAGCGTCGAGCATCGCCCATGGAATCGCGAAGACGCTCGCCGACGACGGTTGGAATCTTGCTCTCACCACCTGGTCGCCGTATGACCTCGGAGCGGACTTCGGTGGCGGCGCGAGCGACGTCGACGAGCTCGAAGCGAGCCTGACTAGAGCGGGCGCACTCGTCGTGCGCATTGAAGCGGACCTCAGCGACCCGGCGGCACCGGCGGAAGTTGTTGCCCGCGCCGCCCGAGCCCTCGACGGTCTAGACGCCCTCGTCCTCTCCCACTCCCACAGCGTGGACTCATCAATCCTCGATACCAGTCTGGAAAGCTTTGATAGACACTTCGCCGTCAACTCTCGCGCAGCATGGTTGCTCATCAAAGCTTTCGCAGAACTCGGGCAAGAGTGGGGGCGCATTGTCGCTCTCACAAGCGATGCCGTGGTTCACAACGTTCCCTACGGCGCGAGCAAAGGTGCTTTGGACCGCATTATTCTCGCGGCTGCCGGAGAGCTCGGTTCACAGGGAATCACTGCCAATCTCATCAATCCGGGCCCGATCGACACGGGCTGGATGACAGACGACATCCGTGCTGCCTTGACGGATCGGCAGCCCACGGGCCGCCTTGGCAGCCCGGCCGACACCGCCAACCTCGTCCGATTCCTGCTCTCCGACGAAGGCGGCTGGGTGACAGGGCAACTGCTAAAGAGCGATGGCGGCTTCTCAATTTGACTGCGACGACCCTGCGAGAGAGTAGTAGGTTCGCGGAACCCCGGGCTCGAGCGCACGTCACACGCTGGAAGGCTCTGGCCTTGCAAGGGCGAGCACGCGCATCGTTGTGTCTGGTTCCTCACTGGTTCGATCACTGCCCTCGCAACGCCTTTGTTCGAGAACTTGGGCCGCGGAGCACGACCACTCAGGGTTGAGTGTTCAACTGAAGGATCAGCGCCTTCTCGTTCTCGGTCAGATCAGACAGTGCGAGCACGTCTTGTAGCACCCCCGACTTCCCGGCGATATAGGTCGTGATGTCCATATCGGGGACGCGGGACAACGCTGTTTTCACCGCGCCGTACCTGTCGCGCAGATCGGATCGCTGGCGGAGCACTTCCCGGACTGCCAAGTGGTTCCGGAGATGCAGTGTTCCCTCCACGCAGATATAGACGTTTCGACGCGGTTGGCTGTCGGGCGCATCCATTGCTTCTCGATCTGTAATGCCCAGGTCGCCACGGTGCACGTAGCCGGCTTGAGCGAGTGCTGCGATCGCCAGGCCAACGTGTTGCCGCTCCACGACGATATCGATGTCGAGGACGGGCTTTGCCGCTAGCCCGGGTACAGCTGTGGAGCCCACGTGTTCGATCGACAAAAAGGGAACCGCTTCGAGGGCTCGTTGCAGTTCGTTTGCAACGGCCCCGAACTGGGCGGGCCAATCCACGGAGTAGGGCACGACGTCAACCGACACGGCGGAATTGTTGCACAACGAGGGTCAGTCAGCGTGGACAGACGAGCTCAAATGCTCGCCAGATGCTTTGAAGGGTAGTGACGACGCACTGCATCCCGAGAACGACGCCGCCGGTCAAGCCTCTGCCCTCGGTGGCACTTGGGGAGGTGCGGGTCGTGGGGTGGATGGCCGTGATGGGGCGCGGCGCATGATCGCCGCAACGATACGGATCACAAGGGATTCACGATCATCCAGCGCTTCGCATGGCTGTGAGCATTGTGGCCCCAAATTGGGGCAGCCTTCGAGAATTGAGGGTGGCTAAGCTGTGCCCATGCCCGGCGTGCTGGAACTGCGTTTAGGCGTCACGCGAGGCGCGTTGGCACCTCGCGCCTACACGTCTGCCGTCAACGAGATCACCCTGAGTCTGGAAGAGCTCGATCGTGTCGTGGAGCCGGACCCGAAGTCTCGAGTCGCTTGGTTCGTTGAGCGGACCGATTGGTACGAAAGCGGACCGACGATCCAGCTAAGGCCTGATTTGCAGGGAGCGCATCGCTCCACGGAAGACCTTTACCGTCCGGGTCGCGCGTTACTCGCCGGGATCACGAGCCTGCATACCTCACCGAAGATCCCCGACGACTTCAGCGAGCGCACCGTCAAGCGAATGGCGGAGGTTGGTGCGCTGACACATCGACATGCTTCCGGCATTCAGACGATCGAGGTCGCCGAACTCGACCACGACAACACTTCTACTCGAATCGATGAGCGTGTTGACAACAACGCCAAACTTGCCGTCGCGCAAGCGTCCCTGGCGTATGGCTCCGTTGTGGGCAAACTCGACGTGATCAGTGCCCGCACCGCCAGGACGCGTATCGGGCTTGTGACGGGCTACGGGCCACCGGTCA
This sequence comes from Microcella humidisoli, assembly GCF_024362325.1. Taxonomy (NCBI): domain Bacteria; kingdom Bacillati; phylum Actinomycetota; class Actinomycetes; order Micrococcales; family Microbacteriaceae; genus Microcella; species Microcella humidisoli. Next base: position 2,642,351 of record NZ_CP101497.1, read on the forward strand.
CATGCATGGTCGACAAGATTGACCCCGAGGTTTACTTGCATCTGTTCAACAGCAAAGTTCTCGTCGCAGGAATTCTGAAGCGGAACGTCAGTGGGCAGATCATCCGCATAGAGGCGGATTCGCTCGAACTGCAACAGCTGCCGAGCAGCGTTGACGTAGAGGCCCTTCGAGGTGCGCTCCCGAATCCGTCGGGCATGAGCGTTGCGGAGTACTTGGAGTGGCAACGTGGCCGTTGATAACACTCCGCGCGTATACGCCGATGCCGACGTTTTCCTGCACGTGTTGCTCAACCAGGAGCATGCTGACATTTGCGCCGCTGTCCTCGAGGCGGCCAAGCGTAAGGACATCCGCCTCGTGGCTTCGCGGCTTCTGATGGTCGAAGTAGGCGGTCACGGGTACCTCGCCGACAGTTCTGAACGCCCGGGCATTGAACGAGCCAACGCGCTGATAGCGGACTACCTCGACCTTGTCGACACCGAGTGGGTCGAACTTGATCTCATAACGGCTCGTGAAGCGCAGCAGCTCGCCTGGGACTACAAACTCCGATCAAGCGACGCAGTTCATCTAGCAACCGCACTGCGACGAAACGTGAACTACTTCATGTCTTACGACGAGAAGTTCCCTTTCGGTACCACCATCGGCCGAACGACAGTGCTTCGGCCCGCGGTCGTATGGCAGCCCACACTCGAAGATGGGCTGGTCGCGTAGCGCGTAGCGTATGGGGGCATCATCGGCCGACGATGCCGATTTGACGGTCCGGTGTCGATGGGCGAACTCGAGTACGGGGCGACTTGACTTCGCAGCCACCCTCTGCGGCTTCGCGAGGGTGAGGTGTGTGGTCGAAGTCCGGCAGCCTCCCTGCGGTCGCGGCGGCGGCCTGGTCGGGTTCACGCGCGTAATTGGCCTCGTCCTGCTGTAGCGGGCGTGGAATGAAGAGAACCTCAGTGGGCATCGCGGTCAACAAACCTGACGCGCCATACTCGACTAATGGCAAGCAAGTCTCTGGCTGAGTTGGGGCCGGTATGTATCGTGATCACGGGCATGCCTGGCGCCGGTAAGTCGACGGTCGCCGAACTTGTTGCCATGGGCCTGCCGAGGTCGATGATGCTCAGCGGTGACGCTGTTGCGGCCATGATCGTGGGTGGTCGAGTGTGGGCGCTCGGCTCGCCTCGTCACGAAGCTTTGGCCCAAATCGAGTTGATCAACAGGAACTTGGCAGCGCTCGCCAGGAACGCGACCGAGGCGGGATTCACGGCTGTAATTGAGACTGTGCTTCCGGATCGCGCCGAGTTTGACGCCCTTACCTCATCGCTGGCCTGTGACGTCCTGCTGATTGTTCTCTCGCCTGGAATCGAAGTTTGTCGAGCCAGGAACGCCACTCGCGCGAACGATCAACGGTGGGAGTTCGATGGCTATGAAGCACTCGAAGCGGAGATGCTCGATAACTTTCGCGACTCCGCATGGTGGTTTGACACGGCACAACTTGGCCCCTCGGAGACGGCCGAGCGAATCATCAGCGAAGCACACACCCGACTTTGATCGGGTCGGTGGGGTCGAATTTTCACGGACGGGTCGAGCGCGCCTGCCTGGCAGTGCGCGGCGACACAACTTCCAGGTCCAAGTTCAGGCTCGACAGACAGATCGGCTACTCAGGCTTCCCCTCGTCAGGACCAGTTTGAGCGTTACCTCCCTGTACTCGAAGCCCCCGAATTGTCTGCCCTCGGGGAGCGACCTTGCGCCATTCGTTGACTCGATCGCTGCATGGAGAGACGCACCGACTCGTGGTTGCGCTCGAATCGAATTGCGTCCGAGCGTGAGATGCCGACCTGCTCGGCGGCGTTTTCTGCGTCGATCTCACCGCCGAGGAACGTGAACTGCCAACCATCCGCCTCGCGAGCTCGAACGATCTGGCGAATCGCACTCGCGGTGTACTCGGAGCTGGAAGTATCCTGCCCGTCAGTGACGATCACGACCTGAACGACAGCCGGCCGCGCATGCTCAGGCTGCGACTGAAGATGCCGATGGAAGTCAAATAGTGCTGCGCCGAGGGTATCGAACAGCGCGGTGCCTCCTCGCGGCTCAAGCTTGAGCTGCACCTGCGCCGGATCTGCCAGATGATGTGTGCGCTTTGCTTCATGGTCAAACAGCACCACGTCTACAGTGCTCAGCCCGGGAAGGTGTGCTTGTTCCCTCAGTAGCTTCGAGACTGCGTCACTCATCGCTTCAGCGATCGGTGCCATGGACCCGGATCGATCGATCACGAGAAGAAGGGCTGTGTATTTCTGGTCGCTCAAAACTAGACCTCGCTTCAATGGTTAAGGGGTCAATTTTAACAGCGACACCTGTCTTTCGTACATTGGCCACCTGATTCGGACTTTGACCTCTAGGACCACTTGACGGCTGAGAGCCCATTTCTGTACATGGAAAAAGACCCCCAAATGTTTCCATGTCCCGATAGATGCCGGCCGGAATTTCACGATCGACTGTCTGGCCTCGTAGTGCTGCTCAGGGGGTCCAAAAATCGAATCACTTTTCGGAGCTCAACGTGTCCCCTGGAAACCCGCGGGCTTGCTGGGTTTGCATTATGGGGCGGACTGTCAGACGTCAGTCTCTGTTCGAATAGTGGTCTTGACTGGGTGGAATGATGGTTGCGTGGGGGTCCTTCTTCGTCTTGAGAATTTGCCCGACTAAGCGCGCTATTCCTTCGATCCGGCCAGAGAGCTAGCAAGCGTAGCCACATCGTTTCGATTCATCCGACTGGCTTACAGCTCGCATTCTTTTTGGCTGCGCCGGGCTTCATGCACTGGGAACCTTCCCCAGTTTCGGGGCTATTTATCTCAGCACAACCCTTAGTTTTCCCGTCTCTTATGAGACTATAAGTTATTGGGGAATTGGGATTGAGCTTGAGATTCCGCGTAGTTATGCGGGTTTTCGGCCCATCTAAACCCCACTTTTCGTTCAAGCCCAATTGGGGTTGAGATTCGTTGGGGTTGAGGCCGTCAAACATGGACAAAACCAATAATATGCTACAAAGAGAGCACTTCTCAGTAATATGTCATAATTGACTTCAGATGACCTTGCAATCATTATTGATTATCAAAAGTTCCCCTCTGAACGTGGCTTGCAAGGTCACACGTTCAGGGGGGTTTACTCGTTGGAGAAACAAATGTCGGACCGACTAGATAGCCCTGGAGAGCACCTCCAGGGAGTAGACAAAGCCCTTGCTTGGGCTGCACTCGGATTGCGGGTACACCCTGTCCGAGAGAAGGACTCGTGGAGCGGAGACAAGCTCTTCGAGCGAAAGACTCCGTATCTGACTCGGGGTCTGACGGATGCCATCACGAACCCGGAAGGCATCCGGGCTTGGTGGGCGGCACAGCCTGACGCTCTAGTGGGCGTCGTAGCTGACAGCACCGTCTGTGTCCTCGATATCGACATGAACGCTGAAAAGGGCAAGGACGGATGGAACAGCCTGGTTGAGGCGGACCTGTCTGAGTTGCCCGACACTTTCAGCTACAAGACCAGCTCAGGCGGTGAGCATCACGTTTACCGTCACCCTCACGATGTGGAGTTGGGTCCTGCGGCTCCTGTGGTCATCTCTACTGGTGAGGTGTTGACGGACGTGGACCGTCGAGCGGGACGTTCTTACTTCATTGCCTGGGGTGACTCGGTGCCGACATCACTAGACGAGCTGGCTCCAGCTCCAGAGTGGTTGTGCGTGCCGTCAAGCTCGATGTCTGAGTCTCCCTTCCACGGCTCTATTGCCGACTGGGTTAGGACTCTGCGTCCCGTCACTTCATACGAGGTCAGTGCTGCCAAGGTTCGATTCCCTAGGGGAGAGTTCGGTCATGACGAGATGATTCAGCGTCAGGCTGAGTTGGTGCGTCTCGCTGCTGAGGGGAAGGGTGGAGTAGCTGGGGCTTTGGACCTGTTGCGTGCCCGTTGGCTTCAGGGTGAGTTCAATACGCCTGAGTATGCGGATGACTTTGACCGGTCTCTAGCTGGAGCCGTGCGCAAATTCGGGGGAACTGGTGAGCCTGACTCTCCTGAGGTTGTTGAGGCCATGACTGACGAGTTGGCTAACGACTACTACATAAAGCTCAAGGCTCAACAGAAGGCTAAGCGTCGGCTTGCTTCCGAGAATTTCACCGGTACCGAATTCCCGAGCTGGGAAGAGATGGAAGCTGCTTCTCAGACCTTCCTCATTGAGGACCTCGTGCCTGAACAGGGCATGGTCTTCCTCATTGCCAAGCGCAACATTGGAAAGACGTTCCTCTACATTGACGCTATTTGCTCCATGGCTTTCGGGATGCGCTGGCTGGGTAAAGAGACCAAGCAGACCAAAACCATGGTGGTCATCGGTGAGGGATTCAACGGCTACGTTGACCGTCTGAAGGCGTGGTGTGAAGCTCACGGGGAGGACTTCGAAGAGCTGAAGAAGTGGGTCATTCCGGTACGCGGAGCGAATCTGAATAACGAGACGTCTCTTGAGCTTCTGCGTGAGAAGGCCAACGCTGAAGAGGTGGGTCTCATCATCTTTGACACGTTCGCCAACACGAGCGGTGGGACTGACGAGAATGACGCTGCCTTGAACAGCATGACGTTGGAGGCGGCTGTTGCGATTCGTGCTGAGGCCACCACTTGGTTCATTCACCACCCGCGTAGGAGTGACCAGGACACAGATGCTCCAATTGCCAGAGGCTCGGGAGCGCTCGATGGTAGAGCGGACGTTGTGCTCACTATGTACCGAGACAAGAGCTTCAGTCCTACCAGCGGTTCAAAGCAGGAGTGGCTAGCGGTCTCCACTGAGGAAGACCACGCGGGCAAGAACCGTTCCGCCCGCACGGAGACCATCAGAGGTCTCTACTTGAATGAGGTTTCAGAGAATGCGGTGATGCGTCAGGTTGCCGGTGAAGGACTTTCTAAGCGTGTGCGTCGTGTGCGGGAGAAGCTTTCCGGTGTGATGACTCGGGCTGAATACCGTGACGAAACAGGTCTTAGTGAAGAAAGTGCGCGTCTTGATATTGAGGAGGCGGTAGAAGCTGGAGTGCTGGAGGTCTCGAGCGAGCGGGAGGGTCGTAAGCCAGCCACCTTCATGGTGAAGCGTCCAGTAGGCAACCACCTTGCGCTGGTCGCTTCAGTGCCTGTGCCCAAAAACGACGAAGCAGGCTAGTTGTCCAATGCAAAGAGAAGACCCCCGGCCTACTTACCTAGGTCCGGGGGTCTTTGCATTGCTGGTTAACGGTTCTCTGGAGCCATTCTGTAGGCGTTCGTGAGAGATTTGGAAAGTCTTCCGCGTGGATTGGCAGGGATGTTGTTGATTCGTGCCCATTCCCGCACTGCTGCGGCATCCAAGTCAGAGGCAGAGCGGATAGGCGCCGTCGTGCCTTTGGCGGGCTCAGGTTCCGCGTTCGCAATAAACGGGGTGATTGCGTCATCAAGAGCCGTTGCGCTCTTCTCAGACAGGTCGAGGTTGTAGGTCTTCCCCTTGTAGCTGAGTGAGACCTCTACGGCTCCGCCAGAGATTTCCTCTCCAGTGAAGTCATCGGTGATGAGGGTGGTTTCAATCTTCTTCTTCGCCATGAACTCACAATATCCACGCCAATCGAAACGCGCCATGCTAACGCCCTGTGGAAAATATGGGGATAACTAGGTTGAACCTTGTGGATGAACCGGATTACACACCCTTAAATGGGCGGAAATGGGCGGAAACAAGCGCGTGTGGGCAAAGGGCAGACCGATTTGTCTAGGCTCAGTTGCGTCAGGGGCCCCGCCTAGAATGGTGCTGTCTTCGAATTTCGAAGGAGATTCGGGCCACACGGTTCGGGTGCAAAACAAGACGACCCCGCTGACCGGGGTGCGGTCTAGCGGGGTCACGTTCTTGGCGGAACCAGACAACACTAGCGCGGCATCCTGGATTTAGCACCAGTCGTCTTCGAGCAACGGAGCAAAAAGATGAAGTTGGTTGAAGGCACTCCTGCCCCTTTCACCGGGGTCTACCGGGCGGTCACTGAGAACGGTGAGCTGCTTGACCTGTCGGTCAAGCTGTCCCGTTTCGAGCCCCTGCCCCGCGCCATTGAAGGGTCATGCTGGCAGCTCGAAAGGCTGACAGCGGCCTAGCGGCGAACGGAAGCCCCCGGTTGAAACTGACCGGGGGCCTCTCCGTTCCCAGCTACCGAGCTTCGACCGAAATGCGGGTGTCGATTGCCCCGCGTCCCGTTGACAGCTTCACGATGAACGAGCCACGGAGAATCTCCCGCCTCTTCTCAACGGGAGTTCCTTCCCAAGCTTCGTAACCCTTTGCCCACCCAATAGCGGGCTTCCAGAAAGCAGCCCGCTGCTCAGCCGTGGATCCCTCAGCAATGGAGGCTTCGATGTCGTCGTAGTTCGGCAGACCCTGCATGTAGGCCAGGAATTCAGAGAGCGCACCACCCTCAGCACTGAGCGCGGTGAGTCGGTCTCGTTCGATTTCGAGCGCTTCCCGCTCCCCCTTCAAGACCTTCAGCCGAGCTTTGAAAGCGGTCTGCTCGTCCACTAAGTCAGGGTCTGCAAGCAGTGCCTGAACATGCTCAATCTGACGGAACTTCTCTCCCAGGGCTGCGTAGATTGCGGTGATTCTTTCCCGGTCGTACCCGCCACCGGATACGGTCACGCGCTCTTCTGCAATGGCTTTCAGGGCTTCGTTGGTCACCCATTCGTCTGCCTCTGTGACGCGCACCGTAGCGTGCCCGCTGGTGTTGCCGGGGGTGTTCGATTTGCGGCACCGGTAGACGTGGTAGCTGTACTTGTAGACCTTCCCCTTGACCGTGCTCTTGGCACCGACAGAGCCCGCGCTCAGCGGGTTCCCGCAGGGGCAGAGCATGACACCGGAGAGAAGGTTGGTGGCTTTCTGTCCGGGCTTCTGCTTCCGGGCAGGGTTCGCTAGGAATGCCTCCATTGCGTCGAGCCGTTCACGGCTGACGATTGCGGGGAGTCCATCGGAGGCAAGCTCTTCACCTTTGTGCGTGAGGATGCCAGCCATGCGGGGGTTGGTGAGGATGCGCTTGATTGCTTCTGTGGTGAACATGCCGTCATGTTCGACTCGTTCCCGGCCACCGGTCCCCCGCTTCTTGCTGGAGCGGCCTGCGTCCGTCGTTTTGTGCCCGCGTGCGTTCCAGTCCCGAGCAACCTTGTAGAGCGTCCAGGGGGCCTGCTGACGGTCTTCCGGTGACAGGGTGTCGGGTGCGTCGAGCATGCGGCTGTAGGCGGTTCTGATTAGCTCAGCTTCGTCTGTGCGGAGCGTGAGCCTGTCGGTCTCGAAGCCAAAGACGCGGTTGCCTACGAGCGGCAGACCCAGGTTGAGTCGGTCGTTGACGCTGCGTCGAGCGCGCTCAGCCTTCAGACCGGACTCCAGCTCTGCAAGGGCTGCGAACAGAGCTGCGTTGAATGCGCCGGTTGCAGTGGTCGGGTCGATTTCTCCGGTGGCCAGGGTGTGCCAGCGGACCTTGGCTTGGATGCTTGCGCGGCGGATTGCGAAGCTTTCCACGTCGTTGCGTGCGAGTCGGTCCACAGCTACTGCAAGCACAAGGTCTGTGCGTCCGTCTTCGATGGTCAGCAGCAGGTCACGAAAGCCGGGGCGTTGTTTTCCGGAGTAGCCAGATATGTCGTTGTCTGAGTGCTCAGCAACGATTTCAGCGCCAAGCTTGGCAGCGAGAGCCCGCAGGTTCTCTAGCTGATTCTCGACAGACGGAATGTTTGCGTCCTCTTGGGAGATACGCGCGTACAGGGCAGCACGAGGTGTTTTCATTGCCCCTTTTTAGTCTCGACATCGCCCGAGAGCGCCGCGATGAACGCCTCTTGCGGCACCTCGACGCGGCCCACCATCTTCATGCGCTTCTTGCCCTCTTTCTGCTTCTCGAGCAGCTTGCGCTTGCGGGTGATGTCACCGCCATAGCACTTGGCCAGAACGTCTTTGCGCATCGCGCTGATCGACTCGCGCGCGATGATGCGGGCCCCGATGGCGGCCTGAATCGGCACCTCGAACTGCTGGCGCGGGATGAGCTTCTTGAGGCGCTCCGTCATGAGCACGCCGTAGGCGTACGCCTTCTCGCGGTGCACGATCGCGCTGAACGCGTCGACCGCCTCGCCCTGCAGCAGAATGTCGACCTTGACGAGGTCGGCCTCCTGATCGCCCGCGGGCTCGTAGTCGAGGCTCGCGTAGCCGGCCGTCTTGCTCTTCAGCTGATCGAAGAAGTCGAACACGATCTCACCGAGGGGCATCGTGTACTTGATCTCGACGCGATCCTCACCGAGGTAGTCCATGCCGATGAGCGAGCCGCGGCGGCTCTGGCACAACTCCATGATCGTGCCGACATAGTCTTTCGGGGCCAGAATCGCCGCGCGCACCATGGGCTCGCTCACCGCGGCGATCTTCGCGCCGGTCGGGAACTCGCTCGGGTTCGTGACCGTGAACTGCTTCTTGTCGTCGGTCGTCACCTCGTAGGTCACGCTCGGCGCCGTCGAGATCAGGTCGAGGCCGAACTCGCGCTCGAGGCGCTCGGTCACGATCTCGAGGTGCAGCAGCCCCAAGAACCCGCAGCGGAAGCCGAAGCCCAGCGCGACCGAGGTCTCGGGCTCGTAGTTGAGCGAGGCGTCCGAGAGCTTGAGCTTGTCGAGCGCCTCGCGCAGCACCGGGTAGTCGCTGCCGTCGATCGGATACAGCCCCGAGAAGACCATGGGCTTCGGGTCGGTGTAGCCCGCGAGCGCCGTCGCCGCCGGCTTCTGCGCGTTCGTGACGGTGTCGCCGACCTTCGACTGGCGCACATCCTTCACGCCCGTGATCAAGTAGCCGACCTCGCCGACGCCGAGTCCCTTGCTGGGGGTCGGCTCGGGCGCGCTGACGCCGATTTCGAGCAGCTCATGCGTTGCCCGCGTTGACATCATCTGGATGCGTTCCCGCGGGCTCAGCCGGCCATCCACCATGCGCACATAGGTGACGACGCCGCGGTACGAGTCGTACACCGAATCGAAGATCATTGCGCGGGCGGGGGCATTCGGGTCGCCCGTCGGTGCAGGAATCTGCCGCACAACCTCGTCGAGCAGCCCCTCGACGCCCATGCCGGTCTTGCCGCTCACACGCAGCACCTGATCGGGGTCGCCGCCGATGAGCCCCGCGAGCTCTTTCGCGTACTTGTCGGGGTCGGCCGCCGGCAGGTCGATCTTGTTGAGCACCGGGATGATCGTCAGATCATTCTCAAGCGCCAGGTAGAGGTTCGCCAGCGTCTGGGCCTCGATGCCCTGCGCCGCATCGACGAGCAGGATGGCGCCCTCGCACGCGGCGAGCGAGCGGCTCACCTCGTAGGTGAAGTCGACGTGCCCAGGGGTGTCGATCATGTTGAGCGCGTACGTGACGGGCTTGCCACCCTCGGCGGGAGCAAGCGCCCAGGGCATGCGCACCGCCTGGCTCTTGATCGTGATGCCGCGCTCGCGCTCGATATCCATGCGGTCGAGGTACTGCGCGCGCATATCGCGGTCGCTGACGACACCCGTGATGCCGAGCATGCGGTCGGCGAGGGTCGACTTGCCGTGGTCGATGTGCGCGATGATGCAGAAGTTGCGGATCAGCGTCGGGTCGGTCGCGGCAGGGGCGAGCGGCGTGAGGGCGCGAGGAGACATTTGGTGCCATTCTCCCATGAGGCTGGGCGGCTGGCAGACAGTCGAGTGGCCGACAGCGCAGAGCACCTGGTAACGTAAGCGGTTGGCTTGCGTGTCAGAAAGCCCTCTCTCTTTCGACACGGAATGCGGCTGGGAATTTCGCCGCGATGCTCGCATCGCACCGGCACCCCACCCCGGCCGCACAAACACACCGTTCATCTCGAAGAAAGCACCCACGTGGCAAACATCAAGTCGCAGATCAAGCGCATCAAGACCAACCTCAAGGCGCAGGAGCGCAACAAGGCCGTCAAGAGCGAGCTCAAGACCGCCATCCGTCGCACCAACGAGGCTGTCGCCTCGGGCGACAAGGCCGCCGCCGAGGCCGCCCTCAAGACGGCGACCAAGAAGCTCGACAAGGCCGTGAGCAAGGGCGTCATCCACGAGAACCAGGCGGCGAACCGCAAGTCGTCGATCTCGAAGAAGGTCGCGGCGCTCTAGCCCCACCCCGCACTTCTCGACGCCCTCGCCGGTTCGCCGGCGGGGGTGTCGTGCTGTGCGGGGCCGAACGACGGCGCGTTACAGCTCGAGGCCGCGGTCGGCCACGACGCGCACGAGCGACTCGACCGCGTAAACCGGATCGCGCCCCGCGCCCTTGACGGCGGCATCGGTCTCGGCCGCCATGAGAATCGCGCGGCCGAGCCCCTCCTCCGTCCAGCCCTGCAAGTCGCGCCGAGCACGATCGACCTGCCAGGGCGCGAGTCCGAGCTGCGAGGCCACCTGGCCGCCCGAGCCGCGTGTGCCGCCGACCTTCGCCATGGTGCGCAGCTTCATCGCGAAGGCGGCGACCATCGGCACGGGGTCGGCGCCGGTCGCGAGCGCGTGCCGCAGCAGCCCCAGAGCCTCGCCATGCCGGCCCGCGATGGCGGCATCGGCGACGGCGAACGCGTTGACCTCGACGCGACCGCCGTAGTACTTCTCGACCGTCTGCTCGGTGATCTCGCCGTCGGTGTCGGCGAGCAGCTGCTGGCATGCGCCGGCGAGCTCGGCGAGGTCGTCGGTGAAGGCGCTCACGAGAGAACGCAGCGCTCCGGGAGCGATCGGGCGGCCGGCGTGCCGAAACTCGGCGGCCGCGAAGTCGGCGCGGTCGTTGTCGCGCGTGAGCGCGGCGCACACGACCTCGATACCGCCGCCCGTGCCCTGCCGGATGGCGTCGAGCAGCTTCTTGCCGCGCACTCCCCCGCCGTGGCGAATGAGCACGACGACCTCGTCGGCGGGCGCGGCGATGTACTCGAGGGCCTCCTCGAGGAAGGCGTCGTTCATGGTCGCGGCCGCGTCGACGCGGATCAGCCGCGGTTCGCCGAAGAGCGACGGGCTCGCGAGGGTGATGAGCTCGCCGGGAGCGTAGGCGTCGGCTCGCAGGTCGTGCACCTCGAGGCTCGGGTCCTGCTCGCGCAGGGCATCCCGCAACTGACGGCTGGCGCGCTCGGCGAGGAAGTCTTCCGGGCCGCTCACGAGGATCACCGGCGCCGCGCGGATCTGGTGCCACGCGAGCTGCGGGATGCTCGCCGCGACCCGCGCGGATCCGGCGGGTTTCTTCGCGCGGCCATGCCCGCCAGCCCCTATCGAGGCGGGCCGACGTCGCCGCCCTCGAGTGCGCCCCTCTCGACCGCGCCCCGTTCCACCCAGAGCCGCAGC